>JBDKFA010000075.1:0-2659 GCA_039798945.1 Pseudomonadota bacterium
CGAGCACGTGATGGTGGTGTACGGCATGAACGGCATGGATGAGATCTCACTGTCGGGCGAGACGATGGTGGGCGAGCTCGTCAACGGCGAGGTACGCGAGTACGTGATCCACCCAAGCGACTTCGGGCTGCCTGTGTACGACTCGCGGGTGCTGCGCGTGGCCAACACCACCGAGTCGGTGGGCTGCATCCAGCGCGCGCTGGCCAACGAGGACGGCCCGGTGCGCGACGTGGTGCTGCTCAACGCGGGTGCGGCGCTGTATTGCGCCAACGTCGCACCGAGCATCGTCGAGGGCGTGCGCCGCGCGCGCGAGGTCGTGGCCAGCGGGGCTGCGCTCGCCAAGCTCAGTCAATTCGTCAACGCCACCAACCGCTACCGCAGCGCCGGCTGAGCACGCCCATGGCCAGCACCGATATCCTGTCGCGCATCGTCGCCGTCAAGCACGAGGAGATCGCTGCGGCGCGCGCGCGCCGCAGCGCCGAGGACCTGCTGGGGCAGGTCCGTGCACGCCGCGAGGCGCTGGCCGGCGGTGCGGGCGCAGGGTGCCCGCGCGGGTTCGAAGCCGCCTTGCGTGCGCGCGTCGCCGCAGGCCTTCCGGCGGTGATCGCCGAGGTGAAGAAGGCGAGCCCCAGCAAGGGCGTGCTGCGCGCGGATTTCGACCCACCCGCCATCGCCCGTGCTTACGAGGCCGGGGGTGCCGCCTGCTTGAGCGTGCTCACCGACGAGCGCTTCTTCCAGGGCTCGGCCGCCTATCTCGAGCAGGCGCGCGCCGCCTGCGCGCTGCCGGTGTTGCGCAAGGATTTCCTGGTCGACACGTACCAGGTCATCGAGGCGGCAGCGATGGGTGCGGACTGCGTGCTGCTGATCGCCGCGTGCCTGTCCGATGCGCAGATGGCCGAGCTCGAAGCGTGCGCCCACGGCCTCGGCCTGGACGTGCTGGTGGAGGTGCATGATGCGGCCGAGCTCGAGCGGGCGCTCGCGCTGAAGACGCCGCTGGTGGGCGTGAACAACCGCAACCTGCGCACCTTCGAGGTGTCGCTGGACACGACGCTCGGCCTGCTCCCCCGGTTGCCGGCTGACCGGCTGCTCGTCACCGAAAGCGGCATCCTCGCCCGTGCGGACGTGGCGCGCATGCGCGCCGCGGGCGTGCACGCGTTCCTGGTGGGTGAGGCGTTCATGCGTGCCAGCGATCCGGGCGAGGCACTGCGGGTCTTGTTCGACGCCGGCTCGCCCGACTCGGGTGCCTGAGTGGCGCAACCCGCAGCTGCGCAGGCGCGCTGATCGGGCGGCCTTGGGGTCCGCGTCGCCCTCTCGACTCGCCAGATGGCCATGACCGCCGACGACCTTGCCCCGGTGTTGGACACCTTGCCGCCGGCCTGGGCGGCCGTGCTGCCGGGCTGGACGGCCGAGCGCCGCCGCGCGGTCGTCGAGGCGGTGCGTGCGGTGTCCGGTACCCGCCCGATCGCACCGGCCGACCCCTTGCGCGCGCTGCGGCTCGTAGCCCCTGAGGCCGTGCGCGCCGTCGTCCTCGGCCAGGACCCCTACCCTACCGCCGGCCACGCCGATGGCCTCGCGTTCTCGGCGGCGCGCGGCCGCCCGCCGTCCCTGCGCCGCATCTTTGCCGTGCTCGCCGCCGACCGCCCCGGGTGGATTCCGCCGGCGCACGGCCGGCTCGACGCCTGGGCCCGCCAGGGGGTCCTGTTGCTGAACCCGGTGCTCACCGTCGAGGAGGGGCGCGCCGGCAGCCACCAGGGGTGTGGTTGGCAAGCGCTTACTTCGGAGATCATTCGCGTCTTGTGCAGCCGAACGCACGCTCCCGAGTTTCTGCTGTGGGGCGCGCGGGCCCAAGCCTTCTTCGATGCCGCCGTCGGCGCGTCACCGCCCGCGGGGCATGTGTGGCGCACGCGTCACCCGGCTCACGACTTCCAGCGTGCCTTCATGGCCGACGGCAGCCATTTCCTCAGCACCGCGCACTGTGTGGACTGGTGGGCAACTTCATGAAACCGTGCTAGACTCGCGGGTTCCGCGTGGAGGGGTGCCCGAGTGGCTAAAGGGGGCAGACTGTAAATCTGTTGGCTTACGCCTACGCTGGTTCGAATCCAGCCTCCTCCACCAGTAACGATCAGCAACGACTCAGAACGACCAGGAACGGTCAACGACAACGAAGTCTTCGGTCCGGGAGGCCATCCGTTCGAACCGACGCGATCCTCGGCCCGAGTATGTGTTTTTCTGCCGGCGGGAGTAGTTCAATGGCAGAACCTTAGCCTTCCAAGCTAATGACGCGGGTTCGATTCCCGTCTCCCGCTCCAGGCTTGCAGAAGGGTCCAGCCGGTTCGCCGGTTGGGGTGTGGCGGTTGTGTCGTCGACACCGGCTTGGGTGCCCGCAGGGGGCCCAGTCCCGTGCCGATGCCCATGTGGCTCAGTGGTAGAGCACTCCCTTGGTAAGGGAGAGGTCACGCGTTCGATCCGCGTCATGGGCACCAAGTCTAGAGCGCCGGTCAGGCCGGCCGTGTTTGTGTTTCCGTCAGGAGTGTTGTGATGGCAAAAGGCAAGTTTGAGCGCACCAAGCCGCACGTGAACGTGGGGACGATTGGTCACGTGGACCATGGGAAGACGACGCTGACGGCGGCGATCACGACGATCCTGGCGTCGAAGTTTG
>JBDKFA010000076.1:0-8122 GCA_039798945.1 Pseudomonadota bacterium
CGGCAAGCTGTTCAAGAACGTACCGGTGCTGGGCAAGGGCGGCCGCGACGCGACCACCATCTTCCTGCAGCGCAACATCGGCGACGTGCTGATCACCTTCGAGTCGGAGGTGGTGTCGGTCGATCGTGAATTCGGCACCGGAAAGGTCGACGTCGTCCACCCCTCGGCGAGCATCGTGGCGGAGAACCCCGTGGCGGTGGTCGAACGCACGACTGCCCGCAAGGGCACGGGTAACCTGGCCCGCGCCTACCTAGAGTTCCTGTACACGCCAGAGGCCCAGGAGATCGCTGCACGGCACGCCATCCGCCCGCGTGACCCGAAGGTGCTCGAGCGCCACGCCGCCACGTTCAAGCCGATCCGGCTCTTCACCGTGGCCGACTACTTCGGCTCGCTCGCCGAAGCCCAGAAGGTGCACTTCAACGATGGCGGCACCTTCGATCGGCTGTACCAGCGGGCCACACCGTGAGCGGCCGAGCAGCCGGCGCAGCACGCGTGCTGCCCGGCTTCGGGCCGACGCTCGGGTTCACGCTGCTGTACCTGGGCTTGGTCGTGCTCATCCCGCTGTCGGCGCTCGTGGTCAAGACGCTGGGCATGACCGCCCACGAGTTTTGGCAGGCGGTAACGGCCCCGCGCGTGCTGGCTTCGTTCAGGCTCAGCTTCGGCGCCGCGCTGCTGGCCGCCGCCGTCAATGTGCTGGCCGGCACGCTCATCGCCTGGGTGCTCGTGCGCATCGAGTTCCCGGGCCGTCGACTGGTGGATGCCCTGGTGGACCTGCCCTTCGCGCTGCCGACGGCCGTGGCCGGCATCGCCCTCACGGCCCTGCTCGCGGGCAACGGCTGGGTGGGCCGCCATCTCGAGCCGCTGGGCTTGAAGATCGCTTTCCAGCCCGCCGGCGTCGTCGTGGCCCTCGTCTTCATCGGGCTGCCGTTCGTGGTGCGTACCGTGCAGCCCGTGCTGCAGGAACTCGACTGCGAGCTCGAGGAGGCCGCAGCCACCCTGGGCGCCACCGGGGCACAGACCTTCTGGCGCGTCGTGCTGCCGGCACTCGTGCCAGCGCTGCTGACGGGCTTTTCGATGGCGCTGGCGCGCGGCGTGGGCGAGTACGGCTCGGTGATCTTCATCGCCGGAAACGTGCCGATGGTCTCGGAGATCGTGCCGCTGGTCATCGTCGGCAAGCTCGAGCAGTACGACTACCGTGGGGCCACGGCCGTGGCCTCGGTGATGCTCGTGGCCTCCTTCGTGCTGCTCGGCCTGATCAACGCGTTGCAGGCCTGGCAGCGGCGTCGGGCGTCCGGAGGGGCGGCATGAGCGCCCACACCTCGCTCTCTCCTGCCACGCCTGCCACGCGCGAGGCCGCATGGGTACGCGTGCTGCTGCTGACGCTCGCGCTGGGGTGGGTCGCGCTGCTGCTCGTGCTGCCCCTGGCAGCGGTGTTCGCCGAAGCGCTGCGCCAGGGCGTAGCCGCCTGGTGGGCTGCGCTGCACGAGCCCGACGCGTGGGCCGCCATCCGGCTGACGCTGCTGACCGCCGCCATCGCTGTGCCCCTGAACCTCGTCTTTGGCGTCTGCGCCGCCTGGGCGATCGCGAAGTTCGAGTTCCGCGGCAAGACGGTGCTCGTCACCTTGATCGACCTGCCGTTTTCGGTGTCGCCGGTGGTGGCCGGGCTCATCTACGTGCTCGTCTTCGGCGCGCAAGGCTGGCTCGGTCCATGGCTGGCCGAGCACGGCATCCGAGTCATCTTCGCCGTTCCCGGCATCGTGCTCGCCACCGTCTTCGTCACCTTCCCCTTCGTGGCGCGCGAGCTCATTCCGCTGATGCAGGCGCAGGGCAGCCAGCAGGAGCAGGCTGCGCTCACGCTGGGTGCCACGGGCTGGCAGGCCTTCTGGCGCGTGACGCTGCCCAATATCCGCTGGGGCTTGCTGTACGGCGTGATCCTGTGCAACGCCCGGGCGATGGGCGAGTTCGGCGCGGTGTCGGTCGTCTCGGGGCACATCCGCGGGCAGACGAACACGATGCCGCTGCACGTGGAGATCCTCTACAACGAGTACCAGTCGGTGGCCGCCTTCGCGGTGGCCTCGCTGCTCGCGCTGCTGGCGCTCGTCACGCTGGCGCTGAAGACCGCCGTCGAGTGGCGCCAGCAGCGTGCGCTGCGCGCAACCTGAACCCCCTCACCTGCCTCCTGGTGAAAGGACCCGCCCATGAGCCTGACCCTTGAAAACCTGTCGCGCCGCTTCGGCACCTTCGACGCCCTGCGCGACGTCAGCCTGGAGGTCGAGCCCGGCGAACTCGTCGCGTTGCTGGGCCCTTCCGGCTGCGGCAAGACGACCCTGCTGCGCATCGTGGCCGGGCTCGAGACCGCCGACACCGGGCGCGTGCACTTCGAAGGCCTCGATGCCACTGATGTGTCCGTGCGCGAACGGCGCGTGGGCTTCGTGTTCCAGCACTACGCGCTCTTCGGGCACCTCAGCGTCTTCGAGAACGTGGCCTTCGGGCTGCGCGTCAAGCCCCGCGGCGAACGCCCCAGCGAGGCGCAGATCCGCGCCCGGGTGCATGAGTTGCTCGAGCGGGTGCAGCTCTCGGGCCTCGCACGCCGCCTGCCGGGTCAGCTCTCAGGCGGGCAGCGCCAGCGCGTGGCGCTGGCCCGCGCGCTCGCCATCGAGCCGCGCGTGCTGCTGCTGGACGAACCCTTCGGTGCGCTGGACGCCCAGGTGCGCAAGGAACTGCGGCGCTGGCTGCGCCGGCTGCACGACGAGCTGCACGTGACGAGCCTGTTCGTCACCCACGACCAGGACGAGGCGCTCGAGCTGGCAGACCGGGTCGTGCTGATGAACCAGGGGCGCATCGAACAGGTGGGAACGCCTCAGCACGTGGTGAACCAGCCGGCCACCGCCTTCGTCGCGGCCTTCCTCGCCGACGCCCGTGCACCGGCTGCCGCGGCCGCAGCGGCCGACAACGGCAGATGGAAAAGCGCCCCCCACCGCGCTCCGGTGCCGGTAGCCAGCACCTCGGCGAGCCCATCAGCCCGGTGGTAGGCTCCTTGGGCGGGCATGCCGCCCCTGCTCGCAGCAGACCATGAACTTCCAGCAACTGCGCTCCGTTCGCGAGGCCGTGCGCCAGAGCTTCAACCTGACGCTGGTGGCCGAGGCGCTGCACACCTCGCAGCCCGGCGTCAGCCGGCAGATCCGCGAGCTCGAGGACGAACTCGGCGTGGAGCTCTTCGTGCGCGCCGGGCGCCGCCTGCTCGGGCTGACGCCGCCAGGCGAGGCGATGCTGCCGATCCTCGAGCGGCTGCTCCAGGAAGCCGAGAACCTGAAGCGGGCGGGATCCGAGTTCGCGGACGCGAGCCAGGGCCGGCTCACCGTGGCCGCCACCCACACGCAGGCGCGCTATGCGTTGCCCACCGCCGTGCGCGACTTTCGGCAGGCGCACCCGGGCGTGACGCTGCACCTGCAGCAAGGCTCGCCCAAGCAGATCGCGCAGCAGGTGATCGACGGCGAGGCCGACATCGGCATCGCCACCGAGGCGCTGGCCGACTACCCCGAGCTCGTGGCCCTGCCCTGCTACCGCTGGACGCACGTGGTCGTGGCGCCGGCGGGGCACCCGCTGGCCGATGAGGCGGCTGCTGGCCGGGTCCTGACGCTCGAGCGCCTCGCGCAGTACCCGCTCGTCACCTACGAGTCCGGCTATGCGGGCCGGCGCCACATCGATGCCGCCTTCGCGCGCGCCGGGCTGGCCGTCGAGGTGGTGCTCGAGGCGATGGACACCGACGTCATCAAGACCTACGTGGAGCTCGGCATCGGCGTGGGCGTGATCGCCTCGGTCGGCTTCGACGAGGAGCGCGACAGGGCCTTGCGCGCCCTCGACGCGCGCCACCTGTTCGCGCTGAACACCACGCGCGTGGCCATCAAGCGCGGCGCCTGGCTGCGCGGCTACGTGTACGACTTCATCCACACCTTCGCGCCGAGCCTGACACCCGAGGTGGTGCGCCGCGCCGTGGCCAGCGAGCCCGGGGAATCCTGGGAGCTGTGAGCCTCGGCCCCCGAGCCTGCGTCCGGCACCCGGTCGCAGGCTCGTGTCGCGCTACCGCGCCGTCGTGATCAAGTCGAAAACACCCCCGTCGACGAAGTGCGTCTTCGAGGCCTGGGCCCAGCCGCCGAAGGCCTGCTCGATCGTGAACAGGGCCAGCTTCGGGAACTGGCGCGCGTACTTCGCCTGCGCCTTCGTCGAGACCGGCCGGTAGAAGTGCTTGCCTGCCAGGTCCTGGCCCTCTTCGCTGTAGAGGTGCTCGAGGTAGGCCTGCGCGGCTGCGCGGGTGCCGCGCCGGTCGACGTTGCGGTCCACCACCGTCACCGCGGGCTCGGCGAGGATGCTCAGCGCCGGGTAGACGATGTCCACGCGGGCGCCAAACTCCTTTTCCAGCAGATGCGCTTCGTTCTCCCACGAGATGAACACGTCGCCCTGGTTGCGCTGGGCGAAGGTCACGCTCGAGCCGCGCGCCCCGGTGTCGAGCACCGGCACGTTCGCGTACAGCCGGGCAATGAACTCGCGCGCCTGGGCGTCGCCGCCATGCCTGCGCCGCGCGTGCTCCCAGGCGGCGAGGTAGTTCCAGCGCGCACCGCCCGAGGTCTTCGGATTGGGTGTGATCACCTTCACGTCGGGACGCACCAGGTCGTCCCAGTCGCGGATGCCCTTAGGGTTGCCAGCTCGCACGACGAGCACGATCGTCGAGGTGTAAGGCGAGCTGTTGTGCGGCAGGCGCTTCTGCCAGTCCCGGGGCACCCAGTTGCCGTTCGTGTGCAAGGCGTCGGTGTCACCGGCCAGGGCGAGCGTGGCCACGTCGGCCTCCAGCCCGTCGATGATCGCTCGGGCCTGGCGCCCCGAGCCTCCGTGGGAGGTCTTGACCACCACCTCCTGGCCGGTGCGCGCCTTCCAGTGCGCGGCGAAGAGCCTGTTGAACTCGGCGTAGAGCTCGCGCGTGGGGTCATAGCTGACGTTGAGCAGCTCGAGGCGCGGGGGCGTGGCGGCGCGCACCACGGACGGTGCGCCGATGGCGCTCAGCGCAAGGGCTGCGGTGCGGGAAATCCAGTGTCGGCGGGTGGGCATGGCGAGTCGGGCTCCGTGTCGGTCAGCGGGATGCCATCGAAGAAGGGCAGCTGTGCCAAGGGCTCCGCCAACCGCAGGCCCTCGCGGCGGGTGCGGCGATGCGCAACCCCCAGCATCACGGGCAGCGCGAGCAGGCCCGCCAAGCGCAGCAGGTCAGGTACCGGTTCGGTGGCCAGGCATTGCAGGACTTCGTTCATGGCCCGCCCATGCTAGGCAGCGGCCAGCCTGCGGCCAACGAAGGAATGCGCAGCAGTTCATGCGCCGCGCGGAGCGGGCGCAGCCAGGCTCTTCAGCGCATCGGCGAGGAAGTCGAGCATGCCTGGCAGCTCCGACAGCACCGGCAGCAGTTGCACGTCGAGGTGCGGATGCGCCTGGCGCGCCGCCTCGAGCAGGCTGGGCAGGTCGCGCTGCACATGGCCGTTGGCGGCCCAGAAGACCGGGCACACCGCAAGGCTGCGCACCTGGCCAGCCAGCTCGTCGATGACCTCGGGCAAGGCCGGTGGCTGCCACTCGAGGAAGGCCACGCGCACCTGCAGCGCCGGGTCGCGTGCGCGCACGGCTCCGGCCAGCGCCTGCAGCGTGTTGCCCCAGGCGGGGTCGCGAGAGCCGTGGGCGAAGAGGATCAGGCCGCGTGCCATGCCGCCATTGTCGCGGCTTGCGCCCGGGAGGCGTTCACCTGGGCGAGGCCTTCGAGCACCTGCCCGATCACGAGCAGGCCGGCCGCGTGCCGCTGCGGCCCCCGAGCCGTGCGGGGCTCATCCAGGCCACCGTTGGCGAGCGCCTCGAGCGTCGTGACGCGATGCCGCTCGGTCGGGAGCGTGGCATCGAGCACCACGGCCGCCGGCGTGTGCGCGGCGCGCCCTGCCGACAGCAGGGCCTGGGCGACGGCGGCCGCGCGCTGCAGGCCCATGTACACGACGAGCGTCAGACCGCTGCGGGCCAGTGGTTCCCACGGCGGCTCCTCGCCACCGGGCTTCGCATGGCCGGTGACGAAGACCACCCCGGAAGACACTCGCCGGTCGGTCAGCGACACCTGCAGGCTCGAGGCCGCGCCGAGCGCGGCGCTGATGCCCGGCACCACCTCGACCGAAAGGCCCGCCGCACGCAGCGCGTCGAGTTCCTCGCCCGCGCGGCCGAACACCATGGGGTCACCGCCCTTCAGGCGCACCACGCGGCGCCCGGCGAGCGCCTCGTGCACCATCAGCCGCTCGATGAAGGCCTGGGGCGTGGAGGGGCAGCCACCCCGCTTGCCCACCTCCACGATGCGTGCGCCCGGCTGCGCATGGTCGAGGACGCGGCGGTCGACGAGTTCGTCCACCAGCAGCACCTCGGCCTGTGCGATCACGCGCGCGGCCTTCAGCGTCAGGAGCTCGGGGTCGCCCGGGCCCGCACCGACGATCCAGACGGTGGGCACTGCGGACTGGCTCATCCGATGAGCCCGCCCGCCAGGGTCTCTCGCGTGACCGGATCCACGAGGATGAATGCGCCGCCCGCGCGAGACTCGCGGTAGGGCTGAGCCCACAGCGGCTGCTGCGTGCGCAGCGTGAGCCGCACGATGTCGTTCAGGCCCGCGGTCGTGCCGGCGACAGGCACCGTCCAGCTGCGGGTGCGCACGTCGAGCACGGCCTGCACCGCCTCGACACGCGCCTTGACCGTCCGAGTGAGGTGCTGCAGCAGCAGCGGTTGGCCCGGCGCCAGCGCACGTTCGTGCAGCCAGCACACGGTGGCCTGGATCGATGACATCGCGCAGGACTGCCCCGCAGCGGCTGCGGCCTGGGCCGCCACGATCACGTCGCCGCGCGAAAGGTCGCGCTCGTCGGCCAGCGTGACCATCACCGATTGCCCGGCCCGTGCCGAGTCGAGCCCCGTCTCCCCGATCGAGATGCCCGTGATGCGGGAGCGCTGGCCGCTCGGCCACAACGCCACTTCGTCGCCCACCGCCACGCGCCCGGCCTCCAGCCGGCCTGCGTAGCCCCGCGGCTGGCCGTTCGCGGGGCGGCACACCCACTGCACGGGCAGCGTCAGCGGCCGCGCACCCAGGTCTTCCGCGGCGTCGGGCAGCGACTCCAGCAGCTCGATCAGGGTCGGGCCGGTGTACCAGCCGAGTGCCTCGCCCCGCTCCACGACCATGTCCCCGTGCAGCGCGCTCATCGGGACGGCGTGCACGGCAGCCTTGGCGGCGGGCGGCTCCGACCGGGCAGGGTCGCCCCGGCCGGTGTCCTGCCCGTCCAGCCACGCCTGGAACTGCGCGACGACGCGCGCGAACACCGCCTGCTGCGCCCCCACGAGGTCCATCTTGTTGACGGCCAGCACGAGGTGTCGCACCCCGAGCAGCGAGGCGAGCGTGGCGTGCCGGAAGGTCTGTGGCTGCAGCCCGCGCTGCGCGTCCACCAGCAGTACCGCGGCGTCGGCGGTGGAGGCGGCTGTCACCATGTTGCGGGTGTACTGCTCGTGGCCGGGGCTGTCGGCGATGATGAAGCTGCGCCGGGCGGTGGCGAAGTAGCGGTAGGCGACGTCGATCGTGATGCCTTGCTCGCGCTCGGCGAGCAGTCCGTCGGTGAGCAGCGCGAGGTCCGGCGCAGCCAGCCCGCGCCGTGCCGCATGGCGCTCGAGCACGGCCACGGTGTCGGCCAGCAGCGCCTTCGTGTCGTAGAGGAGCCGCCCGATCAGCGTGCTCTTGCCGTCGTCCACGCTGCCGCAGGTCATGAAACGCAGCACGCCGAGGTCGGCGGCGGCGCCGCGGGTCCAGTCGTCGCGGCGCATCAGAAGTACCCCTCGCGCTTGCGCAGTTCCATCGCCGCCTCGTTCGTCTGGTCATCGAGCCTCGTCGCCCCGCGCTCGGTGAGCTCGGCCGTGGCGGTCTCGGCGACGATGGCCTCCACCGTGGCCGCCTCGGAAACCACCGGGCACGTGCAGGGGATGTCGCCCACCGTGCGAAAGCGCACCGACACCTGCTCCACCACCTCGCCCTCGCGCGGCGGCGTGAGCGCTGTGATGGGCACCAGCGCCGCACCACGAC
>JBDKFA010000077.1:0-3289 GCA_039798945.1 Pseudomonadota bacterium
ACAGATAAGCCATACGAGATACTGAAAACTGACTGGAATAAAGACGTCAGCTATTCCGATAAGACGCGGCTGTAGTGCAGGCCGCGGCTCTCGTGGCGCATCAGCGCCGAGCGCACGATCAGCTCGGCACAGTCCACCAGGTTGCGCAGCTCGAGCAGGTCTCGCGTGACGCGGAAGTTCGCGTAGTAGTCGTCGATCTCGTCGCGCAGCAGCTCGATGCGGTGCCGCGCGCGCTCCAGGCGGCGCGTGGTGCGCACGATGCCCACGTAGTTCCACATCAGCAGGCGCAGCTCGTCCCAGTTGTGGGCGATCACCACCTGCTCGTCCGCGTCGTGGACCTGGCTCTCGTCCCAGTCGGGCAGCGCGGGCGGCGGCGTGCCTCCGTCGTGGGCGATGCCCTGTGCACAGCTGCGCCCCAGCACCACGCACTCCAGCAACGAGTTGCTGGCCAGCCGGTTCGCCCCGTGCAGGCCGGTGTAGGTGGCTTCCCCCACGGCATACAGGCCCGGCAGGTCGGTTCGCCCCTCGAGGTCGGTCACCACGCCGCCACACGTGTAGTGTGCAGCCGGCACCACGGGAATCGGTGCGCGGGCGATGTCGATGCCCAATGCCAGACAGCGGGCGTGGACGGTCGGGAAGTGTTCGCGCAGGAAGGCCTCGCCCAGGTGCGTGGCGTCCAGCCACACGTGATCGACGCCGAGGCGCTTCATCTCGAAATCGGTGGCGCGGGCGACGATGTCGCGCGGGGCGAGCTCGGCGCGCGGGTCGTGGCGCGGCATGAAGCGTGCCGCCTCGCCGTCCACGCCCGGCAGCAGGAGTCGCGCGCCCTCGCCGCGCAGGGCCTCGGTGATCAGGAAACTGCGGTCCTGCGGGTGGTAGAGGCACGTCGGGTGGAACTGGATGAATTCCATGTTCGCCACGCGACAGCCCGCGCGCCAGGCCATCGCGATGCCGTCACCGGTGGCGGTATCGGGGTTGGTCGTGTAGCGGTATACCTTGCCGGCACCGCCGGTGGCCAGCACCACGGCCGAGGCGGGCAGCGTGCGCACGCAGGCGTGGTCGATGTCCAGCGCATACACCCCGTGGCAGCGCGGCGCGCTCGCCTGGCGCAGGTGCCGCGTCGTGATGAGGTCCACCGCCATCCAGCGCTCGCGCAGGTGGATGCGCGGGTGGGCACGCGCCTGCGCGAGCAGCACCTCATGGATCGCACGGCCGGTGCTGTCTGCCACGTGCGCGATGCGCCGCACGCCATGGCCACCCTCGCGCGTCAGGTGCAGCCCCAGCGGGCCGGCAGGATCGGCGGTGAACGGAACGCCACGCTCGACCAGCCACGCCACCGCACCGGCGCTGTGCTCGGCGATGAAGCGCGCCGCGTGCTCGTCGACGATGCCGGCACCGGCCTCCTGGGTGTCGCGCACGTGGGCGTCCACGCTGTCGTCCGTGCCGAGCACGCCGACGATGCCGCCCTGGGCCCAGGCGGTGGCGGCTTCGTCGAGGCTACGCTTGGCCAGCACCGTCACCTCGGCCTGCTCGGCCAGGTGCAGCGCCACGGTGAGGCCGGCCAGGCCGGCCCCCACGACGACGATGTGGGGGGGGCCGAGGGGAAGATCGTGTGGAGATGGCGAATCAGTCATCCGCGCACGATACCCTCAATGCAGGTTGCGCTCGAAGCGGAACTCCCCGCCCTCGACCTCCACCGGAATCACGTCCTTGGGGCCGAAGCGGCCCTGCAGGATCATCCTAGCCACCGGGTTCTCGATGCGCTGCTGGATCGCACGCTTGAGCGGCCGCGCCCCGAAGATCGGGTCGAACCCCACCTTCGCGAGCTCGGCCAGCGCGGCCGGCGACACCTCGAGCTTCATTTCCAGCTTCTCGAGCCGTGCTTCCAGCACCTTGAGCTGGATCTTGGCGATCGACGCGATGTGCTCGCGGCCGAGTGCGTGGAACACCACCGTCTCGTCGATGCGGTTCAGGAACTCGGGCCGGAAGTGGCCCTTGACCTCGGCCATCACCGCCTCGCGGATCAGCTCACTGTCCTGCCCCGCCATCTGCATGATCATGTGCGAGCCGAGGTTGCTGGTCATGACGATCACGGTGTTCTTGAAGTCCACCGTGCGGCCCTGGCCGTCGGTCAGGCGGCCGTCGTCGAGCACCTGCAGCAGCACGTTGAAGACATCCGGGTGCGCCTTCTCGACCTCGTCGAGCAGCACCACGCTGTAGGGCTTGCGCCGCACCGCCTCGGTCAGATAGCCGCCCTCGTCGTAGCCCACATAGCCCGGAGGCGCACCGATCAGGCGGCTGACGGTGTGCTTCTCCATGAACTCGCTCATGTCGATGCGGATCATGTGCTCTTCCGAATCGAACAGGAAGCCCGCCAGCGCCTTGCACAGCTCGGTCTTGCCCACGCCGGTCGGGCCCAGGAACAGGAAGCTGCCCAGCGGCCGGTTCGGGTCGGACAGGCCCGCGCGGCTGCGCCGGATCGCGTCCGACACCGCCACGATCGCCTCGTCCTGGCCGACCACGCGCTCGTGGAGCTTGCCCTCCATCTTCAGCAGCTTGTCGCGCTCGCCCTGCATCAGCTTGGACACCGGAATGCCGGTGGCGCGGCTCACCACCTCGGCGATCTCCTCGGCGCCGACCAGCGTGCGCAGCAGCTGCGGCTTGCCGCCGGCGGCCTTGCCGGCCTCCTTGGCCTGCGCCTCCTTCAGGCGCTTTTCCAGGTCCGGCAGCTTGCCGTACTGCAGTTCGGCCACCTTGTCGAAGTTGCCCTTGCGCTTCAGGTCCTCGATCTGCACGCGGATGCGGTCGATCTCCTCCTTGACCTGGGCCGAGCCCTGGGCCTGCGCCTTCTCGGCCTTCCAGATCTCCTCAAGATCGGCGTACTCACGCTCGAGCTTGGCGATCTCCTCCTCGATCAGGCCCATGCGCTTGATCGAGGCCTCGTCCTTCTCCTTGCGTACGGCCTCGCGCTCGATCTTGAGCTGGATCAGGCGGCGGTCGAGCTTGTCCATCGCCTCCGGCTTGGAGTCGATCTCGATCTTGATCTTGGCCGCCGCCTCGTCGATCAGGTCGATCGCCTTGTCGGGCAGGAAGCGGTCGGTGATGTAGCGGTGCGAGAGCTCGGCCGCGGCGACGATCGCCGGGTCGGTGATCTCCACGCCGTGGTGCACCTCGTACTTCTCCTGCAGGCCGCGCAGGATGGCGATGGTCGCCTCGACGCTGGGCTCGTCGACCAGCACCTTCTGGAAGCGGCGCTCCAGCGCGGCGTCCTTCTCGACGTACTTGCGGT
>JBDKFA010000078.1:0-3296 GCA_039798945.1 Pseudomonadota bacterium
GGTGAACCGCGGGCACCCCGCTGCCGCGCAAGACGCCGTGCTGGTGCAGCGCCTGCGCGAAGCCGTCGCGGTGCTGCTGGGTGCGCTCAACATGGACGAGTACGCCTACGGCTTCACCACCGAGAACAGCCATGAGGGCGCCTGCCGCAACCCGCATGACCGCAGCCGCGTGGCGGGCGGATCATCCGGCGGATCGGGTGCGGCCATCGCGGCGGGCGAGGTGCCCTTGACGCTGGGCTCGGACACCAACGGATCGATTCGCGTGCCGGCCTCGCTGTGCGGCGTCTTCGGCCTGAAGCCGACCTTCGGCCGCCTGCCGCGCACCGGCAGCTACCCCTTCGTCGCCAGCCTGGACCACCTCGGGCCGTTCGGCCGCAGCGCCCGCGACCTGGCGCTGGCCTACGACGCGATGCAGGGCCATGACGCGCACGACCCCGGCTGCGTCGAGCGCCCGGCCGAGCCGGTCTCGCCGCTGCTGGAGACACCGGAAGACGGCCTGCGCGTGGGCGTGCTCGGCGGCTGGTTTCACGACATGGCCGATGACGACGCGCGTGCCGCCGTCGCGCGGGTCGCCGCCGCCTTGCGCACCGCGCCCGGCGTGGCCTCGGTGCGCGCCGTCGACTGGCCGGAGGTCGAGCGTGCCCGCGCCGCCGCCTTCCTGATCACCAATGCCGAGGGTGCCAACCTGCATCTGGACGATCTCAAGCGCCGGCCCGACGACTTCGAGCCGCTGTCGCGCGACCGCTTCCTCGCCGGTGCACTGCTGCCCGCGACCTGGGTGGTGCAGGCGCAGCGGGTGCGGCGCTGGTTCGCGCGCCAGGTGGCGGCATCGTTCGCGGATGTCGACCTGTTCATCGCCCCGGCCACGCCCTGCGTCGCGCCGGCCATCGGCACCGAATGGCTCGACATCCAGGGCCGTCGCCTGCCGGCGCGGCCCAGCATCGGCGTGCTGACGCAGCCGGTCTCGTGCATCGGCCTGCCGGTCTGCGCGGTGCCGGTCTGGGGCGTGCACCCGAGCCTGCCGATGGGCGTGCAGCTCATCGCCGCACCGTGGCGCGAGGACCGCGTGCTGCGCGCCGCCCGGCTGCTTGAACGCGCTGGCACGGTGCATGCACCGGTGGCGACATGGCCGCATCGGTCGGCCTGACAGGACTCCGCCATGCAGATCAACATTCCCGAGGTGCTGGCCGAGCTGACGGCCGTGTTCGAACGCTACGAACGCGCCCTGGTCGCCAACGACATCGCCGTGCTCGACGAGCTGTTCTGGCCCAGCGCCCACACCGTGCGCTACGGCGTGGCCGAGAACCTCGTGGGCATCGACGCGATCCGCGCCTTCCGTGCCGCGCGGCCGGCGGTCGGGCTGGCGCGCACGCTGGCCCGCACGGTCATCACGACCTATGGCCGTGACTGCGGCACCGCGATGACCGAGTTCCACCGCAAGGGCAGCATCCGCACCGGCCGGCAGAGCCAGACCTGGGTGCGCATGCCCGAGGGCTGGCGCGTGGTGGCCGCGCATGTCAGCCTGATGGCCGAGTGAACGCCCCCCGCGATCCCCGCGATCCCCGCGACCCCGCCTCTGTCCACGAGGGCGCTTGCTAGCATCGACCGCATGTCCAGCGCACCCGTCACGTCCGCGTCTTCCGCCCCGGCCGGCAACCTCGCGAGCCAGGTCTACAACGAGCTGAAGTCGCAGATGCACGACTTCCAGCTGGTGCCCGGCGATCGCTTCTCCGAGGCCGAGATCGCCGCCCGGCTTGGCGTCAGCCGCACCCCCGTGCGCGAGGCGCTGTTCCGGTTGCGCAACGAGGGCCTGCTCGACGTCGAGGCCAAGAGCGGCTGGTACGTGCGCCCGATCGACTTCGACCGGCTCGAACAGCTCTACGACCTGCGCGTGCTGCTCGAATCCGCCTGCGTCGCGCGGCTGTGCGCCCGCACCGAGCCGACGCCGGAGCTGGATGCGCTCAAGGCCGTCTGGCTGGTGCCGGCGGCCGAACGCATCCTCGACGGGCGCGAAGTCGGTGCACTCGACGAGGCCTTCCACGCCACGCTGGTGCGTGCGGCCGGCAACGACGAGATCGCGCGGGTGCATTGGGACGTCACCGAGCGCATCCGCATCATCCGCCGTCTGGACTTCACACGCGCCGATCGCATCGAGGCGACCTGGACCGAACACGCCAAGATCCTGCGCGCCATCGTGCAGCGCAAGGTCGATCAGGCGCAGCTGCTGCTGCGCAGCCACATCGAGCAGAGCAAGGCGGAGGTGCGCAGCATCTCGCTGGCCTCGCTGCACGAGGCCCGTCAGCGTCATCAGGTCGGGCAGCGCAACCGGCGCTGAGCCGACGCGCCCCGGTCGGGCATCGGCCGGGCTCCGTGAACCGGCACGGCTCTTGCTGAATACCAACTGGTATACCGATACGTGCACCGACGCGGCGCAAGCCGGTCCGGAATGTGCGTGCGGTCCAGCCAGTCGCCGCGTGGCGAGCGCCGCTTGTGCGGTGCGGACCCCGCATCTGTCGAGCCTCGGGGCGCATCACGCCTGCGCCCACGCCCTTCAACACGGAGCCGCCATGAACCACGACCTCTCGCGCCGTCGCGCCCTTGCCCAGCTGTCCGCCGCCTCGCTCGCCACGATGGCGCCCTGGGCCCTGGCCCAGAAGCCGCTGACCGTCGGCTACATCTACGTCGGCCCGAAGGACGACTTCGGCTACAACCAGGCGCATGCCGAGGCGGCCGCCGAGATCCGCAAGCTCGCCGGCATCAAGGTGGTCGAGGAAGAGAACGTGCCCGAGACCAACGTGGTCCAGAAGACGATGCAGGGCATGATCTCGCAGGACGGCGCGGCGCTGCTGTTCCCGACCTCGTTCGGCTACTTCGACCCGCACATGCTGGCCATGGCGGCCAAGAACACCGGCGTGCGCTTTGCCCACTGCGGCGGCATGTGGACCGCCGGCAAGCACCCGGCCAACACCGGCAGCTTCTTCGGCTACATCGACGAGGCGCAGTACCTCAACGGCGTCATCGCCGGCCACATGAGCAAGAGCAAGAAGCTCGGCTTCGTGGCCGCCAAGCCCATCCCGCAGGTGCTGCGCAACATCAACGCCTTCACGATGGGCGCGCGCTCGGTCGACCCGAAGATCACCACCGCCGTGATCTTCACCGGCGACTGGTCGATGGCCGTCAAGGAGGCCGAGGCCACCAACAGCCTGGCCGACCAGGGCGTCGACGTCTTCACGATGCACGTCGACGGCCCGAAGGTGATCGTCGAGACGGCGGCCAAGCGCGGCAAGTTCGTCTGC
>JBDKFA010000079.1:0-2996 GCA_039798945.1 Pseudomonadota bacterium
GCGATGGCCCGCGAGTTCTCGCGTGCGGTGCAGGACACGATCGACCAGGCTCGCATCGGCTTCGCCTCCTGCGACTCGGCGGACGCGCTGCAACAGCTGATCCGGAAACTCAACCGTTACAGCCAGACGCCGCTGATGAAGCGCCGGCGCCTCGAGCGGATCCGCCTGATCGTGTTCTCGCAAGGCCAGCCCCGGCTCCGCGCACTGCTCGCCGCCGAGCAGAAGCGCCTCACCGATGCGTTCGAAGCGCTGTTCGCCACGGCTCGAGCGAACGGCTGGATCAGCCCGGACATCGCGCCCCGTGCCGCGGCCGTCCTGGTGCAGGCCTACACGATCGGCCGGATCGTCGACGACATCAGCGAGACCCCGCTGGACGACGAAGACTGGTTCCAGATGGTCGATCTGCTCACCGAACGGGTGTTCGGGTCTTCGACCTGAACCGTCCGCGGGCGCAGTATCCTCGGCCCGTCCGGGCCACATGTCCTCGGTGGCCGATCACACACCGGAAGCTTGACCTTGCCCCTGAAGACTGGAGTTCTTGGCATCTGATCGAATACGGGAAAGGAGCCGAGAGATGTCAGAGAAACTGGTTCGCGCGAAGTACGCACCGGAGTTCCGGCTGGAGGCGGTACGCCAGGTCAAGGCTGGGCAGTCGGTGTCAGTGGTGGCCCGGGTTCTGGGAATCCCGAAAGCCAGTCTCGGGAACTGGGTTCGGGCGAGCGAAAAAGGCGAGCTGAGCACGGTCACCGACAAGGGCACGCCGGTGACGCCCGAGCAGATGGAGCTGGCCCGCCTGCGCGCCGAGGTTGCGCGCCTGCGGATGGAGCGCGACATCGCAAAAAAAGCCGCGGCGTACTTTGCGCAGGATGTGCTGCAAGGTACGCCTGGATTCACAAAATGAGAGCGCACTGGCCGGTGAGCATTGCCTGCGAGGTTCTGGGCGTGAGCGCCAGCGGGTATTTCAACTGGCAAGCCCGTCGCGACTCGGGGCGTCCTGGCCCCGCCGGGCGTCTGAGCAACGAGGCGTTGCTCGCGCACATGCGGGCGATCCACGCCGAGGTCAATCAGGAATACGGGTGGCCGCGGATGCACAAGGAGTTGCTCGCACGCGGAATCCGTGTCGGCAAAGAGCGGGTTCGCCTGCTGATGCAGCGTCACGGGTTGCGGGCGAGAACGAAGCGCAAATTCGTCGCGACCACCGACAGCCGACACAACCTGCCGGTGGCGCCCGACCTCGTGCAGCGCGACTTCAATCCCGAGAGGCCCGACCGCATCTGGAGTGGCGACATCACCTACCTGTCGACCGGTGAAGGCTGGCTGTACCTGGCGGTCGTGATCGATCTGTTCAGGGTCCCTCGTCGTTTCGTGTGGAACCAGCCCCGATAATGTGAGCCGTTGAGGGCATGATTTTCCCGAGGGATCAGAGATGAGCATTGGCGTCGAGGCGTTGTTCACCAGCGCGCTGGGGTTGCAGGCACCGTGGGTGGTCGAGGACGTCAAGCTCGACACGGCCAAGCGGCGCATCGACTTCGAGATCGGCTGCCAAGGGGCACGGCTGTCCTGCCCTGCCTGCGGGTCGGCGGATCAGCCCGTGCACGACCGACGCAGTCGGTCCTGGAGGCACCTCGATTTTTTCCAGTATGAGGCGTGGTTGCACTGCGCAGTGCCGCGTGTGACCTGCGCAGGGTGCGGCAAGACCACGCAGGTGGTGGTGCCGTGGGCGCGTCCGGGTTCGGGATTCACGGCGGCGTTCGAGGCGCTCGCGCTGGCGCTGTGCCGCGAGTTGCCGGTCAAACAGGCGGCGGACTTGCTGCGCTGCACGGACAAGAAACTGTGGCGGCGCATCGAGTTCTACGTCGGTCAAGCCCGTGAGCAGGAGTCGTTCGAGGGCGTGAAGGTCATCGGTATCGACGAGACCAACCTGCGTCGCGGTCAGGACTACGTCACGTTCGTCCATGACCTCGAGACCAAGCGCTTGCTGTTCGGGACCTCGGGGCGCAATCATCAGACGGTCGTGGACTTTGCTGCCGATCTGAAGGCTCACGGCGGCGATCCCGCCGAGGTCGAGCACGTCTGCATGGACATGAGCGCGGCCTATGCGCTGGGCGCTGCCAAGGCCCTGCCGCAGGCGCAGATCAGCTATGACCGGTTCCATGTGGTGGCGATGGCCATGGAGGCGATGGACCAGGTTCGACGCGCGGAGATGGCCAGCGACGGCGCGGCGGTGCGCGAGGCGATCGGTGACAACGATCGTAAAAGCGTCAAGCAACTGATGTGGGGGATGCGACGCAATCCTGTCAGCTGGACGCGCAACCAGGGTATGGCGATGTACTGGCTCCAGCGCTCCACGCTCAAGAGTGCACGCGCCTGGCGGTTGAAGATGGGGCTGCGCGAGGTCTACGCCGCAGCCCGGGAACACAACGATCAGGAACAAGCCGCCACGGCGCTGAAGGCCTGGCTGAGCTGGGCAAGACGTTGCCGTCTCGAGCCCTTCAAGAAGCTCGCCGCGACCCTGAAGGAGAGGTTCGACGCCGTGGTCAGAGGGATGCTGGATCACCGCAGCAATGCCTACGTCGAAGCCATGAATGGGTTGCTGCAGCAGGCCAAGCGGGCCGCTCGCGGGTTCCGCACCAGCACGAACTTCATCGCGATCGCCTACCTGCGAATGTCCAAGCTCAAGCACTTGCCGGACAGCCCGTTTGTCGCCGCGGCTGTGCGGTGAAAAGGGCCCCTTTCCACACGAAATGACGAAGAGCCTACATCGCAAGTATGGCCAGTCACAATGCCCTTTCTTGATCCAATCATCCGCTTCTACAGTGACATTGCTGTCATCTGCGTGCTCGATGGCCGTCTGTAAATATGTCTTGTGAGCTGGCCACCCTTGAATCCGACGGCGAAGAAGGTGTCCCTTTTCTCGCATGAAACTAGACCATGCCCACTCGGGTGAATTGGGTTCCGTGTTCAAGCCCAATGCACGGTAGTCATCAATCAAGTCT
>JBDKFA010000080.1:0-3014 GCA_039798945.1 Pseudomonadota bacterium
GCTCGAGCGCGGCGAGCTTGGCCACGCCGAGCCGGTAGAGCTCGGGCAGCGTGCGCACGAGGCCGCCGTCGACGAGCTGGTCGACGAGCTTGTCACCCAGGCCCTCGATGTCCATCGCCCGGCGGCCTGCGAAGTGCAGCAGCGCCTGCTTGCGCTGGGCCGCGCAGGTGAGCCCGCCCGTGCAGCGGTGTTCGAGGCTGCCCTTCTCGCGGCGCACCGGGCCGCCGCACACCGGGCAGGCCTGCGGCATGCGGAAGTTGGGCACGTAGGCCGCCCGCTCGCCGGGCATGCGCCCGACGACCTCCGGAATCACGTCGCCTGCGCGGCGCACGATGACGTGGTCTCCCACCCGCACGCCCTTGCGGCGCAGCTCGAACAGGTTGTGCAGCGTGGCATTGCTCACCGTCGTGCCGCCGACGAACACCGGCTCGAGCTTGGCCACTGGCGTGAGCTTGCCTGTGCGGCCGACCTGAACCTCGATGCCGTTGAGCCGCGTGGCCTGTTCCTGGGCAGGGTACTTGTGCGCAACGGCCCAGCGGGGCTCGCGGGTCAGGAAGCCGAGCTGCCGCTGCAGGGCCAGGCTGTTGACCTTGTACACCACGCCGTCGATGTCGAAGGGCAAGGCGTCGCGCCGCGCGCCCATGCACTGGTGGAAGTCGATCAGGCCCGGTCCGCCGTCCACCACGGCACGATCGGCACTGACGGGCAGCCCGAATGCGGCCAGGGCGTCGAGCGTGGCCGCATGCGTGTCCGGCTGCGCCCAGCCCCGGACGTCGCCCACACCATAGGCGAAGAAGCTCAGCGGCCGGCGTGCCGCCACGCAGGGGTCGAGCTGGCGTACCGCGCCCGCCGCCGCATTGCGCGGGTTGACGAAGGTCTTTTCGCCCGCGGCGCGCTGGCGCTCGTTCATGCGCTCGAAGGCATCGCGGCGCATGTAGACCTCGCCACGCACTTCCAGCACGGCAGGCGCAGCCTGAGCGAGGTCGCGAAGCTGCAATGGCACCTGGCCGATGGTGCGGATGTTGGCCGTGACGTCCTCGCCCGTCTCCCCATCGCCGCGCGTGGCCGCCTGGACGAGTACCCCATGCTCGTAGCGCAGGCTGATCGCCAGCCCGTCGAACTTGAGCTCGGCCGCGTACTCCACCGCCGGCGCATCCGGACCCAGCCCGAGTTCCCGTCGCACCCGCGCATCGAAGGCCAGGGCTCCGGCCTGCGTCGTGTCGGTTTCCGTGCGGATGCTGAGCATCGGTACAGCGTGACGCACCGCTGCGAATCCCTCCACGGGACGCCCGCCGACGCGCTGGGTCGGCGAGTCCGGCGTCAGGAGGTCGGGCCGCCGTTGCTCGATGTCCTGCAGGGCCTGGAACCGGCGGTCGTACTCGGCGTCTGGCACCTCGGGCCGGTCGAGCACGTAGTACAGGTAGGCGTGGTGGTGCAACCAGGCCCGCAGCGCCTGTGCGTGCTCGGCATCGGCGTCCTCGGCCGAGGACGGAACTGCGGGACTCATCCGCTGAACAACCGGCGTGCGGCCGGGCTGCCGGCCGCCAGGTCACGCGACTCGAGCGCCTGGTACAGCTCCGCGAGCTGGCGGCCGATGGCGTCGAAAGCCCCGAGGGTGACGGGGCGACCGGCGTCATCCACCGGCGTGGCATCCAGGTCGGCCGCCAGGGCCGTGGCCGCCTGGTACCACTGCGCGTAGGGCTCGCTGGCCCGCGGCGTCTGCGGAACGTCCAGGCTCAGCACGACCTCGCGCAGCGCGGCGGCCTGGGGGTCGTCCGCCAATGCCGCCTGGGGGTCGAAGCCCAGCACCAGCACGGGCGGCGCGCCCTCCTCCGGCGCGGGCACGACCAGCCGCCCGGGCAGTACACCGGGCACGAACCCATGACGCCCGGCACATTGCACCACGTAGCCGACCGACCACGGCACGGCGTTCGCCTGCAGCGTGAGCGTGATCTGCGCGTCCAGCGGGCTCGCGAATTCGTCGAGTTCGCGCGCCCGCGCCACCACCTCGAGCATGTCGGGGAAGTCGGCCATCGCCCCCACCCCCTCGGCGAAGGCCTCGACCTTCTGCACGAATTCCGAGTACTCGATCTCGTTGAGCGCACCACTGCGGTTGGTCAGCTGCACGCCTGCCTGAAGCTCGGTGTAGAGCCGGCCGGGCGTGGGCACTTCCCACTGGCCGCTCTCGGCGTCCAGGCCCTCGATGTGCATCGGCTTGCTGCCCGCACGCCGGCTGGCGGGCAGATGGGCCAGCACGACCTCGGCGGACACCGGGGCTTCGAGCGCGAGCGGTGCCACGGCGTCGATCAGCGCATCCAGGCACGCCGCCCGGCGAACGAGCGGCAGCGCGACAGGCTCGGCATCCGTCGGCACGACGGACGCGCCCTCCCCGCCCACGTCGGACAACGCCTCGCCACCCATGGACTCGCCGAGCTCAGGCTCGACGCGGCTGTCACCCGGCTGGGGCTGCGCCCGTCGGGGCGAAGCCTGGCGCACGCTCCACCAGCCATGCAGCAGCAGCGCGACCAGCACCGCAGCCGCCAGCGCCAGCAGGGCCACCGTGAGCGACACCGGCCGTCCCCCGATGCCTCAGGCCGCCTCGGCCATGCCCACGGCCGTGGGCATGTCCACCGCCACGATCCGCGACACGCCCTGCTCCTGCATCGTCACGCCGATCAGTTGCTGCGCCATCTCCATCGCGATCTTGTTGTGGCTGATGAAGAGGAACTGCGTGGCCTTGGCCATTTCGGTGACGAGCTTGCTGTAGCGCTCGGTGTTGGCGTCGTCGAGCGGCGCATCGACCTCGTCGAGCAGGCAGAACGGCGCCGGGTTCAGCTGGAACAGTGCGAACACGAGCGAGATCGCCGTGAGCGCCTTCTCGCCGCCGGACAGCAGGTGGATCGACGTGTTGCGCTTGCCCGGCGGCTGCGCGACAACCTGCACACCGGAATCGAGGATTTCCTCGCCGGTCAGCACGAGCCGCGCCTGGCCGCCGCCGAAGAGCGTCGGGAACA
>JBDKFA010000081.1:0-13536 GCA_039798945.1 Pseudomonadota bacterium
AACGTGCTGTCGCTCACCACGCAGCGCAACCTCAACGCGAACCAGTCCTCGCTGGCCACCTCGATGCAGCGCCTGTCCTCGGGCCTGCGGGTGAACACCTCCAAGGACGACGCCGCCGGCATGGCGATTGCCAGCCGCATGGAAACCCAGGTGCGCGGCATGAACGTCGCCGCGCGCAACGCCAGCGACGCCATCTCCCTCGTGCAGACCGCCGAGGGCGCCATCGGCAAGGTCGGCGACATGCTCCAGCGCATGCGCGAGCTCTCGGTGCAGGCCGCCAACGCCACCAACAACACCGGCGACCGCGCCAACCTCGACGCCGAGTTCCAGCAGCTCGCGATGGAAGTCACCCGCACCATCAACAACACCCGCTTCAATGGCCAGGCCATCCTGGGTGCGGATGCGGGCACCAGCTCCTACCAGGTCGGCGCCAATTCGGTCGACCAGGTCACGGTGTCGACCACCAACCTCAGCACCGCCACCCAGATCACGAACGTCACCGGCGGCGGCATCACCACCGTCGGGGCCGCCTCGACGGCGATGGCAGCCATCGACAGCGCGCTCACGGTCATCAACACCCAGCGCGCCACCTACGGTGCGGTGCAGAACCGCTTCGAGGCCATGATCCAGGTGCTGCAGGTCAACGCCGAGAACACCTCCGCTGCCCAGGGCCGGATCATGGATGCGGACTTCGCCCAGGAGACCGCCAACCTCTCGCGCTCGCAGATCCTGCAGCAGGCCGCCAGTGCCATGGTCGCCCAGGCCAACGCGCTGCCGCAGCAGGTGCTGCAGCTGCTGCGCAGCTGATGTTCGCTGCGGACTTCTGCTCACCCCACCCCGAGGCCTGAACGATGCCCGCCATCCAGTCCCTCGGGGTCGGCAGCGGCCTGGATGCCAACAGCATCGTCACGCAGCTGATGGCCGTCGAACGACGGCCGTTGACCCTTCTGCAGAAGAGCGCCTCGGGCATCCAGAGCCAGATCAGCGTCTACGGCAACATCAAGTCGAGGCTGGACACGCTGCAGTCGGCCGCCGACAAGATCAAGCTCGCCACCAACTGGTCGCCGGTCAAGGTGGACAACGCGGGCAGCACGGCCGTGTCGGCCAGCGTCTCGGGCTCGCCCGCCGCAGGCGACATCACCGTGGGCGTGAGCCAGCTCGCCCGCGCGCAGTCGGTGGCCACCGCGCCCCGAGCCCTCACGGACTCCTTGGGCACGGGGACCCTGCGCATCGAGCTTGGGCAGTGGTCGCCCCCCCCCTCCTCCAGCTTCTCCGGCACCGCCGGCGCCTCGGTGGATGTCACCATCGACGCCTCCACCGGCTCGACGTTGAGCAGCGTGCGCGACGCGATCAACAGCGCCGTCTCGGCGGCCAAGGCGGCGAAGCTGGCCGGTACCCGCCAGGAAGACGTTCCCGACGTCGCCGCCAGCATCGTCACCGACAGCACCGGCTCGCGGCTCGTGCTGCGCTCGGCCACCACGGGCGAGGCCAACGGGTTTCGCCTGTCGTCGGTGGGCCAGCCGCCGCATTCCCCGGCGTTCAGCGATCTGGTCGTCAACCCCCCGGGCAGCGGCCTGCAGGTGACGAGCCTGGCCGCCAACCTCCAGGCCACCGTCAACGGCGTGCCCGTGACCCTGGCCGGCAACACCATGACCGACGTCGTGCCGGGCGTCACGATCCAGGCCAATTCGGTCACCACCACCGACGCCAGGATCAAGGTGACCCAGGACGTCGAGGCGCTCAAGAAGGGCATCAGCGACTTCATCAGCGCCTACAACGAGGTCATCAAGTACACGTCCCAGCAGACGGCCTACGACGCCACCACGAAGAAGGGTGGCCCGTTGCAGGGTGACCGCTCGGCGCTGTCCCTGCTCAGCCAGCTGCGCCAGGCCGTGACCAGTCCGACCGGGGCGACCACGGCCTTCAGCGGCACGACCGGGCAGGCCAGCCGGCTGTCCGACATCGGCATCACGGTGCAACGCGACGGCACCCTGCAAAGCGACGCGACGAAACTGGACAAGGCCCTCGCCCAGCTGCCCGAGCTGACCAAGCTCTTCAGCCAGGTCAACACGTCGGACACGACCCAGCAAGGCATCGCGCAAAGCGTATCCAAGCTGCTGGTCAGCCTGACGGGCACGGACGGCGCGCTGTCGGCACGCCAGTCGGGGCTGAGCGCCTCGCTCACCCGCAACCAGAACGACCAGACGCGGATCAACGACCGTCTCGCCCAGGTCGAGGCCCGGCTGCGCGCCCAGTACACCGCCCTGGACAAGCGGATGGCCGGCCTCAACGGCCTGGGCCGCTACATCTCCGCGCTCGGCGGCTAGTTCCACCGCACGCGGCCGCACACGGCCGCACACGGCCGCACACGGCCGCACAAGGCCTCGCGGGCACACGGGCACACGGGCACACGGCCACCCCGGCCACCCCGGCCACCCCGGCCACCCTGCCCCCCCCTGGCCCCCCTGGCCCACCCGGCCATCGGTCCACCTGGCTCCCCGGGTCCCGCACACCCGCCCTCGGCGACCCCTGCCCGCGACGGGCCGCGCCCGTCCGCGTCACGCACGCCACGCTCTGCGCGCCGCCCAGGCACACCCCGGGCACACCCCGTGCACACCCCGTGCGCAGCGGCGGGCCACGCGGCGCCCACCCCCGCGCGGACGGCAGGAGCGCCGGAACCGGTGCGGCCGCGCCGGCTTGCAACAATTTGACGCGATTTCCCTGGCCAGCTGCCGGCTCAAGGCCGCAGCCAGGCCGCCGATAAGCATGCATCAGCCAGGAAAGCGCCAGCCGAGCCCCCCATGTACCAGCCTTCGATGCACGCCAAGAGCGCCCCGTTCAACCGTGCCCTTGCCTACCAGCAGCTGCACGTCGAGACGCAGATCACCGGAGGCGCCTCGCCGCACCGCCTGATCGCCATGCTGTTCGACGGGCTGTTCGAATGCCTGGCGCAAGGCCGTGCGGCGATGCGCAGCGGCGACGTCGCCGCCAAGAACCGCTTGCTGTCCAAGGCGGTGCGCATCGTCGAGGAAGGCCTGCGTGCCTCGCTCGACATGAACGCGGGCGGCAAGCTCGCCCGTGACCTGAACGAACTCTACGGCTACATCGCCCTGCGTCTGACGCGCGCCAACCTGCGCAACGACGAAAAGGGCCTGGAAGAGTGTGTCGGCCTGCTCGAGCCGCTGCGTCAGGCGTGGATGGCCATCCAGCCCCGCGCCGACGCCTGAGCGGATTCCTCGGAGCCCCTCCAACCCCAATCATCCCGGGAAGGCCACCGTGCAGACTGAACTCATGACTTACTACGAGGCGATCGAGCGTGCCAGCGCCGACATGCTGGCAGCCGCGCGCGTCGGCGACTGGGACCAGGTGGTGAAGCTCGAGGGCGCCTGCGTGCTGCTCATCAGCCAGCTCAAGCAGGCCGCCCGCGCGTCGCCGGTCGACAACGAGACAGCGCGGGCAAAATCGCGCATCATGCAGCGTATCCTGATCAACGACGCCGAGATCCGTCACCTGGCCGAGCCGTGGCTCGCCGACATCGACCAGATGGTGACTGGCAAGGCCAAGACGGTGCACTGAAAGTGGCCACGCAACTCTTCCTCGACACGAACCCGGCGCTGCTGGACCAGGCGCCGGGTGACGACCCGTTGTCCGAGTTCCGGGTCACCTCGCCCGCGGCGGTCATCGCGCTGCTGCGCCAGCTGCGAGACAGCAGCGTGCCGGTGAACCTGACGCCGCCAGGCGGGGAGCAGGCCTTCTGCACGACGCTGTGGGCGCTGGACAGTGCAACCGGGCGCATGAGCTTCAGCGCCCCCGACTCCGTGGCCGGCCTCAAGGACCTGCTGGCGGCCGGACAGGCCGTCGCGGTGGCGTACCTGGACAGCATCAAGCTGCAGTTCGACGTCCAGGAGCTTGCGCTCGTCAAGGGTGCGCGCGCGAGCGCAATCATGGCCCGCACGCCCACCACGGCCTACCGCTTCCAGCGGCGCGAGCACTTCCGCGTGCGCACCGACCCTCGCCAGTCGCCGCGCGGCCTGGCGCGGCACCCGGCGCGCCCGGAGCTGAGCATCGCGCTGCGCGTGCTGGACGTGAGCCAGGGCGGCTGCGGCCTGCACGTGCCTCCCGATGCGCCGCAGATCAAGCTCGGCAGCATGATGCCGCAGGTGCGCTTCGAGCTCGACACCGAGGCCCGCTTCGTGGCCGGGGTCACGGTGCGCCACATCGCCGAGATCCGCGGGGGCGCGGGCGTGCGGCTCGGGTGCGAGTGGGAACAGATGGACAACGCCGGCCGGCGTACGCTTCACCGGTACATCGAGATGATGCAGAAGCGCGGACGCCTGCTGTCGCTCACCTGATCCGGCCGTCCCGCCGCGCCGGCCTGACGCGGCGTCAGACCTGCATGTTCATGATGTCGGTGTAGGCCGAGACGAGGCGGTTGCGCACCTGCAAGACCGCCTGGAAGCCGATGGAGGCCTTCTCCATCGCGACCATCGTCTGCTCGAGGCTGACGGTCGGGTTTTCCAGCTGCACCTCGCGCTGCAGGCGCGAGGCTTCCAGTTGAGCCGCGCTGGCCGACTTCAGGGCCTGCGTCATCGCCGTGGCGAAGCTCTCGGTCTCGGGCGTGCCGCCCCGCGCGGCACCGCGCACCTGGGTGCCGTCCATGCGCAGCCCGGCGCGGGCGACCGCCTGCGAGAAGTCGAAGGGCTTGAGCTTGACGTCCATGGTCGTGGCTGCGGGATGCGGCAACGGGGGACCGCCACTGTAGGTCCGGCACGCGCCGCTGCAAGGCGTGAACTGATCCCGCTTTTGCCGCCTTCTCGAGTCTTGCTCGGGCAAGGCGTCGCCAACAATGCCACGGATTCGCAGCGCCCAGCACCTCGCCCTCCGGCGAGCCCTGCCCGACAGCCGCACGAGCCGCATGGACAACGCCCTCGCCCCTCCCCCCGCCGCCACCCTGGTGCCCGAGCGCCCGACCTTCGCGGACCGGTTCTCGCGCGTCCCGCTGCGCCCGCTGCTCTCGCTCGGCGCAGGGGTGGCCGCGCTGGCGGCGATCGGCATCGCGCTCGTGCTGCACGCCGGCAAGCCCGACTTCCGCGTGCTGTACGCCGGCGTGAGCGACCGCGACAGCGGTGCCATCCTGGCCCAGATCGCGGGCATGAACGTGCCCTACAAGCTGGCCGAGTCGGGTGGCGCCATCATGGTGCCGGCCGACCGCGTGCACGAGATCCGCATGAAGCTCAGTTCGGCCGGGCTGCCCAAGGGGGCGGTGGACGGCTACGAGTTGCTGGACAAGCAGAGATTCGGCCAGACACAGGCCGGCGAGAACGTGTCGATCAAGCGTGCGCTGGAAGGCGAGCTCATGCGCACCATCGGCAGCCTCGCCGCGGTCGACTCGGCCAAGGTGATGCTCGCGCTGCCCCAGCAAAACGGGTTCTTCCGCGAGCAGCAGAAGCCGTCGGCCTCGGTGGTGGTGCACCTGCGCGCGGGCCGTACGCTGGACCGTGCGCAGCTCGCCGGCATCGTCCACCTGGTGTCGGCCAGCGTGCCCGACCTCCACGCGCGTGCCGTCAAGGTCACCGACGGGAGCGGAGCGCTGCTCACCGCCCCGGACTCCGACGGCGGGACGGGCCTGGACGCGCAGCAGCTGCAGTACGTGCACCAGCTGGAGTCCGGGCTGCAGCGCCGCGTCGTCGAGCTGCTCGAGCCGGTGATCGGGCGCGAGAACCTGCGCGCCTCGATCACGGCGGACATCGACTTCACCGAGACGATGTCGGTGGTGGAGGAGTACAAGCCCAACCAGGGCGACGCCCCGGCCGCCGTGCGCGTGCAGCAGACGCTGGAGAGCAACCAGGGCAACGCATCGCCACCCACCGGCGTGCCCGGCGCGCAGAGCAACCAGCCGCCCGCGCCGAACACGGCTGCGATCAGCGGCGCCAACCCCCCGCCCCAGGCGGCGCAAGGCGGAACGGCCTCGTCGGGCCGCCGCGAACTGACCACCAACTACGAGGTCGACAAGACGCAGCGCACGACCCGCGCGGCCTCGGGCACCGTCAAGCGCCTGTCGGCGGCGGTGGTGCTGAACCACAAGGTCAGCACGGACCCGCGCGGCAAGGTCACGACCACGCCCTGGACGCAGGAAGAGCTCGACAAGTTCACCGCCCTCGTGCAGCAGGGCATGGGCTTCAACAAGGAGCGTGGCGACTCGGTGCAGGTGGTCAACACCTCGTTCCGTGCCGAGCCCGCCCCCAAGGCGCAGGACGTGCCGGTGTGGCAGCAGCCCTGGGTCATGGACAACGCGCGCAGCCTCGCCGCGCCGGCCGCCCTCGCGCTGCTCGCGCTGCTGATCGTGATGACGATGATCCGCCCCGCGATGCGACAGCTCAACCCGCCGCCCTCGCCGGTGATGGTCGGCTCGAACGTGCAGGCCGTGGTGGACGACGACCTGCCCGCGGGCAGCGGCCAGGAAGTGCTCGCGGTCGAGGGGCCCAAGGCCAACCCGAAGATCGAGGCCGTGCGACAGCTCGCCAAGCAGAACCCCGCCGCGGTGGCGCAGGTCGTGCGCACGATGATGGGCAACACGGTCCAGGCCGGCGAATAACCGGAGCCCGACATGCCCGCACCATCCAGCAATGACGCCCAGGGCGTCGAGGACGCCGCCATCCTGCTCATGGCCATCGGCGAGGAGGAGGCCGCCGAGGTCTTCAAGTTCCTCGTTCCCAAGGAGGTGCAGCGCCTGGGCGAGACCATCGCCCGCATGCAGGCCGTGCCGAAGGATCGCTTCGAACGGGTGATGGAAACGGTCACCCAGATGACCGAGAACTCCGGCCTGCTGCTGCCCGACAGCGACGCCTACGTGCGCTCGGTGCTGATGAAGGCCCTCGGGGAGGACAAGGCCAACCTGCTGATCGACCGCATCCTGCAGGGCAACGACGTCACGGGCATCGAGAGCCTGAAGTGGATGGACCCGCAGTCGGTGGCGGAGTTGCTGCGCAACGAGCACCCGCAGATCGTGGCGGCCATCCTCGTGCACCTGGAGCACGCCCACTCGAGCGAGATCATCCGCCAGTTCAGCGAGCGCCAGCGCAACGAGGTGCTGATCCGCATCGCCACGCTCGACAGCATCCAGCCTTCGGCGCTGAAGGACCTGAACGAGGTACTGAACCGGATGCTGTCCGGCGGCGACCGCTCCAAGAAGAACAAGTTCGGTGGCGTGAAGGCGGCCGCCGAGGTGCTGAACATGCTCGGCAGCACCGTGGAGACCGGCGTGCTCGACTACATCCGCGACCATGACGGCGAACTCGCGCAGAAGATCATGGACAACATGTTCGGCTTCGACGACCTGATCAAGCTGGACGACAAGAGCGTCCAGGCGATGCTGCGCGAAGTCCAGTCCGACTCGCTCGTGATCGCGCTCAAGGGCGCCAACCCGGAGCTGCGCGAAGTCATCTTCCGCAACATGTCCACCCGCGCCGCCGAGACCCTGCGCGAGGACCTCGAGTCCCGCGGGCCCGTGCGCGTGTCGGAGGTCGAGGCCGAGCAGAAGGAACTCCTGAAGACGGTGCGGCGCCTCGTCGACGAGGGCCAGATCCAGCTTCCGGGCAGCGGCGATGACCAGTTCATCTGACGACAAGCCCTTTCCCAACGTGCCGCCGCCCCCGGGCTCGCGGCAGGGCTCGCCCTACACGCGCTTCATCCCGCGCGAGGAACTGGGCGACTTCCAGCGCTGGAAGCCGGGTGACATCGAGGGCTCCGAGCGTCGCCAGTACGCGCGAAGCCGCGACGGCGTGCCGCCGACGGTGGAGGAATGGCGCGCGCTCGTGACCCAGGCACGGCAGGAGGGCTACCAGCAAGGGTACAGCGACGGCCTGGTGGCGCTGGAAAACTTCAAGCACAGCTTCACGACGCAGACGAGCACGCAGATCGGCATGCTGCTGCGCGCCTTCGACGAGCAGATGCAGGCCCTGGAGGAACGCATGGCCGAATCCGTGGCCCGCACGGCCATCCTGCTGGCGCGCCAGGTGCTGCGGCTGGAGCTCACGACACGCCCCGAGCTCGTGGCCTCGCTCGCCGCCGATGCGGTGCAGGCGGTGCAGCTGAGCGCGCGCCATGTCGTGGTGCGGGTGCACCCCGAGGATCTCGCGCTCGTGGCCCAGGGCGCGGCAGAGGTGCTGCAAGCCCGCGGGGCGCGCCTGCAGGCCGACCCCGACATCGCGCGCGGCGGCTGCAAGGTGCAATCCGACGCGGACATCGTGGACGGCAGGCTCGAGGCGCGCTGGACCCAGGCCTGCGCAGCCCTGGGCGTGCAGCTGCCCTGGCAGCCGGCCGCCGCGGGCTCCGAGGCGGGAGCGCAGCCGTGACACCCCTGGTCGATGCGAAGGCTGGCACCGCCGGGCGGCCCCGGCTCGAGGAGGCAGGCCGATGAGCACCTCCGCGGACACCTTGTCGTCCCCGCGCGGCCAGCGCTGGCTGCGGTTCCTGGCCGACCTCGAGGAATTCGCCGCGATGCCGCAGGACTTCGCGGTGAGCGGCACGCTCGTTCGCGTCACCGGCCTCGTGCTGGAGGCCGCCGGGGTGCGCGTGCCGGTGGGGTCGGTGTGCGAGATCGTGGGCGAGGGCCACCCGCCCGTCACGGCCGAGGTGGTGGGCTTCAACGGAAACCGGGCCTTCCTGATGCCGACGGGAGTGGTGCAGGGGCTGAGCAGCGGCGCTCGCGTGCTGCCCCGGGCGCTTCCCCAGCAACCCCCGCGCTTCGGTCGGCCGCAGCACCCATGGCGACGCGGCGAGGACCGCGGCCTGCACCTGCCGATGGGCGAGGGTCTGCTCGGCCGGGTGGTCGATGCCCACGGCGTACCCATCGACGGCGCCGGTCCGCTCGAAGCGGTGCGCGACGAGCCGATGACCCGACGGCCGATCAACGCGATGGACCGCGACCCGATCCGACAGCCACTGGACACCGGGGTGCGCGCCATCAACTCGATGCTGACCGTGGGCCGTGGGCAGCGCATCGGCCTGTTCGCCGGCACGGGCGTGGGCAAGTCGGTGCTGCTGGGCATGATGGCCCGCTACACCGCTGCCGACGTCATCGTGGTGGGCCTGATCGGCGAGCGGGGCCGGGAGGTCAAGGAGTTCATCGAGGACATCCTGGGCGACGAGGGGCGCCGGCGCAGCGTCGTCGTGGCCGCGCCTGCGGACGCACCGCCGCTGGTGCGGCTGCAGGGTGCGAGCTATGCCACGGCCGTGGCCGAGCACTTCCGCGACGAAGGCCGGCACGTGCTGCTGCTCATGGACAGCCTCACGCGCTACGCGATGGCGCAGCGCGAACTGGCGCTGGCCATCGGCGAGCCGCCCGCCACCCGCGGCTACCCGCCGAGCTGCTTTGCCAAGCTGCCGCAGCTCGTGGAGCGCTCGGGCAACGGCCTGCGCGGCGTGGGCTCGATCACCGCCTTCTACACCGTGCTCAGCGAGGGCGACGACCAGCAGGACCCGATCGCCGACGCAGCCCGGGGCATCCTGGACGGCCACATCGTGCTCTCGCGCGAGCTCGCCGAGAGCGGCCACTTCCCGGCCATCGACGTGGAACGCAGCATCTCGCGCGTGATGACGGCCGTTGCCTCGCGCGAGCACGTGCTCGCCGCGCGGCGCGTGCGCCAGCTGCTCTCGCGCTTCAACAAGGCCCGCGACCTCATCCAGCTCGGCGCGTACGCGCCCGGGCATGACCCGGAACTCGACACCGCCGTGCAGCTGCAGCCCGCCATCGTCGAGCTGCTGCAGCAGGACATGCACGACCGCTCGGTGCTCGACGCGAGCCTGAGCCAGCTGATGCGCATGGTGTCCGCCTGATGGCGAGCCCGGCAGCCTAGCCCTCCCCCACCCCGAGCGTCCTGCCACACCTGGCCACCGACCGCATGAGCGCACCCTTCTCCCCCGGCGCCTTGACCACCTTGCTGCAGCGCGAGGAGTCGCTGCGCGACGAGGCCGCGCTCGCCTTGAAGCAGGCCCAGGACAGGCTCGCCTATGCCGAGTCGCAGATGCAGATGCTGCACGACTACCGCGACGAGTACGTCGCGCGCTGGCAAGCCGAGTTCGGGCGTGCCGCCACGCCCCAGATCCTGCAGTGCTACCACGCCTTCAAGGGGCGGCTGGAAGAGGCCATCTCCCAGCAGCACGACACCCTGCGGCAGCGCGAGTCGCAAGTGGAACGCACCCGCGCTGCACTCGTGCGCGCGGAGACGCGCGCCGCGGCGGTGCGCAAGCTCATCGAGCGGCGCCAGGCGGAGTGGCAACGCACCGAGGACCGCCGGGCACGCAAGCTCGAAGACGAGTTCGGACGGCGCTCGGTCTGGCCCGGCAGCCAGCTCGACAGCCTGGTCGCCCAGGACTGACTGCCCCAGGACCGAGCGCCCCGCTGCCCCGTGAGCCACCCCATGACCCTGCTGACTGCCTCGACCTTCTCCAGCACTGCGGCGGGCATGCGCCCCCCGAGCGCCGCATCACCCGGACCCGCCGGCGGCGAGGCGGCGGACGCCCCCACCTTCGGCGCCTGGCTGCTTCAGGCCTCGCGCCCGCCGGAGCCGCCTGCGGCCCCACCCGCGCGCCCGAGCGGGCCGGAGGCGCCTTGGCACGCAGACGAACGGCGTGCTCACGCCGCCGGGCGGTCCACCCAGGGCCCCACTGCTCCCGCTCCCGCTCCTGCTCCCTCTCGCGCCACGGCAGCCAACCCGCCGGGCCTGCCGTCTCGCCGGCTCCCGGCGCAGGGCGACAGCGCCCCGCATGCACCCACGCCAGCCACGGCCACGGGCACGGGCAAGCCCGCCTCGGAACCCGCTCGCGCGAAGGACAAGCCCGGCGCCGAACCCGACGAGACGGTAACCGCCACGGCCCCCGCGCTGGCCGACGCCCTGCATCCCGGCCCCCACGCCCCACGCGGCGGCATCGTGGCAGCCGACGGGCAGGCTGCGGTCGGGCTGAAGGCGGGCAGCGTGCTCGGTTCGGCTGCAGGCGAAGGGGGCCGGCCCGGCGCATCGGAGGCGTCCCGCGGGCGGACGCGCGAGGGCCTCGCCAAAGCCGGATCGGCCTCCGCGGCCTCCGCGGCCTCCGCACGGGAGGCGGGCATCGCCGAGGGGGCCAGTGCCGCGCAGGGTCAGCCAGGCGCGCCGGGCTCGACGGGTACGGGCACGGCAACCGGGTCGAATACGCTGGGCACCGCCACGTCCGCGAACGGCAGCCCGCCCACCAGCGCGGCGCCGGGAGCGGGCACGCAGACCGGCTCCGCTCAGGCTGCGCCATCGGCGGCGTTCCCCCTGGGCGCGCACGGGCTCGTTGCCGCATCGCCGCAAGCGGGCGCAACCTCCACGGCCGCTGCGGCGCCGCCGCTGTTCGCGCTGTCTCCTGCACTGGACTCACCCACCTTCGCCCCGGCCCTGGGCCTGCAGCTCAGCGTGCTCGCGCGCGACGGCATCGAGCAGGCGCGGATCCAGCTCAACCCGGAAGCCCTGGGTCCGGTGGCCGTGCAGCTCTCGATGGCGGGCCAGCAGATCGAGCTGGAATTCGTGGCCGCCCATGCCCGCACGCGCGAGGCGCTTGAGCAGGCCCTGCCGCAGCTCGCCTCGGCGCTGGGCGATGCCGGCTTCACGATGACCGGCGGCGGCGTGTTCCAGCAGCCGCGCAACGGACGCGACCCGCGCTCGCCGGAGCCCGAGCTGCCCGGCACGAACCGCTCGTCGTCGGGCCCGGCCGAGCACGGCGCATCGGGTGAGCCTGCCGTATCGGGGCTGCGCCCGGCGGCAGCCCCGCGCGGCCTGGTCGACCTGTACGCCTGAGCGCCTGCCTGCCCGACTGCCAGAGCGCCTGACGACGGTCGGGAGTGGCCGGTTTTCCGGCCCTTTTCCGAGGCATCGGGGCCTCAAGCCGCTCTCGATAATGCGTGCACGCCCGTGATGCCCGGCAACAGCGCCGGGGCACGAGGCGCTTCGAGGAAAGCGCATGTCGACCGCCGCCACCGACGCCACGGCCACCGAACCGAAGAAGAAGCGCAGCCTGGTCAAGCTGATCGTCATCTTGCTGGTGGTCCTGATCCTGCTTGGCGCGGCCGGCGTCGGCGCCCTGCTCTTCTTCAAGAAGAAGCAGGCCAGCGCAGCCGACGGCGGCGAGGCCACCGAGGCGGTGACCGACGGCCCCAAGCGCGACCCGAAGGCGGTGCCCGTGTTCGTGCCGCTGGAGCCCTTCACGGTGAACCTCGCCGACCGCAGGGCCGACCGCTTCGCGCAGGTCACGATCTCGCTGGAAGTCAGCAGCGGGAAGGTCGCCGACCAGGTTCGCGCGTTCATGCCGGCCGTTCGCAGCGCGATGCTGCTCGCGCTCACCACGCGAACGGCCGAAGAGTTGCTGTCGCGCGATGGGAAGGCTCGCCTCGCCTACGACCTGCAGGTGGCGGCGCTGCGCGCCATGGGAGCCAGCACGCGTGGCCTGCCGCCGCCGCCGCCCGTGGCGCAGCCCGCCGTGGCCGAGCCTGCCGCGTCGGCCGCATCGGGCTCGCCCGCACCCGCCCGCGCACCCGCACCCGCTGCCGAGCCCCCTGCCAAGGCCCCGCCGGCAGATGCCGAGCCACCCATGATCGTGGCCGTGCACTTTGCCAACTTCGTGATCCAGTGACGCCACCGCCGTCCCCGGAACCCTCCGACAGCCACGTCCGCACGCCACGCCCATGAGCCAGCAGATCCTTTCCCAGGACGAGGTCGACGCCCTGCTGAAGGGCATCTCGAGCGACAGCGAACTGTCCGACCCGATCCAGGAGCGTACCGAGCCGGAGGTGCGCTCCTACGACATCGCCAACCAGGAGCGGATCGTCCGTGGGCGCATGCCCACGATGGAGATCATCAACGAACGCTTCGCGCGCAACCTGCGCATCGGCCTGTTCAACCTGATCCGCCGCAGCCCCGAGATTTCCATTGGCGGCACCAAGGTGCAGAAGTTCAGCGCCTTCCTGCGTGACATCGTGGTGCCCTCCAACTTCAACGTCATCTCCGTCAAGCCCCTGCGCGGCAACGGGCTGATCGTGTGCGACCCGGCCATCGTCTTCGTCGTCATCGACGCTCTCTTCGGCGGCAGCGGAAAGTTCCAGACCCGCATCGAGGGCCGGGACTTCTCCGCCACCGAGCTGCGCGTGATCCTGCGCCTGCTGGAGGTCATCTGCGGCGAATTCAAGAAGGCGTGGACGGGCGTCTACCCGATCGAGTTCGAGTACCAGCGCTCGGAGATGCAGCCGCAGTTCGCCAACATCGCGACGCCGGGCGAAGTCGTGGTCTCGACCTCGTTCACGCTCGAGATCGGCGACACGGTGGGAACGATCCACTTCTGCATTCCCTACGCCACCTTCGAGCCGATCCGCGACGTGCTGTACTCGACCATTCAGGCGGACTCGGGCGAGCCCGACCGGCGCTGGATCAACCTGATGACGGCGCAGATCCAGTCCGCCGAGGTCGAGCTCGTCGCCGAGCTGGCGCAGGCTCCGGCCACCGTCGAGCAGTTGCTCTCGCTCAA
>JBDKFA010000082.1:0-8810 GCA_039798945.1 Pseudomonadota bacterium
ACGGGTACTCGCCGCGCTGCTCCTGGACCATCCGAACGGCCCGCTCACGGACCTCGGGCGAGAACTTGCTTGACTTGCTCATGGCTCCATCTTCTCAAGAGTTGGAGCCTCCTCAAAACCCAGGGCGGTTCAGACAGCCTGAGAGAGCAGCTGCGCAGAGTGCAGAGCATCGAGGCGGACATCGCACTGATCGAACGACGTCTGGCGCAGCACCTGCGCGCGACCTCGGCGTGTCAGGCGGTAGCGGAGATTCCTGGCGTAGGGGTACTGACGGCGACGGCGGTAGTTGCGGCGATGGGCTCGGCAGCTTCCTTCAAGGACGGCCGGGAGTTCGCTGCTTGGATCGGTCTTGTCCCCAGACAGACCGGCACAGGCGGTCGAATCCGCCAACTCGGCATCAGCAAGCGCGGTGATGCGTACCTGCGGACCTTGCTGATGCATGGAGCACGATCGATAGTACGGTCTGAACGCGGACAGCAGTGGCCATGGTTGGCTGAACTGCTCAAGCGCAGGCCCTACAGCGTGGCGGTTGCGGCCGTAGCCAACAAGCTTGCCAGGACGATCTGGGCTGTGCTCAGCAAGGGCCAGCCGTGGCAGCCCGTGCAGTGGCGTGCTGCATGAACCATTCGTTGTAGCAAGACGAATCACGAACAACAGCGTTTCAAGGAGAGCAAGCGGCCAAGCGTGTGATAGGTAGAACAGGTCGGACCGGGACGAGGAAACTCCGATAAGGATGAAGAGCATCAAGCTCGATTTGCAGATGGGAACCTCGTCGGCGAATGCCATCAGGGCCAGCAGGCCGAGAGTCCTGCATCAACAGGCCGGATATAAGACTGCAGCCCTGCCTCACTACCTCGAACACGCGGAAGTCACTTGCGATCCGGGAGGCGCCCATATAAGCCTCCTTAGGAGTCTGGGGCCAGGGGATGGCCCTGTGCAGCGAGGTGTCCACGAGCTTGCTGCTGGCGATACTCCTCATGGGTGCCGTCATCGTCTTTGCCTACATGTGCGCACTGCTGATCCTGGTTGGCAGCGCCCTGGCGGTGTGGCTGAGGATCGTGAAACCACCCGTGGCAGCTTGAAGAGACCGGCGGCGCGGCGGGCGGCCCTCGCCGCCTGCGAGAACAACGCCCCAGGCGCCTGCTGGATCTGACCATGGCGCTGGTGGCGGTCGTGCTGGCCCTCTCGGGCTTCATCACCCACGACGGCCTCAGGTGGTGGTCACTCGCCCTCCTGGTGGGGCTGGACGTGGTGCTGTGCTGGACGCTGCGCAAGTCAGTCAGGCTGGTCGCCGACGCGCCCGACGACCTACTGGACGAGCGGCAGATCGCCCTGCGCAATTCCGCCCACACAGTGGCGCATCACATCCGGGGCTGACAGCTGCCCGATGAGCCCAGCGATGAGATAGCCTGACCTGCTCTACGGCCTGATCGCTTCGGCGCCATGGGTCGCCCGGGTCGCCCGGGTTCAGTAGCCGAACCCGCGCGCCATCATCGCCGCCAGGACGGGCAGCGCCGCGAACAGGCCGATCTGCAGCAACACCCAGCCTCGCGTGCGGGCGACCTGCCGTGGGCTGGGCAAGGCGCCTCCCGCACGGGCCGTCCGCCGCCAGCGCAGGTAGGTCAGCGTCGGCAGCACCGAGATCAGGGCGATCGCCACGAACAGGGCGAGCTTCATCCAGAACACCGTGTAGCCGAGGAAGAAGCTCGCCGACTTGGCACCCCAGGCCACGCGGGCGCACCCGGCGGCCAGCACCAGACCTGCGAAGACGCCGTAGGCGAGATCCACCTTGGCGATCAGTTCGATGCCGCGCAGGGAAGGCGGCAGCCGAAGCAGCACCCATTCGGCCATCAAGACACCGAACAGGACCAGGATGCCCAGGTGATGCAGACCGGTGAGGGCCAGGTCGAGGGTCTCGTTCATTGGCCTGATCCCTGGGCAAGTGTGGGCGGGAAAGAGGTCAGCGCGTGGCGCAGACAGGGGTTGGGGTCAAGTCTCATCGAGGGCTCCTTCGTGGCGGTGTGGAACAGGATCGAACTGTCGACCCGACATCTGAGTTCTGCTCAGATCTCGCACTGTACACCCCGATGTAAGCACTGTAAAGCTCAATCCCGAGAGAACTGCATGCCGCCACTTCCCTGCCCGAAGCCCCTGATGGGCATTCCCGGCGGCCAGGCCCCGCCGGCGATGCGATACATCCGGCATCGAGGCGCACACCGCGCCCCCCCCCCCGCGCGAGGAAATCGGTAGACGTAGCGGATTCAAGATCCGCCGCCGCAAGGCGCGCCAGTTCGAGAAAAGACTGGCGGCGCGGCGGGCGGCCGGAGCCGTAACGCAGGGTTGATGAGGTGCATGCCGAGGGCGTCGAGATCAAGTACGCCATTGGCCATCAGCACCACGGCGCGCCCGCTGACCCCGTCACGCTGATCCAGCGCTTCGGATCTGCTGGCAACCTCAACATCCACCTGCACTGCCTGGTGCTGGATGGGGTGTACCGCTGCGGTGCCGATGGCGCGCCGACCTTCGTCGAGACGGAGGCACCCACCGACGACGAACTGCATGCGCTGCTGCAGACCGTCATCACGCGGCTGATGAAGATGCTCACGCGCCGGGGCGTGCTGGTCGAGGATATGGGTCAGACTTGGCTGGCCGCGCTGGTGCCGCGGCCGCGGTTGCACCTGATCCGGTACCACGGCGTGCCGGCACCCAACGCCAGGCTGCGCCCGCTGGTGGTGCCGCAGGAGCCGTCCGCACAGGCACAGGCGGCCACCGAAGCTGCGGTCGCCGCCGCATGCGAAGCCGAGACGGTTCAGGCGCAACCGCGCCGCATCAGCTGGGCACGGTTGCTCAAGCGGGTCTTTGACATCGATATGCAGCACTGCCCGAACTGCGGCGGCGGGGAACTGAAGATCATCGCGGCCATCCTGGAGCGGCCGGTGATCGAGAAGATCCTGAGCCACCTCGGACTGGATCCGCAGCCGCCGCCTCGGGGACGGGTGCGCGAGGCGGGGCAAGACTTCGCTACCTGAGCCGCGCTGACCGTCAAAGACACCTCGCCGCAGGCTGCGCTGACAACGGCAGCCAGGATGGTGCTGCGCCGCATGTCGGCTCGATGCCGACGTACCCAGGGTCAACCCTGATGTTCAGACGCAGCGAGCCCCAATCGAGCCGACCGGGCCGGCCGATTCACGACAAGACAGCCGTGCAGATGCCAGTTCCAAGCCGTCCAGCACGGCATCTATCAGCCACCCATGCGTCAGTCGGACTTCCCACAGGCTTTCAGAGACCGTTTGAAATCCCTATGTGCAGCAGATCGCCGAGCGGGTGGGGCGCTCGCCGAGCCCCGTGTGGAAGCGCATCCAGGAGATGAAGGCCGCCGGCGTGATCCGCGGCCACACGGTGGTGGTCGACCCCGAACGCGTGGGGCTGGGCCTGCGCGTCATCGTGGCCTGCAACCTGGCGCAGCACAGCGAGGAGACCGTGCGCCGCTTCGAGCACGCCGTGGCGGCCAGCCCCGCCATCGTCGAGTGCCGCAGCACCACGGGCGAATCCGACTACCTCATGACGGTGCTCGTGCCCGACATCCGCGCCTATGAGCGCTTCCTGCACGACACGCTGTTTCGCCTGCCGGGCATCACGCACGTGCGCTCCTCCATCGTGCTCAAGGAGGTGAAAGCCGAGGTGCGGCTGCCGCTGCCGGGGGCCGCGGCCACGCCGGCCGCACCCCGGCGCGCGGCTCGCCGGCTCAAGGCAGGGAGCGCCTGAGGATCGAGGCGATCGTGCGCTCGCGAGCCCGGGGCGGCAGGCTGCCCAGGCTCGGCATCCGGCCGGCTGCCAGCAGATCCGCCAGGCCGTGCGCGAGGCCCCAGGCGGTGGCCACGTCCTGCAGTGCGGAGCGGTTCTTCATCGGGGAGGCGCGGTTGCCGCTCACCTGCGCCACGTGGTGCACGAGGTCTTCGAAGGAGGCTCTGGCGGCCAGGCCGAGCTGCTCGCTCTGGAAGTCCGGGCGGCGCGAGCCGAACATCAGCCGAAAGAGCGCCGGGTTCTCCAGGGCAAAGGCCACGTAGCCCAGGCCGGAGGCGACGAGCTGCTCGCGCGGCTCGCGCCGCGCCTGGCGCCGGAAGTCTTCCTGGCGGGCGGCGAAGCGCTCGAAGCCGCGGGTGGCCAGGGCCGTGAGCAGGCCGTCGGCGTCGCCGAAGTGGTGGGCCGGCGCGGCGTGGCTCACGCCCGCGCGCTTGGCCACACCACGCAGCGAGAAGCCCTCGATGCCCTTTTCGACGAGTTCGGCCTCGCCAGCGTCGAGCAGCGTGGCGGCTAGGTCGCCGTGGTGGTAGGGGCGCGGGGCGGGCGCGTCACGGGGGGCACCACCGGGTGCATCACCGGGCGGCGGGCGGCTGGGGTCCATGCCGGCATTCTTGGGCGGGAGACCTGACGATGTCAAGATTGAGATTGACAGTGTAAAGATTCAGGCCATAATGTTGACACTGTCAAGACGCTGCTGCGCCAGGAGTGAACCCGATGAGCCCCGATGCCCTGTTCCAGATCGCCAACCCGATCGCCCTGGCGGGCTGGATCGCACTGGCCTTGAGCCCGCTTGCGCCACGTGCGCTCAGGCTCCTTGCGGGCACCGCGGTGCCGCTCGTGCTGTCGGCCGGCTACGCCGCCATCGTGCTGGCGCACTGGAGTTCGGGCCAGGGCGGCTTCGACAGCCTGAAGTCGGTGGAGCAACTCTTCCAGAGCCGCTGGCTGCTGCTCGCCGGCTGGGTGCACTACCTCGCCTTCGACCTTCTGCTGGGCGCGTGGGCGGTGCGCACGGCGCGGCGCGAGGGCATCTCGCACGGGCTCGTGCTGCCTTGCCTGCTGGCCACCTTCCTCTTCGGGCCGGCGGGCTACCTGCTGTTCCAGTGCCTGCGCGCCTCGCACCGCTCGGGCGCAAAGCCCGCAGCCGCCACGCCCGCCGCAGCAGGCGCAGGGCTGGCACCTGCCATGCCCGGCCCGGCCCCGGCTGCTCCGAGGCGGGGCGGCTTCTCGATGGCGCGGCTGGCGGCCGACTCACCGCGCTACACGCCACTGGCCATCGTGCTGGCGCTGGCGGTGGTGCCGCTGTTCGGGGCGCTCATGGTCGATGCGCGGGTCTTCCAGGGCATCAACGTGTGGATCAAGCCCATCAAGTTCCACGTCGCGCTCGTCGTGTACCTCCTCACGCTGGCCTGGTTTGCGCGCTTTGCCGCGCCGGAGGTCACTAGCCGGCTGTGGTGGCGCTGGCACGAGCGTGCGGTAGTGGTGGCGGTGGTGCTCGAGTTGATATGGATCGTGGGCGCCGCGGCACTGGCCACTGGCTCGCACTACAACCGCTCCACGCCGCTGATGGGCGCGATCTACGGCTTCATGGGGCTGGCTGCCATCCTGCTCACCTCGGCCAGTGCCACGCTGGCCGTCGCGATCCGGCGCAACCGGGGCAGCCTGCTGTCACCGGCCGTTCGCGCGGGGCTGGTCTGGGGCCTGGGCCTGACGCTGCCGCTCACGCTCGTGACCGCCGGCACCCTCTCCGCCATGGGCAGCCATTGGGTGGGTGGCGCAGGCAGCGACGCCGGCGGCCTTGCCCTGATGGGCTGGGCGCGCGACGGCGGCGACCTGCGCGTGTCCCACTTCTTTGCCACCCACGCGATGCACGTGGTGCCGCTGGCTGCGCTGGGCTGCGCGCGCCTGTTCGGGCGAGAGGCCCTGATGCCCGTGCGCGCCGTGGGGCTGGCCTATGCCGCATTCGTGGCCGCCACCTTCGTCCAGGCGCTGATGGGGCGGCCCTTCCTGGCCGCCTGACCGTCACGGCGTCGTTGCGGGAAAGGGTGCGTGGCCGTGCAGCCGCCTGCGCGCACCCTGGGCTATCCTTGCCCACCGTGAACGCCGCCGATCCCGCCACGGAGCCCGCGCCCGAATCTGCCTCTTCGCCTGCGACTGTGCCCGCACCGCCGCAGCCCCTGGCCGGTCTGCGCGTGGTCGAGTTCACGCACATGGTGATGGGCCCGACCTGCGGGATGGTGCTGGCCGATCTCGGCGCCGAGGTCATCAAGGTCGAGCCGCTCGAAGGCGAGGGCACGCGGCGCCTGCTCGGTGCGGGCGCGGGCTTCTTCCCCCCTTTTCAATCGCAACAAGCTCAGCATCGGCATCGACCTAAAGCGGGCCGAAGGCGCCGACATCGCGCGTCGCCTGGCCCGCAGCGCCGACGTGGTGGCCGAGAACCAGCAGGGCGCGCGCCGTAGCAGGCACGTGGCGGCTCAGCCAGTTGAACTCGGTATTGCACACGTCGAGCAGCTGCGTTCGCCCCAAATCGGGTTGCTCCCGCATCCGGGGTGCCCCTCTCAGTTGGCAGTCGACACAGAGTTGCACGCGAGTGCTCACCTGACCCCTGCTCGAGTCGACACAGAGCGGCGAAATTCGACACAGAGTTGCCAAAGGACAATGGGGTCCATGCTCCGCTACCTCACCCTCCCCGTCACACCCTTCGCCCAGAACTGCTCGATCGTCTGGTGCGACCAGACGATGGCTGGCGCCGTGATCGACCCCGGCGGCGAGCTGCCGCGGCTGCGCGCCGAGGCGGCTCGGCTGGGCGTGAAGCTCGAGGCGATCTGGCTCACGCACGCGCACATCGACCACGCCGGCGGCACGGGCGAGCTCGCGCGCGACGACCACCTGCCCATCATCGGCCCGCACCCGGGCGATCAGTTCTGGATCGACGGGCTGCCGCAGCAGAGCCAGATGTTCGGCTTTCCGCCGGCGGTGCCCTTCGCGCCCACGCGCTGGCTGGCCGATGGCGACACGGTACGCATCGGCCACAGCACGCTGCACGTGCGCCACTGCCCGGGCCACACGCCTGGACACGTGGTGTTCCACAGCCCCGAGGCGAAGCGCTGCTTCGTGGGCGACGTGCTCTTTGCCGGCAGCATCGGCCGCACCGACTTTCCCGGTGGCGACCACGACACGCTGATCGCGAGCATCACCGAGCGGCTGTGGCCGATGGGCGACGACACGGTCTTCATCCCCGGCCACGGGCCGGAGAGCACCTTCGGGCGCGAGCGGCGCACGAACCCCTACGTGGGCGGGACCTGAGCGCGCGCCCACGCAGCGCGGGCGATCGCGTGCCCAGAACGCCCCCGTGCAGCGGGCGCGGCCTCACCCCTTCATCGGCGGCGGCGGCCCGAAGCGGCGCGGCGGCTTGGCCGCCCGCTCGTACATCGGCAGCACGCGCGGCAGCAGCGCCTCGATGTCGCGGATGCGGTCGGCACTGTTGGGGTGCGTGGACAGCCACTTCGGCGGCGACTTGCCGCCGGTGGCCTCGCGCATCTTGCGCCACAGCGTCACGCCCGCGCGCGGGTCGTAGCCGGCCTGCGAGGACATGATGAGCCCGAGCCGGTCGGCCTCGGTCTCGTCGCCACGGCTGTAGTTCAGGCTGAGCAGCTGCGCGCCCATGCGCGCGGCCAGGTCGCCGATGTCGCCCAGCCCCAGCAGCGCCGCGCCGATGCGCAGGCCGCCCTGGGTAAGCGTGTTCTTGCCCATCTGCTCGCGCGCATGCTCGAGCAGCGCGTGCGCGACCTCGTGGCCCATGATCGCCGCCACCTCGTCGTCGTCGAGCTGGAGCTTGGCGAGGATGCCGTAGTAGAAGGCGATCTTGCCCCCGGGCATGCAAAAAGCGTTGAGCTCGGGGCTGCCGAGCAGGTTCACCTCCCAGCGCCAGTCGCGCGCGCGCGGGTTGCACTCCGGCGTGAAGGGGATGATCCGGTCGGCGATCGCGCGCAGGCGCTGGGCCTGCGGGTGCTCGCGCGGGGCCAGGCCGCGCTGGCCGCTGGCTTGCTGCAGCATCTGGCGGTACTGCTGGCCCGCGGCCTGCTCGACCTGCTCGGCCGGCACGAGCTTGGCCGCGGCCGAGCGCTTGCACTCGGGAATGGCCGCCCAGCTCGGTGCGGCGGCACCCACCGCGCCCGCGGCGAGCAGGCCCGTGAAGAGCCTGCGCCCGGGGTCGGCACAGCCGCAGCGCGCGGACAGCGGCGGCGCGGCCAGCCCGGCGGCACCGGTGGGGTCGAAGCTCGAAGGGCAACGGTCCATGGCGAGTGCAGATGATGGCGCAGGAACGGGCTTCAAGGAAGGCGCAATGTGCCGCGAGTCACGCGCGGGCGCTCAAGCAAGGCCCCGAGAGCCCGCCTCCGCGGGCCCGCCGGGGCCGAAGGTGGCCTCGGGCACGGGCGGCGCCTCCAGCGCCCGCACGCTCGCGCGCAGCCGCCACAGCATCACGAGCGCCGGGGCGGCGAGCACCGTGCTGAGCATGAAGAAGATCGGCCAGCCGATGCTCTCCACCAGCACCCCGGCCAGCGGCCCCACCCATACCCGGCCCACCGACGCGAAGGCGGACAGCAGCGCGAACTGCGTGGCCGTGAAGCGCTGGTTGCACAGGCTCATCATGAAGGCCACGAAGGCGGCCGTGCCCATGCCGCCGGTGACGTTCTCGAAGGCCACCACCGCCAGCAGCGCGCCGTCCACCGGTGTGGCGGTGGCGAGTTTGACGAACCCCCAGTCGAAGGCCGGGATCAGCCACGCCCCCAGGGCGCCCTTGCCGCCCTCGGCCAGCCACCAGAAGCCGAGGTTGCTGGCCAGCTGCAGCACGCCGAAGACGAAGAGCGCGCGCCACAACCCGAGCCGCAGCATCAGCGCGCCTCCGGCCAGCGCCCCGGCGATCGTCAACCACAGCCCGATCACCTTGTTGACCACACCCACCTCGGCCGGGGTGTAGGCCATGCCCTTGAGCAGGAAGGGCGTCA
>JBDKFA010000083.1:0-8422 GCA_039798945.1 Pseudomonadota bacterium
CCACGGCCGCTGGCATTTCAGCCAGGAGAACGAGGCGCTGCACACGCTGCATCACCTCGGGGCGGGGAAGTTCGCGGTGGCGGGCAGGGTGGTGCAGGCGTCTGCGCCGTCGTTACCAGGCTGAATCCGCCAGAGACTTCAAGCCTCGCGTCCTCGCGGCAAGGTCTGAACTTGTGCGGTACACCACCGCGCAGGCCTTGCCGACAGCCAGCCACCGCCATATCTTGCGGTATATGGCAACACATCGTGCGTCTCCTCCCCGGCCGACGGCTCGGGTCGGCTGGAACAACCGTACCCAGGTGGTGACCATGCCCCTGGAGTTTCGCTTCCCCGAGTCCGTGCGGGAGGTGTTCATCCGCCGGGAGGGCGAGAGCGTCATCCTGACCCCTCGCCCCCGGGATTGGTCGGGCTTCTTTGCCGGTGGCAAGGCCTCGGCAGACTTCATGGCCGGCGCGGAGCGCCTGCCGGTTCAAGGGCGCTCGGTTTGACCGGCTCGGTCTACATGCTGGACACCGACACCTGCATCTTCCTGATGCGGGGTGACTCGTCCACGCTGGCCGACAAGGTGCAACGGGTTCCGCTCGAGCAGCAGGTCATGTCGGTCGTCACGTCCGCGGAGTTGTCCTACGGGGTGATGGCATCCTCTGGCGCCAAGCGCAGGCAAAACCAGCAGGTGCTCGACAGCCTCGCACTGCACCTGGCGGTGCTGGATTGCCCTCAGGAGGCCGCACAGCACTACGCGGAGATCCGCCTCGACCTGAAAAGGCGTGGGGCGCAACTCGGTGCGGCCGACTTGATGATTGCCGCCCACGCGCGCGCGTTCGGTGCTGTCGTGGTCACGAACAACACCAAGGACTTCGGCCGGGTGAAGGGCCTCCAGGTCGAGAACTGGACGAAGTAGCCGGCATGGAAGTTGCCATCCGCAAGATGGGCAACTCGCAGGGAGTGCTCATCCCCAAGCCTATTCTTTCCCAGCTTAAGCTGGAGGGCACGGTAGACCTGCAGGTGCGCGACGGTGTCATCGAGATCCGGCCTATGCGGCGCAGCCCGCGAGAGGGCTGGGGCGAGGACGCCCAGGCGCTGGCCGTCTGCGGTGACGACACGCTCGTCTGGCCCGAACTGGGCAATGCCGACGACGACAAGCTCGTCTGGTGATGAAGGCGGGCGAAATCTGGCTCGCGCAACTCGACCCCACCGTGGGCAGACGCCGCAGGCGATGTTCTCGGCGTGATGGGCGTGCACCTCACGTGGTTCCTGGCTCGCTGCTGAACCACGCCTCACCCCCCGCCACCTCCGTCAAGAACCCTCGCGGATCCTTCGAAAACGCCGCAAAGTTCTCCGGCGTCAGCACCACCGGCCTGGCACCCGGCACCTGCTTGCAGAAGGCCGCGAGGCCCCGTGAGGATTTGTGGCGGCCGGTCTTCGCCTCGACGAGCCTGCGCGAGGGAGTTGCAGGAGCCGTGTGTTCGGACGCAAAATGCTGGACATGCGCCCTTCACCCCTCCACCTCGCAGCGCTCCAAGGCTTGGACAGCCAGTTGCTGGCCTGGCGGGACGTCGCGCGCAGCCCCAAGTGGATGGCTCTGGCGATGGTCGCTGGTCTGGTCCATGTCCTGGGGGGCCTGTTGCACCCGCAACCTGAGTGGTCCGGGGCATTCGGTGCGGGTGTCCTGTATGCGGTATTCACGGTTCTCGGCACTGCGCTGATCCTGGGCAGCATCGCCCGCGCGAGCGAGCACGTCGGTCGCTTGCTCGCTTCCATGGGTTTCGGCGGGTACCTGTACCTCGCTTGGGCCGCCCCTTGCTGGTCGCAAGCCCCTGCGCGCTGCACGAGCGCTTCTCCTGTCGCGGCTGACGCGGACCCTTCCCGTCCCACCTGGCCCAGGCCTTGACAGGCTGAGCTGCCCGGCCCTCGCGCCCGGGCAGTCTCCTCTCGGGGCTGATGCCCCACCCCGGTTCCCCGTACGTCGAGGCTCCTGACGCCTCGCCGGCAAGGGTCAACCATCCGTTCACCGTCCCAGGTCACGCCGTGGAACCTGTTGCCCGAAGCTGGGCGCTGGTCAGGCGCGGCCTTAGGAGAAGCTCATGAATTCCAGTTTCCATAAGGCCATTGGCGTGTTGTGCGTCGCCGTGGTTCGCCTCTTGATCGGCCTGCCGGTCGCATTCTGCCGATTTGCCTTCGGGTCGCCCTTGCGCCTCGTGCTTGCGGGGGTGGCAGCCTATTTCTCAATCAGCTACGTCAGTGCGTCCGTGGTGCCGCCTTATCTGTCATGGGTGGCCCACAGTCTCGAGCGCCAGCCCTTGGGTGTGCCACTGCTCGCCCTCGAGTCGCTGCTGGTGCTCTACTTCTTTGGGCGCTGGTTGATGGTGTTCACCCAGCCGGAACATCCCGTGGCCTCGAGGGTGGTGCGGGCGACGGGCGAGGGGCTCGAATTCGCTGCAGGCTCTGTGCTTGTCGTCCTCGGTGTCATCGCCCTGCTGTTCGCTCTCGGGGCCCACTGGGGGAACAGTCACTACTGGTGGCAAGCCGTGCATCGGATCGGCAAGGAGCCCTTCTTCCTGGTGACCATCGGTGCCATTTCGGCGTGGTTCTTCGCCTGGTTGTGGGCTCATCGGGCGATGCAGGTGGAGCAGGTGCTGGACGCGGAGCGGGTCGCGCAGATCTGCGCGCGCTGTCACGACTTTGATCCGCGCCCGCAATTCGACAACGAAGAAGTCTTCGTGGGCAGGGAGGTCTGAACATGAAGATTCGATTGGATGGTCTGGCTTCCGGCGAGTTCACGCTTGCCTATTTCGCCAAGAGACTCAAGCGGGTGTTTCTCAATGTGTTCCGGCCACCGGTCACGTTTCCGTGGGCTCGTTTCAACGAGACCCATGTGCATGCCCTCGGGGAGACCGGGGGCGGAAAGGGGGTGTTACTCGCCAGCCTGGCCACGCAGTGCCTGCGCAAGGGGCAGGCCGTATGCGTGTTCGACCCCAAGGGCGACGCCAACCTGATGCGCATCCTCGCGGAGGAAGCCGCGCAACGTGGGGTTCGATTCCACCTGATCGACCTCGACCCCCGCCAGGGGGCGCAGTTCAGCCCCTTCGGCGGCGCAGACGCGGAGGCAATCGAGGAACTGCTCGTCAGCGGCTTTTCGCTTGAAAACAGGGGCGACCCTACGGACTTCTATCGGACGGACGACCGAGGCGCGGCGAAGCGGGCGGCCAAGCTGGCCGTGGCACGCGACATTCGGGACCTGCGTGAACTGCTCAAGGCTTGTTCGCGCGAGGAGTCGATTCGTACGAGCAAGTATTTCATGGACCACCTGACTGCGCTGGCAAGCCTGAGGCCGGTGCAGTCGAGCCGCACGCTGGATTTCGCGGCCATGATCGAGGCGGGAGACGTGATCTACGTCAAGGGCAGCACCGAAGACGATGGCGTGCGCCGGCTCCAGAAGGCCGTTGCGATGCGCATTGCGCAGGTCATTCGCCACCGCCCCATGACTCAGCGTTCCCGCAAGGTCTGCCTGGTCTACGACGAGGTGCGGCACCTGGTGTCCTCCAGCCTGCTTCACACCTTGGCTGTCATCCGGTCGTCCGGTGCGCACGCCATCCTCGCCGGGCAGTCCATGGCCGATCTGGATCTCTGTGAGGGAATGGCACCCGGTGTGGCGCGTACGACGATCATCGACAACTGCGGCATCAAGATCGTGCTCAAGATCGGCGATGCGCAGTACGCCGAGTTCCTGTCGAGCCAGAGCGGGCTCAAGCGCTTTTGGGTCAAGAACGTGGCGTGGGGCGGTGGTGACACCCTGGGCAGTTACCGAGAGGAGTACCTCAACAGCGTCCCGGCCAGCGCCTTCCTGGCTCTTACCTCGCCCACCACGCGTCCTGGCCAGTCTGTCGTCGGATTCATCCTCGGGCTTGGGCTCGCCCGGATGTTTCACATCGGCCGTATCCCGGTGTCCGGGCCTGTCCCCGGGCCGACTTACCTCGAGCCCGAGCGTGCCGACAAGCACGACGGAGGGCCCATCTGATGCGGGGCCACGAGAACGTGAGCATAGGCCCTGGGGCTGCACGCCTGCGCGCCAGGGACAAGGAAGTGCTGATACTTCGTTTCCTGCGCCAGGAGGTGTGGTCATCGCTGAAGGTGCTGAGCGTCTTGATCGGCATCGCAACGCCGAGGTCCGTCACGCCGACGTTGCAGCGCATGGCGAACATGGGCTGGCTGCGTCAGCACGTGCAGCCGGTGCTCGGGGGCTGGAGCATCCCGCTTTGGGGCATCACGCTGGCCGGCCAGCGCTGGATTGCCGAGCACGATGGGGTGGAACCGTTGCACGCCGACTTCGAGCCCTGGCGCCTCGGGGAGTCGAAGCTTCGCCACGACCTCGATGTGCAAGAAGTGCACGCGCGAGGGCTGCATGCCGGCTGGACGCACTGGGTCAACGGCAACCGCATGAAGGTGCTGCTTACCGGCGACAAACGGCCCGATGCGCTTGCGACCTCGCCAGCAGGCCACCGCACGGCCTTGGAAATCGAGCGGACCTACAAGGCGAGTCGCCGCTACGAGGGTGTGCTCTCCAGCTACCTGCAGTCGCTCAAGGCGGGTGATGTGGCACAGGTGATCTGGCTGTTTCCCCACGAAGACCGGCTGATCCAAGTCCGGGACGCGATCCTTGGTATCACCTCCGTGCCGGTGGACGGCATCTACTACCCCGTGGAACCGGCCCGGCACCACCGAGCCCTGTTCTTCGCCACCTATGTCGAGTGGGAATTCGGGGCTTCGCAGATCGGGCTTGCCTGAGACCTACCTCCTCAATGCCTCATGCTGCTGCGGCTGGCCTCGAGAACCTCGATGGGGTCACCTCGAGGCCGGCCCAGCGAGTCCAGCCCCGCGGCGCCGCGCGGCTCGTGCGGGCGTGTCGCACGAGCAGCATGGTGGAGAGGTCCATGCAGACTACGTTCTCATCTTGATCGCGCAACTCGACCCCACCGTGGGCAGCGAGATCCAGAAGACGCGCCCGTGTGTGGTGATCTCTCCCGACGAGATGAACGCACACCTTCGCACCGTGAGGTTGGGCGTACGAACCACCCAAGGGGGTAGTCGGCCGTACTGGCCCGATTCCCGGCGATGGGCCTCGCGCAGGCCCTTACAGCGGGCCGAGTGAGCCTGCCACCTGAATGATGCGGTCGCGCACCCACTGCACGGCGGGGTCGTCGTCGCGGTACTTGTGCCACTGCAGCACCTCTGTCAACCGCGGCGTCTCGAAGGGCGGGGTCAGCACGCGCAGGCCCATCCTCTCGCCCAGGCGCAGGGCCAGGCGCGTCTGCACGGTGGCGATGCGCGCGGTGCCGACGATGAAGTTCGGCAGCAGCGTGAAGCCGTGGGTGATGGCCTCGATGCGGCGCGGCGGGCCGGGCCGGTTCGCATACCAGAGCTCGAACCAGGGGTGGCCAGCCTGCGCGTTCTGGTACACAACGTGCCCGAGCTCGCTGAAAAGTTCGAGGCTGATGCCCTCTTGCACAGCCGCGTTGTCGCGACAGGCCACCACGCTGTAGGTGTCTTCGAAGAGCAGGGTATGGGGGTGCTCGGCCAGCGCGAGGTGGGCCGGGGTGATGAGGAAGTCCACGCGGCCGCTGTCGAGCTCGTGGCCCAGGCTGCCGGCCATTGACCGCACCTCGAAGGTCAGCCGCGGCGCCTCGCGCGCGAGCTGGCGCAACACCTCGGCGACCAGCACCTCGACGACATAGTCCGAGGCGATGACGACGAAGTGACGCTGTGCGGTGGCCGGGTCGAAGTCGAGCTGCATGCCCAGCGTGCAGTCCACGCGCAGCAGGATGTCACGAACCGGCTCCACCAGACGCTCGGCGCGCGGCGTGAGTTGCAGGGCCCGCCCAACCGGCACGAGCAGCGGGTCGCCGAAGCAATCCCGCAACCGCGACAGCATGCCGCTGACGGCGGACTGCGTCACGTACAAGCGCTCGGCGGCTCGGGTGACGCTGCGCTCGGTCAGCAGTGCGTCCAGCGCCACGAGCAGGTTCAGGTCGACACGCTGATGACGCACAGGTTCACTCTCCGAAGGGGTGGCTGCAATCGACGCATCGCGACGCGTGATATCGCCCATCGCACGAATCCATTGGTGCGTGGGGCAGGCGCCTCGTATTCTGCCGCCACGAGGCCGGCCCATCCGGGCCAGGCCATTACCCCTTTTCCCCTCACCCCCAATGCCCACAGCACGCGGACCATGAGCGCACCCGATCGCATCGAACGGCTTCCTGATGGTTTTCGCTGGCCCGGCGGCCACCGGGTGGCGGTGATCTTCAACATCGCCTACGAGGCGTGGTCCGACGGCCAAGCCCCGGGCATCGGGCCGATGGGCAATGTGCTCAAGCCCGGCTACTTCGACACCAACGCCGACTCCTGGGCGCGCTTCGGTGAAGTGCGGGGTATCGAGCGGCTGCTGGACATCGTGGCCCGGCGCGGCGTCAAGACGAGCGTGATGGTCAACGGCGTGCTGGCCCAGCGTCAGCCCGCCTTGGTGCGCCGCATCGCCGAGGCCGGGCATGAGATCGTCAACCACTCCTGGGGCATGGACGTCATTCCGGTCTATCTGGACGAGGCGGCCGAGCTCGAGAACCTGCGGCGCAACGACGCCTTGCTGACCGAGGTGGCAGGGGTGCGCCCGGCCGGCTGGATCAGCCCGCGGGGCACGGGCAGCGCCATCACGTCGCGGCTGCTTGCACAGGCCGGCTACCTGCATCACGGCGACGTCAACGACGACGACCGCCCTTATGTGATGCACTTCGGCGCCCAGCGGCTGGTGGGCATCCCGTTGACGATGGATGTCAATGACCTGCCCGCCTGTGTGCGCTACGGGCACCCTCCGCGGGCCCTGATCGAGGCGTTCGAGGACGCACTGCAGGCCTACTGCGGCCGCGAGACGGGCCCGCTCATGCTCGATGTGACGGCGCATACCCATGTGCTCGGCCGGCCCGCGGGCGCCTGGGTGTACGAGGAAATCATCCAGCGTGCCCAGGCGCGCCACGACGTGTGGATCACCACGCGCGCCGAGATGGCGCGCTGGGTGCTCGAACACGGCTCCTGATCACCGATTCCATCCTGTCCGGAGACACCACGATGCAACGAAGAATGCTGGTCCGCGCCCTCACGGTCGGCGCGTTGACCCCCTGGGGCCTGGCGCGCGCACAGGCGGGCTTTCCCAGTCGCCCGGTGCGCCTGGTGATGCCATTTGCGGCCGGAGGTGCCCCCGACGTCATTGCGCGGGCCTTGGCGGTGCAGTTGGGCAAGCAGCTCGGCCAGAACGTCTTCGTGGAAAACAAGCTCGGTGCCAACGGCATCATCGCCTCGCAAGAGGTGGTGCGTGCGACGCCCGACGGCCACACGCTGCTGATCGTGACCGGCTCGCACACCACGAACCCGAGCATCTACCGCAGGCTGCCCTACGACACCCTGAAAGACTTCGCTCCGGTGACGCAGATCACGACCACCCCAGGCCTGGTGCTGGTGGTCAACCCGCGGCTGCCCATCCGAACGCCCGAGGCCTTCATCGAGGCGGCAAAGTCCGGCAGCGTGGCCTTCGGCTCGCCGGGCGTGGGCAATTCGCTGCACCTGCCGGGCGAGCTCTTGAACGCGCAGGCGGGCACCAAGCTGCTGCACGTGCCCTACAAGGGTGCCGCCCCCGCGGTCAATGCCGTCATTGGCGGCGAGATCCAGGCGGCCTTCCTGACGCCAAGCGCTGCCTCCCCCATCGTCAAGAGCGGGCAGGTGCGTGCCGTGGCGGTCACCAGCGCCAACCGGCTCCCCATGTTTGGCGATGTCCCGACCTTCAACGAGTCGGCCGTGCCCGGGTTCATCTACAGCGGGGCCTGGATGGGCGTCGTCGCACCGGGCGGCACGCCCGTGGGTATTGCGCAGCGCCTGGCGCAGGAGTTTCGCAAGGCGCTGCAGGTGCCCGAGCTGAGCTCCAGGCTCACCACCGAAGGCAGCGAGATCGTGGCAAGTTCGCCCGAGGAGTTCAGCCGCTTCCTGGTGCAGGACATGGCGCGCTTCGCCGAACTCGTGCGCAAGGCCGGCATCCAGCCTATCGACTGAACGGAGCGGCGCATGTCCATGGTGATCGAGAAGCACGTCGGCATCGAGATGCCCGATGGGGTCGTGCTGCGCGCCAACGTGTTTCGGCCCCTGGCGTCGGGGCGGTATCCGGTGATCATGTCCTTCGGCGTCTATGGCAAGGACGTCCACTTCGAAGACGCCTTCAACCCGCAGTGGCAGGTACTCAAGCGCATCTACCCCGGGCTGGACCGCGACGGCAGTTCCGGGCGCTGGCTGCGCTGGGAGATACCGGACCCCGAGCGCTGGGTGCCCGACGGCTTCGTGATGGTCAGCGTCGATGGCCGTGGATCGGGCATGTCGCCCGGCT
>JBDKFA010000084.1:0-3815 GCA_039798945.1 Pseudomonadota bacterium
GGAGCCAGCCTCCCTGCGCGCTGCACTGACCCCCGCCACGCGGCTCGTGTGGCTCGAGGCGCCGGGGTCGGTGACGATGGAGTTCCCCGACCTCCAGGCCTTGATCGAGATCGTGCGTGCACACGGTGCCGTGGCCGCCCTGGACAACACCTGGGGTGCCGGTCTGGCCTTTCGCCCCTTCGAGCTCGGGGTGGACATCTCGATGCAGGCCGTCACCAAGTACCCCTCAGGCGGTGCGGATGTGCTGATGGGGTCCATCGTCACCCGCGACGAGGCGCTGCACCACCGCATCCTGCATGCCCATGGTGTACTGGGCATCGGTGTGGCGGCCAACGATGCCGAACTGGTGCTGCGTGCGCTGCCGACGATCGGGGTGCGTTATGACGCCCATGACCGGACAGCCCGTGCGCTCGCACGGTGGCTTGGTGAACAGCCTCAGGTTCGACAGGTGCTGCACCCGGCCTTCCCCGGTTCGCCCGGGCATGCGCACTGGGCCCGTCTGTGCAGCTCGGCGGCAGGCCTCTTCTCGGTGCTCTTTCGCGAGGAGCTGGGCCAGGCACGGGTGGACGCGTTCGTCGATGCGCTGCGCCTGTTTCGCATCGGTTACTCGTGGGGTGGGCCGATGAGCCTTGCTGTGCCGTACGACCTGGATGCGATGCGTTCAGGTGGCTCTCGGCCGAGCGGTCGCCTGGTGCGTTTCTCCATCGGCCTGGAGGCCTTCGCTGACCTGCGCGACGACCTCGGGGAGGCGCTGACGCACGCCTTCGGCTGAGGCCGGCCAGCCCGCGTTCAGGCAGGCTGCCCCGGGCAACTCCTCTCACCTGTCACCAGCCGAGGACACCTTGTGGCGCATCAGGCGCTGCTTCTCGCGCTCCCAATCGCGCTTCTTCTCGGTCTCGCGCTTGTCATGCTGAGCCTTGCCGCGCGCCAGCGCCACTTCCACCTTCACCCGCCCACCCTTGTAGTGCAGGTTCAGCGGCACCAGAGTGAACCCGCGCTGCTCGACCTTTCCAATCAGCCGGCGGATCTCCTCGCGGTGCATCAGCAATTTGCGCGTGCGGTCGGCCTGCGGGTGCACGTGCGTGGAGGCTGCACGCAGCGGGTCGATGCGGCAGCCGATCAGGAAGAGCTCGCCGTCGCGGATCAGCACGTAGCCGTCCGTGAGCTGCACCTGGCCGGCACGGATGGCCTTGACCTCCCAGCCTTCGAGCACGACGCCCGCCTCGTGGCGTTCCTCGATGTGGTATTCGAAACGGGCACGGCGGTTCTCGGCAATCGCGGTCATCAGGGGGCTACCTACAATCGTGGCATTGTATGAAGCAGCTCAAGCGCTCCGTTTTGCTGTGGTACTCGGCACGCGAGATGTACGACCTGGTGACGGGGGTCGAGGACTACCCGCGTTTCCTGCCCTGGTGCGACCGGGCCGAAGTGCTCGTGCGGCACGACGATGGCATCACCGCCCGCCTGGGCCTGGCCTACGCCGGGGTGCGTCACGCCTTCACCACGCGCAACGAGAACCGGCCTGACGAGGTGGTGACGATGCGGCTGGTGGACGGACCGTTCTCGTCGCTCGAAGGCGTATGGGCGTTCCGGCCGATCGAGGCGGCACCGGCTGACCGGCAGGCCTGTCGCGTCGAGCTCGACCTGCGTTACGCGTTTTCCAGCCGGCCCCTGGAGGCGCTGCTGAGCCCGGTGTTCGACAAGGTGGCCGAGACGCTCGTCGACTCCTTCGTATCGCGGGCGGAATCGGTCTACGGTCCCCGATGAACCGCGAGGCTGGCCTGGCTCTGTCGGGCGGGATTGCGGGCTCGTCAGCGCAAGAGCTCTCCTCCCCGATCGAGGTCGAGGTGGTGTACGCGCCTGTCGGCGCGCCAGTGGATTGCACGCGGCTGCAGGTTGCCTCGGGTTCGACGCTGCGCGGGGTGCTGGAGGCCAGCGGTGTGACGGCTCGCCACGGATTGGTCCTCGATGAGCTGGACGTCGGCGTGTGGGGTCGCCGCGCGTCGCTGCACTGCGTGCTGCGCGAGCGGGATCGGGTCGAGATCTATCGGCCGCTGCAATGCGACCCGAAGGAGGCGCGCCGGCGGCGCTACAGGCGCCAGGCCAACGGCCGCACGGGCGTCGAGCCTGAAGCGGGCTAGGCGCACTCCGCCGCGATGACCTCGCGGGCGCGCCGGGCGTCCTGGGCGCGCTGCGTATCGTCGAGCACCACGCGCTCGCCCTTGTCGTTCAGGCGCGCGATGCGCTGGCCGCTCTCGAGGGTCGCGAGCATGGCGCGGGCGCGGTTGCAGTTCTCCCTGCGCTGTGCCGCGCGGCGGGCGTCGTCGGTAGAGGGGGACGAGGCAGCGGCCCGCGCCTGCACGGCCTGGGCCCGCCGCCGTGCCTCGAGCTCGGGGTCTGTACGAGGCGCGACAGGCGCTGCCGACGCGCCAGCGGCTGGCAGGGTGGCCACGGTAGGACCTGCTGTCGCGCGACCCCCTGCAGCGGGCCGCTCCACGATGTCGCGCTCGGGCACCCCCCGCGGCGGTGGCTGGTCGCTGACCGTGAGACGGCCGTTCGCGTCTCGCCACTTCCACAAGGTGTTCGCCTGGCTCGAGCCGGGGACACCGGCGCCGAGCGTCACACCCAGCAACACCGCTGCGGACATGAAGGAGAGGAAGGCTTGCCGGGACCGCCTCCAGGCGGCAAGGGCGTAACACTCGGACATGCCTGCAGTGTAGGGCGACTGACGAGCGCCGTTGCCGGCTGGCCCAGTGTCGTGGACCTCTGGGTTGATAATCCGGGTTTGCGTCTGGAGCGATCATCCCATGCGCCTTCTCGGCAAAGCGCACACCTTCGACGACGTGTTGTTGGTGCCGGCGTACTCCCAGGTCCTGCCCCGCGACACGAGCCTGGCTACCCGGCTGTCGCGCAACATCCCGATCAACCTGCCACTGGTGTCGGCGGCCATGGACACCGTCACCGAGGCCCGGCTGGCGATTGCCATCGCGCAGGAGGGGGGCGTGGGCATCGTCCACAAGAACCTGCCGCCGAGGCTGCAGGCTGCCGAGGTGGCCCGCGTGAAGCGCTACGAGTCGGGAGTGCTGCGCGACCCCATCACCATCACCGCAGACATGCCGGTACGCGCGGTGAAGGAGCTCTCGCGCCAGCACGGCGTGTCGGGCTTTCCGGTGCTCGAGGGCAAGACGGTGGTGGGCATCGTCACGAACCGGGACCTGCGCTTCGAGACGCGCCTGGACATCCCGGTGGGCGAGATCATGACCCCGCGCGAACGGCTGGTCTGGGTGCGCGAGGGGGCATCGCTGGAAGACGGCAAGGCGCTGATGCACCAGCATCGCCTGGAGCGTGTGCTGGTGGTGAACGAGGCCTTCGAGCTGCGTGGCCTGATGACGGTCAAGGACATCACCAAGCAGACGAATTTCCCGAATGCGGCGCGTGATGCGAGCGGGCAACTGCGCGTGGGTGCCGCGGTGGGTGTGGGGCCGGGCACCGAGGAGCGGGTCGAGCTGCTCGTCAAGGCGGGCGTCGATGCGATCGTCGTGGACACTGCCCACGGCCATAGCCAGGGCGTGATCGAACGCGTGCGGTGGGTCAAGCGCAACTTCCCGCAGGTCGACGTGATCGGTGGAAACATCGCCACCGGCGCTGCTGCCACTGCGCTGGTGGAGGCGGGCGCCGATGCAGTCAAGGTGGGCATCGGGCCGGGTTCGATCTGCACCACGCGCATCGTCGCCGGCGTGGGCGTGCCGCAGATCACCGCGATCGACAACGTCGCCACCGCGCTGGCCGGCACCGGCGTGCCGCTGATCGCCGAC
>JBDKFA010000085.1:0-7278 GCA_039798945.1 Pseudomonadota bacterium
CCCAAAAGGAGTGGATCGGCGGCGACTTCGACCCGCACGGCTTCGACATCGACGAAGTCAACGCGCGTCTAAACGCCAAGGAGTGATGCCGTCAAGGATGGTCGCCGTCGGACTATTACCCTGAAGGGGCGCTAGCGGCGCGCGTTCCGTTTGCCGGAAGCGGCCCGCTTGCCCGCAGCGGGCTTCTTTCGCGCAGGGGTGCCCGCCTGGCGTCGGGTACGTTGCAGCTCGGCGCGCGCCTGACGGTCTGCGGCACCGATCGCTGCCAGTTCCTCCGTCGCCGAGGCGGGCACCGGCGCGGCTGCAGGCGTTCGCGTTGCCCGACCGCGGGCGAGCAGTCGTTCGCCTTCGCCTTCAGGCACGAGCCGAAAGTCGATCTTGCGAGCATCGAGGTCGACGCGGCTGACCTGTACCTGCACGCGTGAACCGACGCCATAGCGCATGCCGCTGCGGTCTCCGCGGAGCTCCTGGCGCACCTCGTCGAAACGCCAGTACTCGCCCCCGAGCTCCGTGATGTGCACGAGCCCTTCGACGTGCAGCGGGTCGAGCGTGACGAACAGGCCGAAGGACGCCACGGCGGTAACCGAGCCGGCGTACTCCTCGCCCAAGTGGTCGCGCATGTAGCGGCACTTGAGCCAGGCCTCGACATCGCGAGACGCCTCGTCGGCTCGCCTCTCGCACGCACTCGTGTGCGCGCCAGCTGCCTCCCACTCGAGCATTGCCTTATCCGGCGCGCCCTCCAGAGCAGGCCGCCGTCGCGACGTGGCCGGCCTCAGCGTCTGCGGCGCCTGCACTTCAGGTCGCACGAGGCCATAGGCCTTGCCCGCCACGAGCGCCTTGATGACTCGGTGCACGAGCAGATCCGGGTAGCGCCGGATCGGGCTCGTGAAGTGCGCGTAGGCGGGGTAGGCCAGGCCAAAGTGGCCGACGTTGACGGGGGTGTAGATGGCCTGCTGCATCGAGCGCAGCAGCATCTGGTGGACCTGAGCCGCATCCGGCCGATCCTTCGTCGCGGCAGCGATGGCCTGGAAATCGCCCGGTGAGGGGGTGTCTCCGAGCTGCAGCCCGAGGCCGAGCGCACGCAGGTAGTCCTGCAGTGCCATCCGCTTCTCGGGCGTGGGCCCTTCGTGCACCCGGTACAGGGCGGGGTGGCGAGCCTGAGTGATGAAGTCGGCCGCACACTCGTTGGCGGAAAGCATCGCTTCCTCGATCAACCGGTGCGCATCGGTACGCACCCGGGGCACGATGCGCTCGATGCGGCCATACTCGTCGCAGACGATCTGCGTCTCGGTGGTCTCGAAGTCCATCGCTCCACGGGCCTCGCGGCGCTTCAGCAGTGCCCGGTAGACCTCGTGCAGGTGCACCAGGTGCTCCACCAGCCCCGCCCGCTGCTGGGCCTGTGGGCCACGCGTGTTCGCCAGGATGGCAGCGACCTCGGTGTAGGTCAGGCGCGCGTGGGAGCGAATGACGGCCGTGTAGAACTGGTAGGCCTGGACCTGCCCGCCCTCGTCCACCACCATGTCGCACGCCAGGGCAAGCCGCTCGACCTCCGGGTTCAACGAACACAACCCGTTGGAAAGCTTCTCGGGCAGCATCGGGATCACGCGTCGCGGGAAGTACACGGACGTCGCGCGCTCGTAGGCATCGAGGTCGATGGCGTCCTGCGGCTTCACGTAGTGGCTGACGTCGGCGATCGCGACGACCAGCCGCCACCCGCGCTGCAGGCTGCGGCCGCGCCCCTGCGAATACGGCTCGCAGTAGACGGCGTCATCGAAGTCGCGCGCGTCCTCGCCATCGATGGTGACGAGCGGGACGTCGCGCAGGTCGACACGGCCTCGACGGTCCGCCGGGCGTACCTGGTCAGGAAGCGAGGCGGCTTGCGCCTGTGCGGCTGGCGCAAACAGATGCGGCACGCCGAACTTGCGCACCGCGATCTCGATCTCGATGCCCGGGTCGTCGACTTCGCCGAGAACCTCGACCACCCTGCCGACCGGTTGAGAATGCAGCGAGGGGACTTCGGTGAGCTCGACGACCACCACCTGCCCCGGCTGGGCTGGCCCCGTGCCGCCGCGCGGAACGAGAATATCCTGCCCGTAACGCCTGTCCTCGGGCGCGACCACCCAGGCGCCCCCCTCCACGAGCAGCCTGCCGATGATCGGCCGGCGCGGACGCTCCAGTATGTCGAGCACCCTCCCCTCGGGTCGACCACGGCGGTCATGGCGCAGCACGCGCAGGCGAACACGGTCGCCGTGCATCACGCTGCGCATCTCCTCGGGCGCGAGGTAGACGGAGCCGTCCTCGCCGTCCAGACGCACGAAACCGTGGCCGTCTCGGTGGCCTTCGACGAGGCCGGTGAATTCACCCACCACGGGGGCGGGGGGGGAAGTGGATGCGGAACGGGACACGGTGTATGGCGGCTCGGTTGGTTTGTGTGCTATAGTCTGCGGTTCCTGAAAGCCCAGGTGGCGGAATTGGTAGACGCACTAGTTTCAGGTACTAGCGGGTAACTCCGTGGAGGTTCGAGTCCTCTCCTGGGCACCAAGTCAACCGTTGAAGGTTGCCTGCATACGAAGGGCCGGTCTTGCCGGCCCTTTCGTTTTGGACGTACCCCGGGCCCATACCGACCGCTCGGGCATCAGGCCGGACTCGGCCTGATTCGAACACCTCGCGGGCGCTTGCGCACTAGACGGCGAACTTGCGTGCCAACCCGTCGGGCCTGAGGTTGTCATACTCTTCGAAGGGCTGGTGGATCCAAGGGCTCGTCGGCAGGTTCTCGACGTAGTAATCGGGGGTGTAGGTGGACACCCCCTTGACCCAGATCACCGCGGAGCGCAATTCGCGGATGGCCGGCATCCCGCGCAGGCGCTCAACCACTGCTCGCAGCGTCACGCCCGAATCCGCAAGGTCGTCCACCAGCAGCACGCGGCCGGCCAGTTCCCCCTTGGGCAGCGTGATGTACTTGGCCAGGTCGAGCCGACCCTGGATGGTGCCGGCTTCGGCGCGATAGGAACTCGTCGACATGATCGCCAGCGGCTTGTCGAAGACGCGGGACAACACGTCGCCGGGCCGCATTCCCCCGCGCGCGAGGCACAGAATCTGATCAAAGGCCCAGCCCGAGGCTGCCACCTTCAGCGCCAGGCGCTCGATCAGCAGGTGGTACTCGTCCCAGGATACGTACAGGTGCTTGCCATCGTCGGTGAGCATGGTCTCTCGCTTCAGGTCTGGAAAGGGTGACGCAACAGGATGGTGTGCGTGCGGTCAGGCCCTGTCGACACCATGTCGATGGGCACGCCGATGACCGCCTGCACGCACTCCAGGTATCGGCGCGCATTCACGGGCAGCTGGTCCCATTCGGTCAAGCCGGCCGTGCTGCCGGTCCAACCGTCGAAGCGCTCGTAGATCGGCTGACACGCGGCGATCTCATCGGCATCCAGCGGCAGGATGTCCAGGCGACGTCCACCCAGTTCGTAGCCGGTGCACACCAGGATCTCCGACAACCCGTCCAGGACATCGAGCTTGGTGATGCACAGCCCCGAGATGCCGTTGATGATCATCGACCGCTTCAGCGCGGCTGCATCGAGCCACCCGCAGCGCCGGGCCCTGCCCGTCACGGTGCCGCGCTCCTGCCCGATGGTCGACAGGTGATGCCCCACGGTGCCGGGTGCGTCGATCGGCAGCTCGGTGGGAAACGGCCCGCCCCCCACGCGCGTGGTGTACGCCTTGGTGATCCCCAGCACGTAATGCAGCAGCTGCGGGCCCACGCCTGAGCCTGCCGCAGCATTGCCCGCCACACAGTTGCTGGAGGTCACGTAGGGATACGTGCCGTGGTCGATGTCCAGGAGTGTGCCCTGCGCACCCTCGAAGAGCAGGTTGTCGCCCGCACCGTGCCGCTGGTGCAGGGCATGACCCACGTCCGACAACATCGGGCGCAAGTGCTCCGCCGCCTCCATCGCGGCGTCGAAGATCGGAGCGAATTCCAGGGGCTGGGCGCGCAGGTAACCCCCCAGGGCGAAGTTGTGCAGCTCCAGCAGCTCGCGCAGCTTGCCTTCCAGGCGCCGTGGATGCTTCAGATCCTGGGCACGCAGCGCGCGGCGTGCCACCTTGTCCTCGTAAGCGGGGCCGATGCCCTTGCCGGTCGTGCCGATCTTGCCGCTGCCGCTGCTTTCGCGCAACGCTTCCCGGGCTCGGTCCACCTCGACATGAAACGGCAGGATCAGCGGGCACGACTCGCTGATGTGCAGGCGACCGCGGACCTCCAGCCCCATGGACTCGAGGCGGCTGATTTCACCCAGCAGGTGCGCCGGATCGACGACCACTCCGTTGCCGATGTAGCAGGCGACGCCGGCACGCATGATCCCCGAGGGGATGAGCTGCAAGGCCGTCTTGCGCCCGTTGATGACCAGCGTATGGCCCGCGTTGTGGCCGCCTTGGAACCGCACGACGCCTTGGGCATGGTCGGTCAGCCAATCGACCACCTTTCCCTTGCCTTCGTCACCCCACTGGGTGCCGACGACGACGACGTTGCGGCCTGGCCGCGCTGCAGTGGAGGTGAGCATGGTTGGAGGGTCTCTCAGGCAGGAACCGCGGCGCACACGCCAAGGGCCTGCACGGCCCAGCGTTCGCCCACGCGCACCAGTTGGCGGTCGAAGTGCGCAGCAGCAACGGCGGGGCTGGCACCCGGCAGGTCATAGACCACCTTCTCGCCCTGCTCTCGCAGTCGGCGAACCGCCTCGTGCAGCCCGGGCTCTTCGCTCCACGCGGCACGGATGGCAGGAGTGGCGGGAAGGTTCTCGGCACGCGCGGCCAGCGCCAGCACGTCCAGGCTGAAACCGACCGCAGGGCGATTGCGGCCGAAAATCGCCCCGACCTCGTCATAGCGCCCGCCCCGCGCCAGGGCATCCGGGAACCCCGACGCGTACACCGAAAAACGAGGGCCGCTGTAGTAAGCGTAGCCACCGGTATCGGCAAGATCGAACCCGACGCGCAGGGCCGCGCCGAAGGTGGAACGAAGATGCCCGGCGAGGCGGCGCAGATCGCGAAGGGCCTGGTGAATGACCGGCCGCGAGGGCAGATGCTCGTGCGCGCGCTCGAGGACCTCCAAGCCCCCATACAGCCCCAGCAAGACCTGCAGGGCCTGGGCCGCTTCGGCAGGCAACGCTCGGGAGAGTTCGCGCACGCGCGGGCCATCCTTGGCTGACAGGGCATGCGCCAACTCCTGGAGCGAGGCAGCATCCAGCGGCACTCCGGCCAGCACGCCACGCAGGATCCGCGCATCGGCCAGGTCGACCACGAGCCCAGCGGCGCCGGAACAAGCCACCACCTCCAGCGCCAGCTGGTGGACCTCCAGGTCGGCCTCGAGGCCCGCATGGCCGAAGATCTCGGCACCGAATTGCAGCAACTCACGGCGTGCCTGCGACGCGACGGGACGGGCATGCAACACGGCACCGCAATAGCACAGGCGCACGACGCCCTCGCGGTTCAACAGGTGGGCATCGATGCGCGCGGCCTGAGGGGTGATGTCCGCACGCAGGCCGAGTTGTCGGCCGCTCAGCTGGTCCACCAGCTTGAAGGTACGCAGATCGAGCTCGCCCGCTGTGCCGGACAGCAGCGAATCCACGTGCTCCAGCAGGGGCGGCATCACCAGCTCGAAACCGTGCCGCGCAGCCAGATCGAGCAGTCGCCGCCGCAGCGACTCGACGCGGCTGGCCTCGGCAGGCAGGACGTCGGCTACGTGCTCCGGAAGGAGCCAGGCTCGGGACATGGAAAAAGGCGGCCGCTTTGAAAACCGCATTGTACCGGGCAGGCCGCACCGCCCGGGCGACAGGAACCGCTCAGGCGCTGGCCACCCACAGCAACGCGCAGCCCACGATCAGACTGGCCAGCCCGAGGAAGCGGATCTGGCCGTCGCTGAGCTGCAGCGCCGACTCGAACACACGCCGCCAGGCAGCCGGGTTCAGGAACGGCAGCAACCCTTCCAGCACGAGCATCAGGGCCACCGCCCCGAGCAGCCAATCGGCCACGCCCGGGCGCTCACTTGCGTGGCGCGGCGGCGGGTGCTGCCGAGCCTCCCGCTCCACCCCCTCCGCGCATGGCGCGGAAGAACTCGATGCTCGGGTCGACCACCATCATGTCTGACCGGTTGCGAAAGCTCGCCCGGTAAGCCTCGAGGCTGCGGTAGAACTGGGCGAACTGCGGGTCGCGGCCGAACGCATCCGCATACAAGGCCGAGGCCCGCGCATCGCCCTCCCCCTTGATCTTCTGCGCGTCGCGATAAGCCTCCGCGATGATCACCTCGCGCTGGCGGTCCGCGTCGGCGCGGATCTTCTCGCCCTCTGCAGCACCCTGCGAACGCAACTCGTTGGCCACCTGCTTGCGCTCAGACTCCATGCGCCGATAGACGGAGTCGGTGATGTCGGCCACGAAGTCCACGCGCTTGATTCGCACATCCACGATCTCGATGCCGAACCCCTTGGCCTCGTCGCCCAGGCGGTTGCGCACATCCATCATCACCTTGTCGCGCTCGGTGGCGAGCACGGCGCGCACGTTGCGCCGAGTCACCTCCTCGTTGAAGGCCGCCTGCACCACCGGACTGAGCCGGCTCTCGAGGTTGCGGAAATCTACCCCGTTGTTGCGGATGAACTGACGGGGCTCGTTGATCCGCCACTTCACCAGCCAGTCGATGACGAGGCTCTTCTTCTCCGCGGTGAAGATGGGCCGGGTCTCAGGGCTGTCGAGGGTCTGCACGCGCTTGTCCAGGAACACCACATTCTGGAAAGGCGGCGGCAGCTTGATGTTCAAGCCAGGCTCGGTCACGACTTCCTTGATTTCGCCGAGCGAGTAGATGACGGCCACCTGCCGCTGATCGACCACGAACAGCATGGATCCCAGCAGAAGCAGCCCGGCCAGCACACCCGCGGCCACGATTCCGATACGGTTCATCTCGCGGATCTCCTTCAACGGCCGTCACGGTCGCGGCTGCGAGAGCCGTCCCGAGACCGTGGGTCAGGGGCTGCTGCGGGGGCGGCAGGCGTCGCAACGGGGGCATCCGGGGAGGCGCCCCCAGGCGCCACCGGGCCGCCGGGGGCTGGTGCCTGGAGCAGTTTGTCCAGCGGCAGGTAGAGCAGACTCGAGCCCGAGCGGCTGTCCACGTAAACCTTGCTGACATTGGAGAAGACCTGCTGCATGGTCTCCAGGTACAGGCGATCCCGGGTGACGGCTGGCGCCTTCTGGTACTCGGTCAGCACCGAGCGAAACCGCTGCGCATCGCCCTCGGCCTGA
>JBDKFA010000086.1:0-9360 GCA_039798945.1 Pseudomonadota bacterium
TCTTCGGCTATCCGGCCACCTCCCGCAACGAGCTCGAGCTCGCGCGCGCCGGCCAGGTCTGGAAGGGCGAGCTCGGCACGCACCCGGACGAGCGGCTGTACCGCTGGGTGCTGGGGGTGAAGATCGACCGCCTGAAGGGCAGCGACGACGTGGTGTTGTCACAGAACCTGCGCGTCGGCAGGGCTCAGGATTCGCCGAACACCGACCGCTCCAACTTCGCCCAGTTCGACCGTTCCTCGCGCCGCGCGGGCGCCGGCCGCACGGAGTCGATGGCCGCCTCGCTGAACAGCCACTGGACATGGCGCGCGATCGACAACCCGATCCTGCCGATCCAGGGCCAGACCCTGCGCGTGGAACTCGGCGCAGGCTTCGCGCGTGCCAGCAACGACACCTCCGGGGGCTTCGCGCGCGCCTATGGTCGTGCCACCACCTACCACGCGCTGCCCGCGGACTGGTACGCCCAAGCCAGGCTCGAGCTCGGGCAGGTCTTCGTGCCGGCCAACCTCCAGGTGCCCGAGGCCCTGCGGTTTCGCGCCGGCGGCGACGACTCGGTTCGCGGCTACGGGTACCGCAGCCTCGGGCCGGTGAGCGCAGGTGCGGTGGGCAGCGGCAACGCCTTGATGACTGCCAGCGTCGAGCTGGCACGGCCCTTCTCCGCCGCGATGCCCACCCTGTGGGGCGCCGTCTTCGTGGACGCGGGCCAGGCCGCGGACACCTTCTCGGCCCTCCATCCCGCCGTGGGCGTCGGCATCGGCATGCGCTGGCGCAGCCCCGTGGGGCCGCTGAAGATCGACCTCGCCAACGGACTCGAGACGCGCCAGTGGCGGCTGCACTTCGGTGTGGGCATCGTGTTCTGAGGCTCGGTCACGCCCATGACGACGCCTGCCGCCCCGCGCATGCCTCGCCCGCCCAAGGCGCGCTGGATGCTGGCCAGCAGCGCGCTCAGTGCGTTGCTGGCGGGCCTGGCCGGGCTGGTGGTGCTGCCGCTGAGCGTGTTGGCGATGGCCCTGCTGGCGCTGCGTTCGGAAGCCGGCACGGCCTGGCTGTTGCCCAGGCTGCCGGGCATCGAGGTGCGAGCGGTGCAAGGCGCCCTCCTCGGGCCGCGCTTTGCTGCCGGGCACCTGCGCGTGACCTGGGCCGAGGGCGCCGGCGAGGTCGTCGTCGAGGGCCTGCGGTGGGAGGGTGCGAAGTGGCGCTGGTGGCTGGCGCCGGGCGTGTGGGCGGGCCTGCGGCTGGACACGCTGCATGCCGACGCCGTGCGCGTGCGCAGCCCGGCCACGCCTGCCCGGGCCACACCCGTCCCGCTGAGCCTGGAGGTGCCGCTTGCCCTCGAGGCCGACGCGGTATCGGTGGACTCGGTGGCGGTGGACGGCCACGTGCCCGTGCGTGCGCTGCGCGCGGCGCTGCGCCTGCAATCGGGGGCGCCAGGCGGCATCGCCGAGCACCGGCTCGAGCGGCTCTCCTTCGACTGGGACCGCATCGAGGTGCGCAGCGGCCGCGCCGAGCTCGCGGCGCAGGCTCCCTTCCAGCTGCGCGCGGCGGTGCAGGCCTCCGGGCGCGGCGCGCCGTCGTGGCAGGCCCAGCTCGAGGCCGAGGGGCCGCTGGCCGCCTTCATGCTGCAGGCCCGGCTGCGTGGCGTGGCGCCGGCCGGCCAGGAGCTGGCTGCACTCGACGCCCAGGTACAGGTCAAGCCCTTCGCGGCCTGGCCGCTGGGCCAGGTGGAGCTGCGCACGCAGGCCCTCGACCTCGCGGCCCTCAGCAGCGCCGCACCGCGCACACGGCTCACCGGGCGCGCCACGCTGCGCGCGCGCGAGCTCGGACAGGTGTGGCAGGCCCGCGTCGAATTCGACAACCTCGCCCCGGGTCGCTGGGACGAGGGCCGCCTGCCGGTGCGGCGCCTGGTCGGCGCGATCCAGACGCCGTCGAGCGAGGTCGAGCAGTGGCAGGCCACGGGCTTCGAGGTGGTCTTCGCGGGTGCGCCGGGGGCGGCTGCGGAGGCTGGGCGCTGGCGCGGCACGGCCGGCTGGCGTGCGGGCGCGCTGAGCCTGGACACGCAGCTGGCCGACGTGCAGCCCCAGCAGCTCGACCGGCGTGCGCCGGCGATGCGGGTTTCCGGGCCGCTGCAGCTCGGCCTTACGGGGTGGCCCTCCCCGGCCGCGGGCGCGGGCGCAGCGGGCAGCCCCACACGCCCTTCCGGCGCGAAGGCCGCTGGCGCCTCGGGCGGGCCGAGTCTGGCCTTCCAGGGCACGCTGCAGGGGTCGCTGGACGCACGGCCGCAACCGGTGACGCTGAGCTTCGACGGCCGCGCCTCGGCGCGCGAGTTCGCGCTCACGCGGCTGCGCGCCGCCTCGGGGCCGGCCAGCGCCCAGCTCGGCCTCACGCTGCAGCGCGGCACCGGCGAGCGCTGGCAGGTGCGCAGCGAGGGCCGGCTCGAACGCTTCGACCCTCTGGTCTGGTTTCCGGGCAGCGAGGGATCGGGCTGGCGGCGCGGGCCGCACCGGCTGGACGCCAGCTGGACACTCGACCTCGGCGTACCGGCCGCGGTGACTGCGCTGCCGCCGCTGCAGTGGCTGCCCACGCTGCAGGGCGAAGGCGCACTCGAGCTGCGCGACTCGGTGGTCGCGGGCGTGCCCCTGCGGGCCCGGCTGCTGCTCGCGCAAGACCCTTCTGCCAGCGCCTCGGCGCGCAACCGCTTCGAGGGGCGGGTGCAGCTGGCCGACAACCTCGTGAGCTTCGACGGCACGGGCGATGCGCTGGGCGACGGCGAGACGGACCGGCTGTCGGTGCAGCTGGAAGCACCCAACCTCGGAGCCCTGGCCCCTCTGGCGGGCCTGCATCCGGCCCTGGCGCGCTGGACGCCGCAGGCCGGCAGCGCACAGGGGCAGCTGGCCGCCCAGGGACGCTGGCCGGGCCTGCGCGGCCAGGCACGGGTCCGCGTCGCCGGCTTGCGCGCCGCCGAGCTCGCGGTGGAACGCGGCACGCTCGAGTGGCGCATCGACGGCGGGCGCGACCTCCCGCTCGCGCTCCAGGCCGAGGTGCTTCAAGCCCGCATCGGCGCCCTGCGCGCCGGCGTGCTGCGCGCCGACCTGCGCGGCACGCTGCGCGCACATCAGCTCAGCCTGGACGTGGCCGCACCGCTGCAGCCCCCGCCCCTGCTGGCCCGCATCCTCGGGCTGCAGCCCGGCTCCGGCACGCAGGCGCTGCTGCGCGGCTCGGGCAGCTGGGACGGCGAGGCCGAGGGAGGCGGGCGCTGGCGCGGCACCCTGGAGCGGCTGTCCGCCGGCGTATGGGACGGCGGCACCGAGCGCCGCAGCGACACGGTGGACGCCTCGTGGCTGGACGCACGGGCGCTCAGCGGAGAGGTGCGGCTCGGCCGCAACTGGGAGCCGGTGTCGGTGCAGGCTGCCGCCGGGGGCGCCACGCTGGCCGGGGGCGTGCCCCTGCGCTGGGACGAGGTGCGCTGGCGTGCGCACGCCGGCCACCCCGACCTGCAGCTGCGCGCCGAGATTGCCCCGGTGGCCATCGCGCCCTTCCTGCAGCGTGCCGGCACGGGCCTGCGCTGGTCGGGCAACCTGCGCATGGGCGCGCGCGTGGACGTGCGCGCCGGCGAGCGCTTCGAGGCCGACATCGCACTGCGCCGGCACGAAGGCGACCTGCAGGTGCTCGAAAGCGGCACCACGCCGCAGCCGATGGGGCTGTCGGCGGCGGAGTTCACGCTCTCCGCGCGCGAGGGCGTGTGGCGCATCGCGCCGCTGCTGGCGGGCTCCAACGTCGGCCGGGTCTCGGGGGCGGTGACGGTGCGGACGCAGCCCGCGGACCGCTGGCCGCGCGACGACGCCCCGCTGGAGGGTGCGCTCAACCTGCAGGTGCCCCAGCTCGGGGTGTGGGCGAGCTGGCTGCCCCCGGGTTGGCGCATCGGGGGTGAGCTCGCCACCACGGCACGGCTCGGAGGCACGGTGGGTGCACCGCAGGTGACGGGCGAGTTGCAGGCCAGCGGCGTGGCGGTGCGCAACCTCCTGCAAGGCGTCTCCTTCAGCGACGGCGAGCTGCTGGTCACGCTGGAAGGCGAGACGGCACGCATCCAGCGCTTCAGCCTGCGCGGCGGAGAGGGCACCCTCGTGGCCGAGGGCTCGGCCAGCCTCGGCGCCTCGCCCGCCCTGCAGCTGCGGGCGCGGGCGTCGCGCTTCAGGCTGATCGGGCGCGTGGACCGCCAGCTCGTGGCGAGCGGCGACGGGCAGCTCGCGATCCGGCCCGACGCGCTGCGGGCCAGCGGACGGCTCGCCATCGACAGCGGCTTCTTCGACCTCTCGCGGCGCGACGCCCCGGCCCTGGACGACGACGTGACGGTGCGCCAGGCGGGCCAGGCCGAGCCGGACAAGCCCGCCCCCGCACCGGTACCGCCCTTGATGCGCAATGCCCAGGTGGCGCTGGACATCGGCCTGGGCGAGCAGGTGCGGCTGCGCGGGTTCGGCGTGGACACGGGCCTGCGCGGCCAGCTCAAGGTGAGCACCCCCGGCGGCCGGCTCGCCGTCAACGGCGCGGTGCGCACCGAGGACGGCACCTACACCGGCTACGGCCAGAAGCTCGAGATCGAGCGCGGCGTGCTCACGCTGACCGGCCCGCTGGAGTCGGCGCGGCTGGACATCCTCGCCCTGCGCCCGAAGCTCGACATGCGCGTGGGCGTGGCGATCACGGGCCCGGTGCAGGCGCCGCGCGTGAAGCTCTACAGCGACCCCGAGATGGCCGAGACGGAAAAGCTCTCGTGGCTGCTGCTCGGGCGCGGCTCCGAGGGGCTCGGCCGCGCCGACACGGCGCTGCTGCAGCGCGCCGCCACCGCGTTGCTGTCGGGCCAGGGAGAGGGGCCCACCGAAGCGATCCTGCGTGCCCTGGGGCTGGACGATCTGTCGCTGCGCCAGAGCAGCGGCGACACGCGCGACACGATCATCACGCTGGGCAAGCAGCTCAGCCGGCGCTGGTACGTGGGCTACGAGCGCGGCGTCAACGCCACGGCAGGAACCTTCCAGCTCGTCTACCGGATTGCGCAGCGCTTCACGCTGCGCGCGCAAAGCGGGCTGGAGAACTCGCTCGACCTGATTTGGGTATGGCGCTTCGACGAGCCGCTGACCCCACGCCCCCATGGCCCGTAGCCCGAGCGACGCCCTGCCAGGCCCGAGCGCACGCGAGCCGCTGCGCGTGCTCGCGCTGTCCGGGGGCGGCTTCCTCGGCCTGTACACCGCCATCGTGCTCGAGGGCCTGGAGGCACGGGCGGGCCGGCCCCTGGCACGCCGCTTCGGCCTGCTCGCCGGCACCTCCATCGGCGCCCTGCTCGCCACCGCGCTCGCCTTCGAGGTACCGATGCGCACCGTGGTCGAGCTGATCACGAACCACGGGCCGCGCGTGTTCTCGCGCCGCCCGTTGCCGCAAGGCGCGGTGTCGCGGCTGCTCGACCTCAGCCGCTCGGTGACCGGCCCCAAGTACGGCGGGCGTGAACTGCGCGAGGCACTGCGCGGGGTGCTCGGCGAGCGCCGGCTCGGGGATGCCCGGCACGCACTCGTGATCCCGGCCGTGGACGTGCTCGCCTGCCGCACCAAGGTCTTCAAGACGCCGCACGGCCGCACGCCCGAGAGCGATGCCGAGCTGCCGGCGGTGGACGTGGTGATGGCCGCGTGTGCAGCCCCCGCCTACTTCCCCTCGGTGACGGTGGGTGCGCGCCTGTACGCCGATGGCGGGCTCTTCGCGGTGGCCCCCGACCAGATCGCGCTGCACGAGGCCGAGCACTTCCTGGGCATCCCCCCGGAGCGCGTGTCCATGCTCTCGGTGGGCACGGCCACCGCCGGCTACCGTCCGCGCGAAGGCGTGGAGGACCCTCAGGCCGGCGCCGTCGGGTGGCTCGCCGAGGGGCGGCTGATCCTGACGCTGCTGTCGGTGCAGCAGCAGCACGTGCAGGCGATGATGGAAGACCGCCTGGGCAGCCGCTACCTGCGCCTGGACGCCGACTGGCCGGCCGACGAGGGCCTGGGCATCGACGTGGCCACGGCGCAGGCCGCCGAGGTGCTGCGCGAGCTGGCACGGCGCACCCTGGACAGCCTGGACGACGCGAGCCTTTCCCCCTTCGTCCCCCCTTCGTGAACGACCGGCGCGCACGCTGAGCGCGCGCAACGCCCGCGCCCTGCGCACGGCCTAGCCTGCATGTCACTGCAGGAGGCACTGGACGATGGATGTGGTCGTGGCGCCGGGCACCGAGCTGCCCACCGACGTGGTGCCGCTGGTGCCGATGCGCAACGTGGTGCTCTTTCCGCACGTGATGGTTCCCGTCACGGTGGGACGCACCCGCTCGCTGGCGGCGCTCGCGCACGCGGCCGCCCACCACGGGCCGGTGGCCGTGGTGCTGCAGCGCGACCCGACGGTGGACGAACCCGGTGCGCAGGCCCTGTGCACGGTGGGCACCCTGGCCAACGTGGTGCAGCAGGTGCGCGCCGACGACCAGCAGGTCCACGTCGTGTGCCAGGGCCTGACGCGCATCCGGGTGCTCGAGCTCGTCGATGGCCACCCGTTCCTGGCGGCCCGCATCGAGCGGCTGTCCGAACCACCGGCCAGCACCGCCGCCCAGGCCCTGGCGCTGCGGCTGCGCCAGCGCGGCAACGAGGTGCTCGGGTTGATGCCGGGCGTGCCGGCCGAGCTCGCGCAGCTGCTGCAGGGCACGCGCTCGCCCTCGCACCTGGCCGATCTGGCGGCGACGCTGCTGGACGCCGAGCCGGCGCACAAGCAGCAGCTGCTGGAGACGCTGGACGTCGAGCAGCGCCTGCAACAGGTGCTCGACCTGGTCGAGCACCGGCTCGAGGTGCTCAGGCTCTCCCAGGAGATCGGCGCACGCACGAAGGAGCAGCTCGACGACCGCCAGCGGCGCGTGCTGCTGGAGGAGCAGTTGCGGGCGATCCGCAAGGAGTTGGGTGAGGAAGGAGAGAGCGCGCAGGAGCTGGCCCGGCTGGCCGAGGCCATCGCCGCAGCCCGGATGCCGCCCGAGGCCGATGCCCAGGCACGCAAGGAATTGCAGCGCCTGCAGCGCATGGGCGAGGCCTCGGGCGAGCACTCGATGCTGCGCACCTGGCTCGAGTGGATGACCGAGCTGCCCTGGCGCGAGCCCGAGCCGCTCGCCATCGACCTGGACACGGCGCAGCGCACCCTCGAGGAAGACCACTTCGGCCTGCCGCGCGTGAAGCAGCGCATCGTCGAGTTCCTCGCCGTCAAGAAGCTCAACCCGACCGGGCGCGCGCCGATCCTGTGCTTCGTGGGCCCTCCTGGCGTGGGCAAGACCTCGCTCGGCCAGAGCATCGCGCGTGCCATCGGCAGGCCCTTCGTACGCGTGTCGCTCGGCGGCGTGCACGACGAGGCCGAGATCCGCGGCCACCGCCGCACGTACATCGGCGCCATGCCCGGGAACATCGTGCAGGCCCTGCGCAAGGCTGGCGCGCGCGACTGCGTGATGATGCTCGACGAGGTCGACAAGATGTCGGCAAGCCTGCGCGGCGACCCCTCGGCGGCGATGCTGGAGGTGCTCGACCCCGAGCAGAACTCCACCTTCCGCGACAACTACCTGGGCCTCCCCTTCGATCTCTCGCGCGTGGTGTTCATCGCCACCGCCAACGTGATCGACGCCGTGCCCGTGCCGGTGCGCGACCGCATGGAGGTGATCGACCTGCCCGGCTACACGCAGGAGGAGAAGCTGCAGATCGCGCGCCGCTACCTGGTGCAGCGCCAGCTCGCCGCCTGCGGGCTCGAGGCCGCCCAGTGCACGCTCACCGACGACGCGCTCGGCGCCATCACCGCCTCGTGGACGCGCGAAGCCGGCGTGCGCCAGCTCGAGCGCGAGATCGGCCGCGTGATGCGCCACGCCGCCACCCACATCGCCGCCGGGCGCGCGCAGCGCGTGCACGTGGGCCCGGGAGACCTCGAGGAGATCCTCGGCCCGCCCACCGTCGAGCACGAGGTGGCGCTGCGCAGCGGCCAGCCCGGCGTGGCCACCGGGCTCGCCTGGACGCCCGTGGGGGGTGACATCCTGTTCATCGAGGCGGCCCGCATCCCGGGGGCCGGCAAGCTCATCCTCACCGGCCAGCTCGGCGACGTGATGAAGGAGAGCGCACAGGCAGCGCTCACGCTCGTGAAGTCGCGCGCGGCCCGCCTGGGCCTGGCCGCCCACGGCTTCGAGGATGCCGACGTGCACCTGCACGTGCCCGCCGGCGCCATCCCGAAGGACGGCCCGAGCGCCGGCGTGGCCATGTTCGTCGCGCTCGCCTCGATGGCCGGCGAGCGTGCCGTGCGGCCGGACGTGGCGATGACCGGCGAGATCAGCCTGCGCGGCCTCGTCCTGCCGGTGGGGGGCATCAAGGAGAAGGTGCTGGCCGCGCTGCGCGCCGGGGTGGCCACGGTGATGCTGCCCGCCCGCAATCGCAAGGACCTGGCCGAGATCCCCGAGGATGCGCGGCGCGCCTTGCAGCTGGTGTGGCTGCATACGGTGGACGACGCGCTTGAGGCTGCGCTCGTCCCGTGACGAACCGGGGCCGGAGCACGGCCTCGGGCGGGGCGCGCGCAACAGGCCCCGCGCGGGAGGCTACGATGGGAGCCGATGCACGCCTCCGTTCCAGCCGTCCTGCGCTCCTCCCCCCTGGCATGGTCCGTGGGCCTGCTGCTGGGAATGCTGCTCGCGTTGGCGTGGCTGATGCATGCCGTCCCGAGCCTCCCCCATTCGCCCGTTTTCGTCTTCCTGGCGCCCGTGGCATTGGCGGTGTGGGCAGGTTCGTGGTCGCATGGCCTGGTGGTGACGACCCTGGCCGTGCTCGGCCACCTCGCCCTGTCCGGGCTGCATCCGGCCGAAGAGGGGCTGACGAGCGCCGCGTGGCTGCGCTCGGCCGGCCTGGCCACCGCAGGCGCGCTCTTGTGCGCGCTCGGCGCGGGCGTCCGGCGCAGCCAGGCGCGTGCGCGCGAGGCGCTGGAACGCTACCGCGAGGCGGCGGAGCTGCACCGCCACAGCGAGGAACGGCTGCGATCCCTGCTCGCGCGCGAACACTCGGCCGTGGAAGGCGAACGCCGGCGCGTCGCCCGCGAGCTGCACGACGACCTGCAGCAGCGCCTGGCCGCCATCTCCATCGAGCTCGCCGCCTTGCGGCAACAGTTGCCGCCGGGCGACGACACCCTCGACCTCGGGCTCAAGCGCGCCACCACGATGACGGTGGACGCCATCGTCGCCACGCGCCGCATCGTCGCGGGGCTGCGGCCCAAGGTGCTCGACGAACTCGGCCTGCCCGACGCACTGCGCCACCTCGGGCAGGACTTCACGCGCCGCACCGGGATCGTGTGCAGCGT
>JBDKFA010000087.1:0-25391 GCA_039798945.1 Pseudomonadota bacterium
GGGCTTGCGCCCAGACTTCCTCCTTGATTTCGCGGAGGGGTCACCCGCCCCTCACGCCCGGCCTGCTGGTCACTTCTGACGATCCTCACCAAAGCGACAACTCCCCATGAACCCTAAATTCCACGTCCGCCAGGTCGCCGTGCTCGGCGCCGGCGTGATGGGCGCGCAGATCGCCGCCCACCTCGTGAACTGCAACGTGCCGGTCGTGCTGTTCGACCTGCCAGCCAAGGATGGGCCGAAGAACGGCATCGTCACGCGGGCGATCGACAATCTGAAGAAGCTCAAGCCGGCGCCACTCGGCGTGCCGGAACTGGCTGCGCGCATCGTGCCGGCCAACTACGAGGAGCACCTCGGGCTGCTGGCGGAATGCGACCTCGTGATCGAGGCGATTGCCGAGCGCATGGACTGGAAGCTCGACCTGTACGCGCGCATTTCCGGCGCACTGGCGCCGCACGCGATCGTGGCGAGCAACACTTCGGGGCTGTCGATCACGGCGCTCAGCCAGGCCCTGCCCGAAGCCATGCGGCCGCGTTTTTGCGGCATCCACTTCTTCAACCCGCCGCGCTACATGGCGCTCGTGGAGCTGATCGCGACCCCGGCTACCGAGCCGCGCGTGCTCGACGACCTCGAGGCCTTCGTCACGAGCACCCTCGGCAAGAGCGTGGTGCGGGCGAAGGACACGCCCAACTTCATCGCCAACCGCGTGGGCATCGCCGGCATGCTTGCCACGATGAAGGAGGCCGAGGCCTTCGGGCTGAGCGTCGACGTCGTGGACGACCTCACCGGCAAGAAGCTCGGGCGCGCCTCCTCGGGCACCTTCCGTACCGCCGATGTCGTGGGCCTGGACACGATGGCGCATGTCATCAAGACGCTGCAGGACACGCTCGGCGAGGGCAGCGGCGCGGGCGACCCGTTTGCGCCCACCTACGGCACGCCGCAGGTGCTCGCCAAGCTCATCGAACAAGGCGCGCTTGGCCAGAAGACCGGTGCGGGCTTCTACAAGAAGGTGGGCAAGGACATCCTGCGGCTGGACCCGGCCACGGGCCAGTACGTGGCGGCCGGCGGCAAGGCCGACCCGATCGTCGAGCGCATGCTGAAGAAGCCGCCTGCGGAGCGGCTCAAGCTGCTGCGCGAGAGCACCAACCCGCAGGCGCAGTTCCTGTGGGCGATCCTGCGCGACGGCTTCCATTACGCGGCCGTGCACCTCGCCTCGATCGCCGACTGCGCGCGCGACGTCGACTTCGCGATGCGCTGGGGCTTTGGCCTCAAGCAAGGCCCTTTCGAGCTCTGGCAGCAGGCCGGCTGGAAGCAGGTGGCCGAGTGGGTGCAGGCCGACATCGACGCAGGCAAGGCGCTGTGCGCGGCGCCGCTGCCCGAGTGGGTGTGGGCGGTGGAGGGCGTGCACACGCCCGAAGGCTCGTTCAGCCCGACGCGCTCGACCATCCGGCTGCACCAGGTCGAGAAGGCGATCGGGCCGCTGAAGTTCTCGCTCGATGCGAACCTGAGCAGCCTGAAGCACGAGCCCTTGAGCGCGCTGCCGGTCTACGCTCGCCAGGCCTTCCGCGAGAACGTGCACGGCGCGGGCGCACCGGACCCGCTGGCCAGCGGCACCGAGCTCTTCCGCAACGAGGAGGTGCGCGTGTGGACGCTCGACGGCGAGGTCGTGATCGCGAGCATCACCGCCAAGCTGCACCTGATCAGCCCGACGGTCGGCGAGGGGCTGATGCAGGCACTCGACATCGCCGAAGGCGGCTACGCGGGCCTGGTGATCTGGTCGCCCGACGACGTGTTCTCGGCCGGTGCCAACCTCGAGGCGCTGATGCCGGTGTTCATGAAGAGCGGGGCCAAGGGCATCGCGCCGGAGCTCAAGCGCTTCCAGGACTTCGTGCTGCGGGTGCGCTACGCGCAGGTGCCGGTGGTCAGCGCGGTGCGCGGCCTGGCGCTCGGCGGGGGCTGCGAGCTGGCCGTCTACAGCGCACGGCGCGTGGCGGCGATGGAGTCCTACATGGGGCTCGTGGAAGTCGGCGTGGGCCTCGTGCCGGGTGCCGGCGGCCTCACCTACATCGCCAAGCGTGCCTCGGAGATGGCGGCTGCGGGCCGTGCGAATGCGGACATCCTGAAGTTCCTCACCGACGGTTTCACGAACGCCGCAATGGCCAAGGTGGGCACGAGCGCGATCGAGTCACGCGAGCTCGGCTACCTGGTGGAAGGCGACGTGATCGTGCCGCACAAGGACGAGCTGCTCCACGTCGCCTCAGCGCAGGTGCGCGCGATGGCGGAGTCCGGCTGGCGCCCGCCGCCGCGCGCGCAGATCCGCGTGGCCGGGCGCAGCGGCATCGCCACGATCCAGGCGCAGCTGGCCAACATGCGCGACGGCGGCTTCATCAGCGCGCACGACTTCCACCTCGCCTCGCTGATCGCCGACGTGGTGTGCGGCGGCGCGGTGGACGGCGGCTCGGTGGTCACCGAGGAGTACCTGATGGCGCTCGAGCGCAAGCACTTCTGCAGCCTGCTCGAACACCCGAAGACGCAGGAGCGGATCATGGGCATGCTGTCCACCGGCAAGCCGGTGCGCAACTGAACAAGCGGGAGTCGTGAACATGAGCAAGCAAGTCCAGGACGCCTACATCGTCGCCGCCACCCGCACCCCGATCGGCAAGTCCGGCCGCGGGTACTTCCGCAACACCCGCCCGGACGACCTGCTGGTCGCCGCCGTGAGGAGCGCGCTCGCACAGGTGCCCTCGCTCGACCCCAAGGCGATCGAGGACGCGGTGGTGGGCTGCAGCTTCCCCGAGGCCGAGCAGGGCGTGAACATGGCCCGCGTGGCGATGGTGCTCGCGGGGCTGCCGCACACGGTGGGCGGCGTGACGATCAACCGCTTCTGCGCCTCGGGCCTCACCGCCGTGCAGATGGCCGCCGACCGCATCCGCGTGGGCGAGGCCGACGTGATGATCGCCGGCGGCGCCGAGAGCATGAGCATGGTGCCGATGAGCGGCAACAAGCCCTCCTTCAACCCGGAGGTCTTCGCTCGCGACGAGAACGTGGGCATCGCCTACGGCATGGGGCTCACGGCAGAGAAGGTGGCCGCGCAGTGGAAGGTCTCGCGCGAGCGGCAGGATGCCTTCGCGCTCGCCTCGCACCAGAAGGCGCTGGCGGCGATCGCCGCCGGGCAGTTCCGCGATGAGATGACTCCTGTCACGGTCACCGCGCGCGCGCCTGAGCTCGACACTGGCGAGGTGCGCACCACCACGCGCACGGTGGACATCGACGAGGGCCCGCGGGCCGACACCTCGCTGGAGGGCCTGGCCCGGCTCAAGCCCGTCTTTGCCGCCAAGGGTTCGGTGACGGCGGGCAACAGTTCGCAGACGAGCGATGGCGCGGGCGCGTTGATCCTCGCGAGCGAACGTGCGGTGCAGACCTTCGGGCTGAAGCCGCTGGCGCGCTTCGTGAGCTTCTCGGTTCGCGGCGTGCCGCCGGAGATCATGGGCATCGGCCCGATCGAGGCGATCCCGGCCGCGTTGAAGGCGGGCGGCCTGAAGCTCGATGACATCGGCTGGATCGAGCTCAACGAGGCCTTCGCGGCCCAGGCCCTGGCGGTGATGGACACCGTGGGCCTGGACCCGGCGCGCGTGAACCCGATGGGCGGCGCCATCGCACTCGGCCACCCGCTCGGGGCCACCGGCGCGATCCGCTCGGCCACCGTCGTGCACGCGCTGCACCGCCACCAGCTGAAGTACGGCATGGTGACGATGTGCGAGGGCATGGGGCAGGGCGCGGCCGGCATCTTCGAGCGCGCCTGAGCGCCCGGCCACTTCGAACCTGCCTCGCACGGAGTTCCCCCCATGACCATCAAGACGGCCACCCTAGACGGCGTGCTCACGATCGAGATCGCGCGTCCCGAGAAGAAGAACGCCTTCACGCGCGACATGTACACCGCGATGTCCGAGGCGCTGCGCGCCGCGGACGGGGACGCCGCCGTGCGCGCGGTGCTGATCTGCGGCCAGCCCGGCATCTTCACCTCGGGCAACGACGTCGAGGACTTCCTCTCCCGCCCGCCCGGCCAGGGCAGCGACGCGAAGGACTCGCCGGTGTTTCGCTTCCTCGAGGCGCTGACCTGCTGCGAGAAGCCCGTGGTGGCCGCCGTCACCGGCGCGGCGATTGGTGTGGGGGCGACGATGCTGCTGCACTGCGACTTCGTCTACGTCAGCGACGAGGCGCGGCTCGCGATGCCCTTCGTGAGCCTCGGGCTCGTGCCCGAGTTCGCCTCGAGCCTGCTGGTGCCGCAGCTGATGGGCCAGCGCCGTGCCGCCGAGAAGCTGCTGCTGGGTGACCCCTTCACGGCCCAGGAGGCGGTGGAATGCGGCATCGCCAACGCGGTGCTGCCTGCTGCCGAGGTGGTGCCGCACGCGCGGCGCATCGCCGCACGCTTCAACGCCCTGCCGCCCGGTGCGGTGCGCGACTCCAAGCGCCTGATGCGCGGCCACCAGCGCGAGGCCGTGCTGCAGGCGATCCAGACCGAGGGTGCGGTGTTCTCCTCGCGGCTGCGCAGCCCTGAAGTGCGCGAGGCGCTGCAGGCCTTCCTCGAGAAGAGGAAGCCCGACTTCTCGAAGTTCTGAAAGCGCGCCCCGCGTGTCCCTGGCTCTCAAGCTCGCGCTGAGCCCGGTACTCGCGGTGCAGGCGGTGCGCACGCGCGCACGCACGCCGCGCCTGCCCGAGGCCGATGGCGAGCGCAACGGGGAAGTCGGCAGCGGGCCGCTGCTGCGCCTGCTCGTGGCCGGGGATTCCTCGGCCGCCGGGGTGGGGGTGCGTCACCAGCGCGATGCGCTGGCCGCCCCGCTGGCCGCGCACCTGGCGCGCCGTGCGGGCCGGTGCGTGCGGTGGCAGCTGCACGCCACCTCGGGCCTGAGCACGGCCGCGCTGCTGGCGAGCCTGCGCGAGCAATTGGTGCCGCATGCCGACCTGGCCGTGGTCGTCACCGGGGTCAACGACGTGGTCGAGCAGGTGAGCTCGCGGCGCGCCGTCGCCTCACGCGAGGCGCTGGCCAACTGGCTGCGCAACGCCGTGGGCGTGCGGCACGTGGCCTTCGCCCCCGTGCCACCGATCCACCGTTTCCCGGCGCTGCCCCAGCCGCTGCGCGGGGTGGCCGGCATCGATGCGCGCCGCCACAACCGGGCGCTCGCGCAGTGGGCGCGCACGCGCTCGGACGTGTCGGTCGTGGCGATGACGATGCCGCTGCGCGAGGGCGTGATGGCCGAGGACGGCTTCCATCCCGGCGGGCCCGTGTACGACTACTGCGCGCGCACGATCGCCGTTCACGTCGCCGGCTGGGCGGGCGAGGCTGCTGCCACAGCCTCGGCGCCGGCCCCGCACTGCGGGCAGTAGCGGAAGAACACGTTCTTGCGCGTGCCGCAGCGGCCGCAGCCGTCGAACAGGCGCAGCCCGCAGTGCACGCAGAAGTCCGGCTTGACCTCGCCGGTGGTCATGATCGCGCGCTCGCAGCCCGGGCACACGCCCGCGCCCATCTTCTTCAGCGCCTCGTCGGTGGTCAGCTCGCGCCGACGCTCGGCCTCGCTGCGGTCCTCGACCTCGCGGCGGCGTTCCAGGTAGCGGCGCATGCCGCGGATCGCGTAGTGCCCGACCAGGCCCGTGAGCACGATGCCCACGCCGTAGCGCACGTAGCCGCCGTAGCTCGGCAGGTAGGGCACCAGTTCGACGAAGAAGGTGAAGACGGCGAACAGCACGAAGCCGCGCATCAGCGGCCAGTATTCGCTCTTGCGCTTGCGCGCCACGAGCCAGCCCGCCACCGCCAGCAGCGGCAGGGTGAGCGCCAGGCGCAGCCCGAACACGCGCAGTTCGCGCCAGAACCCCGCACGCTCGTGCGCGCCGCGCGCCGCCTCGAGCAACCCGGCCTCGGTGCGGCGGTTCTCCGCCAGCGCGCGGCGCGACGCCGCGAGTTCGCGCTCGGCCGCCTCCAGCGCCTCGCCGGCCTCGCGTTCGCGCGCCTGCAGCGCGTCGAGCTCGCGCGTGCGGCGCAGCACCTCCGGATCCTGCCGCGCGTCGGTGGTGGCCACCCGCGCAGCGATCCAGTTCTGGTAGGCCGACCGCGCCGACTGGTAGGCGTTGCGCGCCGCTTCGTGCGCCTGCCGTGCGCGCTCGAGCCGGCCCTCCTGCTCGTCCTCGAGCCTGTCGAGCCGCGCGATCTGCGCGCGTGCCGCACCGAGCTTGGCGGCGTCGGCGAAAGCCTCCAGAGGCTGCTCGTCCTCGAGCTTGGGCAGGTCGCCTACGATGCGCCCGCCCAGCCCGATCAGGAAGCCGGCGAAGACGACCGACACGGCCCACATCAGCAACCCGAAGGCACGCTCGGGTACGCGCAGTGACTTGAACATCGGGGTCTACTCCTGGTGACGGGATGGTGTTCCGGGGAGCGTGGCCGGTCGAGTGTGCGGGCAATGGCCCCTGCCGGCTCAGCGCCCAGGCAACGGCCGTGGCCGGCCGGTGGCGTCGATGGCCACGTAGGTGACCACCGCCTCGGTCACCTTGACCACCTGCGGCTCGGCGGGGTTGCGCTCGGCGTACACCTCCACGCGCACCGTGACCGAGGTCGTGCCCACGCGCGTGACCTGGGCATAGAAGCTCAGCAGGTCACCCACCGAGACGGGCTGCTTGAACAGCACCTCGTTGACGGCCACGGTGGCGATGCGCCCGCGGGCGATGCGCGCCGGCAGCACCGCACCGGCGAGGTCAAGCTGCGCCATGATCCAGCCGCCGAAGATGTCGCCGTTGGCGTTGGCATCGGCAGGCATCGGGATCACGCGCATCACGAGCTCGCGGCCGTCGGCCAGCGTGTGGGCGGACAGGCGTAGCGGGCCGGTGTCGCCGTCGGCCGGTTCGCCCGAGCCTGCAGGGTGGGGGTCGGTACTCAAGGGCATGCTCCTGGTCAGCCGGGCGGTGCCCGGGCGGGTTGCCTGAGCGCCGATAATTGTTCCATGTCTGTCCGTCATCTTGCCCGGCGCCCGGTGCAGCGCGAGTCCTGTCGATGAGGGGTCTCGCGCACGGCACCCGCGACGCGGGCCCGGCTGCAGCGGCCCGCAGCGGCGGCCGCAGCGACTGGCACACCCTCGCGCGCGTGCTGCCCTATCTGTGGCGCTACCGCTGGCGCGTTTCGCTGGCGCTCGGCTTCCTGGTGGCGGCCAAGCTCGCCAACGTGGGCGTGCCGGTGCTGCTCAAGCACCTGGTGGATGCGCTTGCGATCCAGCCCGGGCAGGCCGCCGCGCTGCTCGTCGTGCCCGTGGGCCTGATCGCGGCCTACGGTCTGCTGCGCCTGTCCACCTCGCTGTTCACCGAACTGCGCGAGCTCGTCTTCGCCAAGGCCACCGAGGGCACGGCGCGCACGCTGTCGCTGCAGGTCTTTCGCCACCTGCATGCGCTGAGCCTGCGCTTTCACCTCGAGCGCCAGACAGGTGGCATGACGCGCGACATCGAGCGCGGCACGCGCGCGGTGCACTCGCTCATCTCGTACTCGCTCTACAGCATCCTGCCCACGCTGATCGAGGTCGGCCTCGTGCTCGGCCTGCTGGCCTGGAAGTTCGACGCCGCCTTCGCCTGGATCACGGTGGGCGCGCTTGCCGTCTACATCGCCTTCACGGTGAGCGTGACCGAGTGGCGCACGCAGTTCCGCCGCCAGATGAACGAGTTCGACTCGGCGGCGCACACGACGGCCATCGACGCGTTGCTGAACTACGAGACCGTCAAGTACTTCAACAACGAGGAGTTCGAGGCGCAGCGCTACGACCAGAGCCTGGAGCGGCTGCGCCGTGCGGCGCTCAAGAGCCAGACCACGCTGAGCCTGCTCAACACGGGGCAGCAACTGATCATCGGCACGGCCCTCGTGGCCATGCTGTGGCGCGCCACGCAGGGCGTGGTGGACGGCCGCATGACGCTGGGCGACCTCGTGATGATCAACGCCTTCATGATCCAGCTCTACATCCCGCTGAACTTCCTCGGCGTGATCTATCGCGAGATCAAGCAGGCCCTCACCGACCTGGACAAGATGTTCGGCCTGCTGCAGCGCGAGCGCGAGGTGGCCGATGTGCCCGGCGCGCAGCCGCTCGCCGTGCCGGCGGGGCACGTGCGCTTCGAGCATGTGAGCTTCGCCTATGACCCGGCGCGGCCCATCCTGCACGACGTGAGCTTCGAGATCCCGCCGGGCAAGACGGTGGCGGTGGTCGGCCCCTCGGGGGCGGGCAAGTCCACGCTGGCGCGGCTGCTCTACCGCTTCTACGACGTGACGGACGGCGCGATCACCATCGACAGCCAGGACCTGAGGCAGGTCACGCAGTCGAGCCTGCGCGCGGCCATCGGCATCGTGCCGCAGGACACCGTGCTCTTCAACGACACGGTGGCCTACAACATCGCCTACGGCCGCCCCGGGGCCACGCCCGAGCAGGTGCAGGCTGCCGCGCGCGCCGCGCACATCCACGACTTCATCGCCGCCACGCCTGATGGCTACTACACGAAGGTGGGCGAGCGCGGGCTCAAGCTCTCCGGGGGCGAGAAGCAGCGCGTGGCCATCGCGCGCACGCTGCTCAAGGACCCGCCGATCCTGATCTTCGACGAGGCCACCTCGGCCCTGGACTCCGCCAACGAGCGCGCGATCCAGGAGGAACTTCAGGGTGCAGCACGCGGCAAGACGGCACTCGTCATCGCCCACCGGCTCAGCACGGTGGTGGACGCGCACGAGATCGTCGTGCTCGAACAGGGTCGGGTGGCCGAGCGCGGCACCCACGCCGAACTGCTCGCGCGCGACGGGCGCTATGCGAGCATGTGGCGCCTGCAGCAAAGCGGCGCGGCCTAGCCGGGCGGCGCCCGCGCCCTCAGGGCGGAGCGAGTCGCCGGCCCGCCGGGAGCGGCGGTTCACAATGCCGGGCCGGACGAGCCTGCCGTGGTTGAAGCAGGCCAGGCAGCACGACAAAGGCAGCATGAACACCCTCACCCTCACCCGTCCCGACGACTGGCACCTGCACTTGCGCGACGGCGCCGCGCTCGCCGCGGTGGTGCCCTACACGGCCCTTCAGTTCGCGCGTGCCATCGTGATGCCCAACCTGAAGCCGCCGGTCGTCACGGCAGCGCAGGCGCAGGCTTATCGCGCGCGCATCCGCGCGGCACTGCCCGCCGGGGCGGCCTTCGAGCCGCTGATGACGCTGTACCTCACGGACAGCACCCCGCCCGAGGAAATCCGGCGCGCACGCGAGGCGGGCGTCGTGGCCCTGAAGCTGTACCCGGCCGGCGCCACGACCCACAGCGATGCCGGCGTCACCGACATCCGACGCACCTACGCCACGCTGGAGGCGATGCAGCGCGAGGGACTGCTGCTGCTCGTGCACGGCGAGGTCACCGATGCCGAGATCGACATCTTCGACCGCGAGGCCGTCTTCATCGAGCGCGTGATGCGGCCCCTGCGCCGGGACTTTCCCGGCCTGAAGGTCGTCTTCGAGCACATCACCACGCGCGAGGCGGCGCAGTACGTGGCCGAGGCCGATGCCCAGACAGCGGCAACGATCACGGCGCATCATCTGCTGTACAACCGCAATGCCCTGTTCGTCGGCGGGCTGCGCCCGCACCACTACTGCCTGCCGGTGCTCAAGCGCGAGGCGCATCGCCAGGCCCTGGTGCAGGCTGCCACCTGCGGCAGCCCGAAGTTCTTTCTCGGCACCGACAGCGCGCCTCACGCAGCGGCCTTGAAGGAGCAGTCCGTCTGTGGTGCCGGGTGCTTCACGGCGCCGGCCGCTCTCGAGCTGTATGCGGAGGCTTTCGAGGCCGTGGGGGCGCTGGACAGGCTCGAGGCCTTCGCCAGCTTCAACGGGCCCGACTTCTACGGGCTGCCGCGCAACACGGGGACGGTCACGCTGGAGCGCACGCCCTGGCAACTGCCCGAGGCGGTTCCCTTCGGCGAAGCGACGGTCAAGCCGCTGCGTGCGGGCGAAACGCTGCACTGGCGGATGCGGCCCTGAGGCCGCCCCGGTGCGTCCCTTCGCGTTTCAGGGGCAAGCGGCTGCCGACGCCCTTGAATTCTGGCCCGACGCCCTAACATCCCGTTCTGTCATCAACCACGCGTCGCCGCAAAGGAGCGGCCCCGCCATGAAGCGCATCGTCCTGTTCGTGCTCACCAACCTCGCCGTGATGGTGGTGCTGGGCATCACCGCGAGCCTGCTCGGCGTCAACCGGTTCCTCACCGCCAATGGGCTGAACCTGGGCGCGCTGCTCGGCTTCGCGTTGCTGATGGGCTTCGGCGGCGCGATCATCTCGCTGCTGATGAGCAAGCCGATGGCCAAGTGGTCCACCGGCGCGGTGATCATCAACGACTCCACCGACCCCACGCACCGGTGGATCGTCGGCACGGTGCGCCAGTTCGCCGACAAGGCCGGCATCGGCATGCCTGACGTCGCCCTGTACGAGGGTGAGCCCAACGCCTTCGCCACGGGCGCGTTCAAGAACTCGGCGCTGGTGGCCGTCTCCACCGGCCTGCTGCAGAGCATGACCAAGGAGGAAGTGGAGGCGGTGATCGGCCACGAGGTCGCGCACGTGGCCAATGGCGACATGGTCACCATGACGCTGATCCAGGGCGTGATGAACACCTTCGTGGTGTTCCTGTCGCGCGTGGTCGGCTACGTGGTGGACCGTGTCATCCTGAAGAACGACCGCGAAGGCCCGGGCATCGGCTACTACGTCACCACGATCGTGCTCGACATCGTGCTCGGCGTGTTGGCGGCCGTCATCGTCGCCTGGTTCTCGCGCCAGCGGGAATACCGTGCCGATGCGGGTGCCGCGCAACTGATGGGTCGCCGCCAGCCGATGATCAATGCGCTGGCCCGCCTGGGCGGGCTGGAGCCTGGCGAGCTGCCCAAGACGGTGCAGAACATGGGCATCTCGAGCAAGCCGAGCGGGTTGATGGCGCTCTTCTCCAGCCACCCGCCGATCGAAGACCGCATTCGCGCGCTGCAGCAGGCGCAGTAAGCGTTGCGGGTGGCCTCCGGCTCGCGGGCCGGGTCCCTTGCGGGGCCCGGCCCGTTTCCTTTGGTGGGACAATGCGGTCGTGAAGCAAGCCAGACCGCCGCTGGCGCGATCGGGGAAACCCGGCGCTGGAGGAAGGTCCGGACTGCACAGGGCAGCGCAGGAGCTAACGGCTCTCCACCGCGAGGTGAGGATCAGAGCAACAGAGACGAGTCTGCGCAGGGTAAAGGCTTCCGCCACGGTGTTCTGTGGCGCCACGACGCCAGTCGTGCGGCCCGCGAAAGCGGGCCGGAGGTGCGCAAGCACCTCGCGCCTCAGCCACCCTGTGCGGGGCTTCAGCCCCGCACAGGGTGAAACGGGCAATCTCTGCGCGCAGCAACACCAAGTAGGCCGGCGATGAGGCGGCCCGCGGAGCCGGCGGGTAGGTGGCACCGAGCCGGGTGGGCGACCCCCGGCCCAGAGGAATGGCGGTCACGGCTGCACGCCGCAAGGCGCGCAGCCGCACGGAATCCGGCCTATCGGCTTGCTTCACATTTTTCACTGTCCGCGAGCCCGGTCCCCCACGATGCATCCTGAAGCCGACAAGCTGTGGCGCGGCCCGCGCTGGACGCTGGCCGCGCTGCTGGCCGCCCTGAGCGCACTCGGGCCGTTCTCCATCGACACCTACCTGCCGGCCTTCGCCAGCATCGAGCGCGCCGTCGCCGCCACGCCGGTGCAGATGCAGCAGACCCTGTCGGCCTACCTCGCCGGCTTCGCGGTGATGAACCTGTTCCACGGTGCGGTCTCCGACAGCGTGGGCCGCCGCAGGGTCGTGCTGGGGGCGATGGCCGTCTTCGCGGCAGCCTCGGTCGGCTGTGCCCTCTCGGACAGCATCGGCGAACTGGTGTCGTTCCGTGCGCTGCAAGGCATGTCCGCCGGCGGCGGCATGGTCGTCGGGCGGGCGATCATCCGCGACCTCTTCCCGCCACACGAGGCGCAGCGGGTGATGTCGCAGGTGACGGTGTACTTCGGCGTCGCGCCGGCCGTGGCGCCGATGATCGGCGGATGGCTGCTGGTCGGGTTCGACTGGCATGCGATCTTCTGGTTCCTGGCCGCGCTGGGGGCGGTGCTGCTCGCGGTGATGTGGCGCTGTCTGCCGGAGTCGCTGCACCCGAGCCAGCGCCAGCCCCTGCACCCGGTGCACCTGCTGCGTGGCTACTGGCAACTCGGCTCGAGCCGGCGCTTCCTGATGCTGGCGTTGTCCAGCGGCATACCGTTCAACGGCATGTTTCTCTACGTGCTGGCCTCCCCGGCCTGGCTCGGCGGCCACCTGGGCCTGGCGCCTACGCAGTTCTTCTGGTTCTTCTGCATCGCCGTGAGCGGGATCATGCTCGGCGCCTTCGCCAGCGGCCGGCTGGCCGGGCGCATGTCCCGCGCCCGCCAGGTGGGCTGGGGGTGGATGCTGATGGGCGGTGCCACGGCCGTGAACGTCGCCTGCAACGCCCTCGGGCTCACGCATCCGCTGGTGGCGATGCTGCCGGTGGGGGTCTACTCCCTCGGCTGGGCGCTGGTGGTCCCGGTGGTGACCCTCGTCCTGCTGGACCTGTTTCCGCAGCGGCGCGGGATGGCCTCGTCGGTGCAGTCCTTCCTCGGCGCGTTTGCCAACGCCGCCGTGGCCGGCGTGGTGGTGCCGCTCGTGATGCACTCGACGCTGGCGCTGGCCCTGGCCTCGGCGGCACTGATGTCGGTCGGGCTGGTCGCCTGGGTGGCGGTACGGCGGCGCCTGCCGTCCGAGTTGCTGTAGCGGGACCAGGAGGGGAGACGGCTCAGCGCGCCGGGCGGTGCAGCGCAAGCAGCAGCGGCCACAGCCACAGGCTCGCGAACCAGCGCACGACACGGGCTGCCGACACGGGCCTCGTCTCGTGGCGCGCCACCTTGGCGAACAGCACGCCTGCACCTACCACGACGTACAGCAGCAGGCCGGAGTAGACCCCTGCCCGCCACGCGTAGCTGCCGCCCAGCAGATCTCCCAGCAGGCTGCCGACCACGGCCGCTGCCGGCACGGAGGCGAGCAAGGCGAGCCCGACGCCCGCCAAGGCGTGACGCAGTCTCCACAGGGGGTCGTTGTCGATCATCGCGGCGCGGATGATGCCAGTTCGCGAAGGGAGGGGCCGGGCGAGGGACGTCGGCCCGGTCCTGAGCTCACAAACGAGTTTGATACCCCTCCGCAAGTGCTTGTTTTGCCGCGAGTTTTACCTTGAGTCAAGTTCCCGATTCGGTTCTAAGTAATTGATTTCGTTGAATTTTTACGCCCGGTTGCATTGACCCGCGGCAAGAAACTCCGCTACAGTGGCGATTCGTGGCGGAAAGTGGGTTTTTGTGTCGGTCTTCGCATTCAAGGGGGGTCCCGTCCTGACTTTGGACGGCAAGGGGCGGGTCACCGTCCCGGCGCGCTACCGCGACCTGCTCGTGTCGACCGTGGGTGGCCAGATGATGGTCAGCAAGAGCCATGTCCGCTGCCTGTCCCTGTTCCCGCGCCCCGTGTGGGACCAGTTCGAGACCCGGCTGCACGCGCTGCCGGCGGCTGCCGACGGCCTGCGGCGGCTGTACATCGGCAGTGCCACCGAGGTCACGATCGACAGCGGCTCGCGCGTGCTGCTTCCGCCCGAGCTGCGGGCGTGGGCCGGCCTGGAGCGCGAGGTCGTGTTCATGGGCATGGGCAACCGCTTCGAGCTCTGGGACAAGGCCCGCTACGACGCGCACGAGGCGCAGGTGCTGGAACAGGACATGGGCGCGCAGCTCGCGGGCCTGTTCATCGGATGAGCGCGGAGCCCGGCGAATGGACCCACGTACCCGTGCTGCTGGCCGAGGCCGTCCAGGCGCTGGCGGTGCAGCCCGGCGGCACCTACGTGGACGGTACCTTCGGCCGCGGGGGGCACAGCCGGTCCATCCTCGCGCGGCTGGCGCCCGCCGGGCGTCTCTTCGCCTTCGACCGCGATCCGCAGGCGGTCACGGCCGCGCAGGCGCTGGCCGATCCGCGGCTCACGGTGTGCCACGCGAGCTTCGCCGACATGGCAGCCGAGCTGGCCGCGCGCGGGGTGGCTTCGCTGGACGGCGTGCTGCTCGACCTCGGCGTGAGCAGCCCGCAGATCGACGAGCCGGCTCGCGGCTTCAGTTTCCGCCACGACGCACCCCTGGACATGCGCATGGACACACGCGGCGGGCCCACCGCCGCGGACTTCCTGGCGCAGGCCGATGAGCGCGAGATGGCCAGGGTGATCAGGACGTATGGCGAGGAGCGGTTTGCTGGCCCGATTGCAAAAGCGATTGCTGCGCGCCGCGCAGCAGGCCAGCCGGTGCAGCGCACCCGTGAGCTGGCCGAGCTCGTGGCTCGCGCCGTGCCCACGCGCGAAGCGGGCCAGGACCCTGCGACGCGCACCTTCCAGGCGCTGCGCATCCACGTTAACGGCGAGCTCGACGCGCTCGAGCGCGGACTGAGTGCGGCCCTGTCGTTGCTGGCACCCGGAGCACGCCTGGCCGTGATCAGCTTCCACTCCCTCGAGGACCGGCTGGTCAAGCAGTTCTTCGTGCGCGAAAGCCGGGACGAGGTCGACCGCCGCGTGCCGCATGCGCCGCGGCGCGCCCTGCGCCTGCATGTGCTGGGGCGCGTGAGGCCGTCGGCCGATGAGGTGGCGGCCAACCCGCGTGCGCGTTCGGCCCTGCTGCGCGTGGCCGAGCGCACGGGCGAGGGCCTCGCATGACCCGCATCCACCTGGTGCTTCTGGGCGTGCTGGTGCTGAGCGCGTTGCTGCTGGTGCGCACGGCCTATGACGCGCGTCGGCTCTTCGCCGAGATCGACAAGGCCCGCAGCCAGGAGCGCGTGCTCGAGGCGGAATACCAGCGCCTGGACGCCGAGCGCCGCGCCCAGGCCACGCACCTGCGCGTGGAGCGCGTGGCGCGCGAGAAGCTGCAGATGCGAACGGCCACACCGGCCGTCACCCACTACGTCCCCGGCGCCGCCGGGGCGGCGGCCGCCGTACCCGCATCGGGCGCCTCGGGAGCCGTGCGATGAAGCCGCTGCCGCGCGCCGGCGTGCGCGGGGTCAACTACGCCACGAGCCCGCTGCTGGCGAGCCGCACGCCGCCGTGGCGCTCGCGCTTCGTCGTGGCCATGGTGGCCCTGGCCTTCCTCGTGCTGATCGGCCGTGCGGTGTACATCCAGGTGCTGAACAACGACTTCTACCTGATGCAAGGCGAGAAGCGTTACACCAAGACGCTGAAGCTGCCTGCCAGCCGCGGGCGCATCCTGGACCGCCAAGGCATCGTGCTGGCCACCAGCGTGCCCGCGCCGTCGGTGTGGGCGGTTCCGCGAACGTTCGAGGCCGATGTCGAGCAGCGCAAGGCGCTCGCGCGGCTGCTCGAGCTCAGCCCGGCGGAGCTGCAGGCACGCACCGATGGCGAGGGCGAGTTCGCCTGGCTGCGGCGCCAGGTCGACGCCGCCACCTGGGAGAAGGTCAAGGGCCTGGGGGTGAAGGGCGTGCACCAGGTGCCCGAGTTCCGGCGCAGCTACCCGGAGGGGGAGGCTGCCGCCCACGTCGTGGGGTTCACCGACATCGAGGAGAACGGCCAGGAGGGCATCGAGCTCGCGTTCCAGAACCGGCTGGACGGCAAGCCGGGCTCGCGCACGGTGATCATCGACCGCCTCGGACGCGTCGTCGAGGACATGGGCGAGCGCCTGGACCCCGTGCACGGACGCGACGTGACGCTGTCCATCGACAGCAAGGTCCAGTTCTTCGCCTGGCAGCGTGTGCGCGACGCCGTGCTCGAGCACAACGCCAAGGCCGGGAGCTGCGTGGTCATCGACGTGCTCACCGGTGAGGTCCTGGCGCTGGCTAACTACCCGAGCTTCGATCCCTCGCGGCGGCAGAACATGAGCGGCGCGCAACTGCGCAACCGCGCCCTCACCGACATCTTCGAGCCCGGCTCGACGATGAAGCCCTTCGTCATCGCCTGGGCGCTCGAAACCGGGCGCGTGACGCCTGAAACCATGATCCAGACCGCGCCGGGATCGATCACGATCACCGGCTCCACCATCAAGGACGCCCACCCCTACGGCGCGCTTTCCGTGGCGCAGGTGGTGCAGAAGTCGAGCAACGTGGGCACGGTCAAGCTCGCCATGTCGATGAGTGCGCGCGAGATGTGGGAGCTCTACGCGCAGGCCGGCTTCGGCCGCAAGCCGCAGCTCGACTTCCCGGGCGCCGTCACGGGTCGGCTGCGGCCCTACAAGACGTGGCGGCCCATCGAGCAGGCGACGATGAGCTACGGCTACGGCCTGTCGGCATCGCTGTTTCAGCTCGCGCAGTCGTACACCGTGTTCGCGCGCGACGGCGAACTCGTGCCGGTGTCGATGCTCCGGCGCGACGACGCCTACGGGAGCGCGCGCGCGACGTCGGCCAGCGCTGCCGCGCCGGTGCCGGTGGCCGGCGTGAGGGTGCTCTCACCCAAGACGGCGCAACAGGTGCGCCAGATGCTCCAGATGGCTGCCGGGCCCGGCGGCACGGCCCCCAAGGCGCAGGCCATCGGCTACTCCGTCGGCGGCAAGACCGGCACGGCGCGCAAGCAGGAGGGCAAGAGCTACGCGTCCAACCGTTACCGCGCCTGGTTTGTCGGCCTGGCACCGGTGAGTGCGCCCCGCATCGTCGTGGCCGTGATGGTCGACGAACCGGGCAAGGGCGTGTTCTACGGGGGCGACGTGGCCGCGCCGGTGTTCGCGCAGGTGGTGCAGCAGACCCTTCGGATGATGAACGTCGCGCCCGACATCGAGGTGCGGCCACAGGTCGTCGTCAAGCCTGGCGCGGCCGAGCAGGAGAGCTTCTGAACATGCCTGAGCTCCTGCACGACGCGAACCAAGCCGTGGCCTGGCTGGGCGCGCGCGGCCACGCTCGCCTGCGCCTGGACAGCCGGCTGGTCGAGCCGGGGGATGTCTTCGTCGCATGGCCCGGTCACGCGCGCGATGGCCGCAGCTTCGTGTCGCAGGCACTCGGCCGCGGGGCATTGGCCTGCCTGGTGGAAGCCGAGGGTGTGCAGGCCTTCGGCCTGGACGACCCGCGCGTGGCGGCGCTGGCGGGCCTGAAGGCCGCAGCGGGCGAGATCGCGAGTCGCCTGCTGGGCGAGCCGAGCCGCCAGCTGCAGGTGCTGGCCGTCACCGGCACGAACGGCAAGACCTCCACGGCGTGGTGGTGCGCGCAGGCGCTGCGTGCACTGGGGCGGCGCTGCGCGGTGGTCGGCACACTCGGCGCAGGCGAGCCGCCGTCGGCGTCGGGTGCGCCCGCCCAAGCGCACGGGCCGTCGGGCGGCGTCTTGTCCGGAACCGGCCTGACCACGCCGGACCCCATGGTGCTGCAGCAAGCCCTGGCGGACTTCGTGCGCGATGGCGTGCAGGCCTGCGCCCTGGAGGCCTCGTCCATCGGCCTGGAGGAGCACCGCCTGGCGGGCACCCGCATCGATGTCGCGATCTTCACGAACTTCACCCGCGACCACCTCGACTACCACGGCACGATGGATGCCTACTGGGCCGCCAAGCGGCGGCTCTTCGACTGGCCCGGCCTGCGTGCCGCGGTGGTGAACATCGACGATCCGATGGGCGAGCGGCTGGCCTCGGAGCTCCAGCGCGCCGGCATGGCGTGCTGGACGGTTTCGGCCCGCCGTGAGGCGCGGCTCGTCGCGCGGCAGGCACGCATCGCCGATGGCGGCCTGGCCTTCGAGCTGCACGAGGCTGGCGAGCGAGCCACCGTGCGCACGGCGCTGATCGGCGACTTCAACGTCCACAACCTGCTGGGAGTGGCGGCAGCTGTGCGTGCCTCGGGCGCGCCGCTTGCCCAGGTGGCAGAGGCCTTGCAGCAGCTCGGGCCGGTGCCCGGGAGGCTGCAGCGCGTGGGCGCGGGGGAGGGCGCAGGAGGCCCGGGAGCGCCGGCCCCTGCACCCTCCCCCGCGCCCGAGGTCGTCGTCGACTATGCCCACACGCCCGATGCCCTGGAGAAGGTGTTGCAGACGCTGCGGCCGCTGGCGGCCTCGCGCGGCGGCGAGCTGTGGTGCGTGTTCGGTTGCGGCGGCGACCGCGATGCCAGCAAGCGCCCGCTGATGGGCGCCATCGCGGCCCGCCTGGCGCGTCATGTCGTGGTGACGAGCGACAACCCGCGCAGCGAGGACCCGGGTCTGATCCTGTCGCAGGTGCTCGCCGGCATGCCGGAGGCGACCGCGCCCGGGCGCACCCGCCAGGCCGTGCCCGACCGAAGGGCCGCGATCGAGCTGGCCATCACGCAGGCTGCTGCTGCCGACGTGGTGCTGGTGGCGGGCAAGGGACACGAGGCGTGGCAGGAGGTCGGCACGCGCAAGCTGCCCTTCTCCGATGTCGAGGAGGCGCGCCGCGCGCTCGCCCGCCGAGCGGTGCACCCGCGGGGGGTGGCGGCATGACGCTGATGACCCTCGGCCAGGCGCACGCGCTGGTCCCCGGCTCCGACCTCGTCGGTGACCCGGCCACGCCGGTGCGGCGGGTGCACGCCGACACCCGCACGCTGATGCCGGGAGACTTCTTCGTGGCCTTGCGCGGCGAGCGCTTCGATGCCCACACGTTCCTGCCCCAGGCCAGGGCGGCCGGGGCCGCTGCGGCCTTGGCCACGCACGGCCTGGCCGAGGCGGGCCTGCCCGGCCTGCGCGTCTCCGACACGCTCGTGGCGCTGCAGCGCCTGGCCAGCGGCTGGCGCCGCCACCTGCACTTGCCGCTGATCGCCGTGACCGGCAGCAACGGCAAGACGACGGTCACGCAGATGGTGGCGGCGATCCTGCGGGCGTGGCTCGGCGAAGGTGCGCTGGCCACGCAGGGCAACCTGAACAACCACATCGGTGTGCCGCTCACGCTGCTGCGCCTGCGCCAGGACGACGAGGCCTGGCACCGTGCCGCCGTGCTCGAGCTCGGCACCAACCACCCCGGCGAAATCGCACCGCTCGCGCGGCTGGCCGCGCCCACGGTGGCTCTCGTGAACAACGCGCAGCGCGAGCACCAGGAGTTCCTGCACGGGCTCGCGGCCGTGGCGAGCGAGAACGCCGCCGTGTTGGAGGCGCTGCCGGCCGCGGGAACGGCGGTGTTTCCGGCCGACGACCCCTTTGCACCCCTGTGGCGCGAGCGCGCGGCTGGCCGGCGCATCTGGACCTTCGCCCCGGAGGGGGCGGCCGATTTCGTCGTGCGCGCGAGCTGGCAGCCCGAGGAGGCCGCCTGGGCGCTGCACGTGGGCACCCCGCTGGGCGGTCTCGCCACCACGCTGGCAGCCCCGGGCTGGCACAACGTGCGCAATGCACTCGCCTCGACAGCCTGTGCGCTGGCTGCGGGCGCACCGTTGGCCGCCGTGGGTGAGGGTTTGCGCAGCTTCCAGCCCGTGGCCGGGCGTTCGCGGCCGCTGCGGCTGAGGCTGCACGGGCGCGACGTCACCTTGATCGACGACAGCTACAACGCCAATCCCGATTCCGTGCTGGCGGCCATCGAGACCCTGGCTGCAATGCCCGGGCCACGTTGGCTGGTGCTTGGAGACATGGGCGAGGTGGGCACACAAGGCGCTGCGTTCCACGAGGAGGTGGGCGCGGCCGCCCGCGCGCACGGGCTCGAGCATGTCTGGTGCGCCGGGCCGCTGTCCGTGCATGCCGCGCATGCCTTCGGCGGCGCGGCGCGCCGCGCCGCCGACACCGACGCCCTCGTGGCGATGCGGGGGGAGGCGCCCGCAGCGGCCAGCGTGCTCGTCAAGGGCTCGCGCTTCATGGGCATGGAAAAGGTGGTGCAGTCGCTTCAGGCGATGCACGCCACGGAGGGGCGCGATGCTGCTTAGCCTGAGCCAGTGGCTGATGGCGCTGTTCCCGGAGGAGCTCGGCTTCCTGCGGGTGTTCCAGTACCTCACCTTCCGTGCCGTGATGGCCGCGATGACGGCGCTGCTGATCGGCCTGGCCTTCGGCCCATGGGTGATCCGCAAGCTCACCGAGATGAAGATCGGCCAACCGATCCGCAGCTACGGCGTACAGGCCCACCTGGGCAAGCGTGGCACGCCCACGATGGGCGGGGTGCTCGTGCTCATCGGCATCGGGGCATCCACCATCCTGTGGTTCGACTGGACGAACCGGTTCGTGTGGGTGGTGGTGCTCGTGACCTTCGGCTTCGGCGCCATCGGCTGGGTCGACGACTGGCGCAAGGTCGTGCACAAGGACCCCGAGGGCATGCGCTCGCGCGAGAAATTCCTGTGGCAGTCCGTCATCGGCCTGGTCGCCTCGCTCTACCTCGCGTTCGCGGTGTCGGAAAACACCAACCTGAAGGTGCTCGAGCTGTTCGTCAACTGGATCACCAGCGGCTTCTCGAGCGAGCTGCCGCCGAAGGCTGGCCTGATGGTGCCGTTCTTCAAGACCGTGAGCTATCCGCTCGGCGTGTTCGGCTTCATCATGTTGAGCTGGCTCGTCATCGTCGGTGCGAGCAACGCGGTGAACTTCACCGACGGTCTGGACGGGCTGGCCATCATGCCGGTGGTGCTCGTGGGCTCGGCGCTCGGCGTCTTCGCCTACGTCACCGGCAACGCGGTCTACTCGAAGTACCTGCTGTTCCCGTACATCCCCGGCACGGGCGAGCTGCTGATCTTCTGTGCGGCGATGGCCGGAGCGGGGCTGGCCTTCCTGTGGTTCAACGCCAACCCGGCGCAGGTCTTCATGGGAGATGTCGGCGCGCTCGCGCTCGGCGGGGCGCTGGGCACGATCGCCGTGATCACGCGCCAGGAGATCGTGCTCGCGATCATGGGCGGAATCTTCGTGGCCGAGGCGCTGAGCGTGATCATCCAGGTCAGCTGGTTCAAGTACACGCGGCGCCGCTACGGGGAGGGCCGGCGCGTGTTCCTGATGGCGCCGCTGCACCATCACTTCGAGAAGAAGGGCTGGGCCGAGACCCAGGTGGTGGTGCGCTTCTGGATCGTGACGATGCTGCTGTGCCTGGTCGGCCTGGCCAGCCTCAAGCTGCGGTGAGGCCCGGGCGATGATGCTGCTGGCCGATCGCTGCGTGCTCGTGCTGGGCCTCGGGGCCTCGGGGCTCGCGATGGCCGCCTGGTGCGCACGCCAGGGCGCGGCCGTGCGCGTCTGGGACTCCCGCGCCGAACCGCCGCAGGCGGCGTCCCTGGCCGAGCGCGTGCCCGGCGCCGTGCGCCTGCAGGGCGCGCTCGCCGAGCAGGAGCTGTCGGGCGTGCACTGGGTGCTCAAGAGCCCGGGCCTCGCTCCGCACGACGCGGCCGTGGCGCCGGTGCTCGCGGCCGCAGCGGCTGCGGGCGTGCGCACCGGTGGCGAGCTCGACCTTTTCCTGCATGCCCTGCAGGGCTTGCGCGAAGCGCAGGGCTACGCGCCGCGCGTGCTGGCCATCACCGGCACCAACGGCAAGACGACCACCACCGCGCTCACGGCGCTGCTGGTCGAGCGCGCCGGGCGCACGGTACGGGCGGCCGGCAACATCGGCCCGACGATGCTCGACAGCCTGGCCGAGGCCCTGGACGCCCACGCCTTGCCCGACGTGTGGGTGCTCGAGCTGTCGAGCTTCCAGCTCCACGATCTCCACCCGAGCGCCGCCTTCGAGCCCGACGCGGCGGTGGTACTCAACCTCACGCAAGACCACCTCGACTGGCACGGCACGATGCCGGCCTACGCCGCGGCCAAGGCGCGCGTCTATGGCACGACCGGCACGGCGGTGGTCAATGCCGACAATCCGGAGGTGGCCGCCATGGTTCCAGCGCCGAGCCCGCCGGCCGCCGCGCGACGGGGCCCGAGGCGCGTGGCCGCGCCGCCGCCGCGCCCGGTGCTGCGCTTCAGCCTGCACCCCCCCGCCCACCCGGGCGACTTCGGCTTGCTGGAGGAAGCCGGCATGGGCTGGCTCGTGCGAGCCTTGCCGGTGGACGAGGCCTTCCGGGGTGGTCGCGGCGAGGACGAACCGTTGCACCTTCAGCGCTTGATGCCCGTGGATGCCATGCGGCTGCGCGGCCGCCACAACGCGGCCAACGCGCTGGCAGCGCTCGCGCTGGCCACCGCGATCGGGTGCCCGCTGGCACCGATGCTGCATGGCCTGCGCGAGTACCGCGGCGAGCCGCATCGCGTGCAGCCGGTAGGCGAGGTCGACGGCGTGGAGGCCTTCGACGACAGCAAGGGCACGAACGTCGGGGCCACGGTGGCCGCCATCGAGGGCCTCGGGGCCGACCGCGCTCCGGCACGGCTCGTGTTGATCCTCGGCGGAGACGGCAAGGGGCAGGACTTCTCGCCGCTGGCCGCGCCGGTAGCCCGGCATGCGCGTGCGGTGGCGTTGATCGGGCGTGATGGGCCCGCGATCGAGGCGGCGCTGGCGGACGCGCTGGCCGCCAGCGCCGTGCCGATGCAGCATCACCCCGACCTGGAGCGGGCCGTGGCCTGGTGTTTCGCCCAGGCCCGCCGGGGCGACGCGGTGCTGCTGAGCCCCGCCTGCGCGAGCCTGGACATGTTCCGCGGCTATGGACACCGGGCAGAGGTGTTCGTGCAGGCCGTGCAGGCCCACGCTGCCGAACATGGCGAAGCGCTCGCATGATGCGAGCCGAGGCCTTCGTGCCCGCGCGCTGGCTGGCGTACCTGCGTGGACGCAGCGCATCCGGGTCGGCGTTGCCGCTGCCGGTGCGCGTGAATGTCGAGCCCGGCAGCCGGCCGGTGGCGCGTGCAGCCGGCTTCGACCAGGCGCTCGTGGCCTGCGTGCTGGCGCTGCTCGCCCTCGGCCTCGTGATGGTGTACTCGGCGTCGGTGGCGCTTCCGGACAACCCGAAGTTCTCGCGCTACGCCTCGAGCTTCTTTCTCACGCGTCACGCCTTGTCGATCGCGCTCGCCCTCGTGCTGGCGCTGGCCGTGGTGCAACTGCCCAGTGCCTTCTGGGAGCGCTGGGCGCCGCACGTGTTCGTCTTCTCCATCGTGTTGCTCGTGGTGGTGCTGGTCCCCTTCATCGGCAAGGTCGTGAACTTCTCGCGCCGCTGGATCCCGCTGGGCGTCATCAACTTCCAGCCCTCGGAGCTCGCCAAGCTCGCCATCGCGATGTACGCGGCCAACTACATGGTCCGCAAGATGGAGGTGCGCGAGAACTTCTTCCGCGCGGTGTGGCCGATGGGCGTGGCGGTGATCTTCGTAGGGGTGCTGCTGCTGCGCCAGCCCGACATGGGGGCCTTCATCGTCATCGCGACGATCGCGATGTCGGTGCTGTTCCTCGGCGGCGTGAACGCGCGCATGTTCTTCCTGATCGCCGGGCTGCTGGTGTCGGTGTTCGCCGTGATGATCGCCTTCGACGACCTGCGGCGCGCGCGCATCCTGGCCTACCTCGATCCGTGGAACCCGGCCTATGCGCAGGGCAAGGCCTACCAGCTCACCCACTCGCTGATCGCCTTCGGCCGCGGTGAGATCTTCGGCCAGGGACTGGGCAGCTCGGTGGAGAAGCTGCACTACCTGCCCGAGGCCCACACCGACTTCCTGCTCGCCGTCATCGGCGAGGAGCTGGGCCTGGTGGGCGTGGCCAGCGTCATCCTGGCCTTCTTCTGGCTCACGCGCCGCGTCGTGGCCATCGGCCGGCAGGCGATCGCGCTGGACCGCATGTTCGCCGGGCTGCTGTGCCAGGGCATCGGGGTGTGGATCGGGTTCCAGGCCTTCATCAACATGGGCGTGAACCTCGGCGTGCTGCCCACCAAGGGGCTGACGCTGCCGCTCATGAGCTACGGCGGCTCGGCGATCCTGATGAACCTCGTCGCGCTGGGCATCGTTCTTCGCGTGGACATGGAAAACCGCACGATGATGCGGGGTGGCCGGGTATGAACAGCCCCCACGCGCGCCACCTGGTGATCATGGCCGCCGGCACCGGTGGCCACGTGATGCCGGGCCTGGCGATGGCGCACGAGATGCGTGAGCGCGGCTGGACGGTCAGCTGGCTTGGCACGCCCAAGGGGCTGGAGAACCGCCTGGTGCCGGCGGCCGGGATCACGCTGGACACCATCGGCTTCAGCGGCTTGCGCGGCAAGGGGCTGGTGCACGCGGCCACCGGCGGCCTGCGCCTGCTCGCGGCCTTCTGGCAATGCCTGCGCATCCTGCGTGCGCGCCGCGCGGCCGCCGTGCTCGGGATGGGCGGCTACGTGTGCTTTCCCGGCGGGCTGATGGCCTCGCTGCTGGGGCGGCCTCTCGTGCTCGTCAACGCCGATGCGTCGCTGCTGCTGTCCAACCGCTGGCTGCTGCCGGTGGCCGATGCGATCGCCTTCGGCTTCGACGGGCCGGCCGCGCGACAGGACCGTCGCGCCGTGGTCACCGGCAACCCGGTGCGTGCGGCCATCGAGGGCCTGCCCGAGCCGGCGCGGCGCCTGGCGGGTCGCAGCGGCCCCTTGCGCCTGCTGGTGGTCGGCGGCAGCCTCGGCGCAAGGGTGCTGAACCAGACGGTGCCGGCGGCGCTGGCGCGCCTGGCGCCCGAGCAGCGACCGCAGGTCGTGCACCAGACCGGCACGGCCGACGTCCAGGCGGTGCGTGACGCTTACGCCCAGGCCGGCATCGAGGCGAGGGTCGAGGCCTTCCTCGAGGACATGCCCGAACAGCTCGCCGCGTGCGACTTCGTGCTGTGCCGCGCTGGCGCCATCACGGTGAGCGAGTTGTGTGCCGCCGGGGTGGCCAGCATCCTCGTGCCGCTCGTGGTCAGCACCACCGCGCACCAGCGCGACAACGCAGCGTGGATGGCCGACCAGGGCGCCGCCATCCACGTGCCTCAAGGCGAGCTAGACCCCCGGCGCCTGGCCACGCTGCTCGAGGGGCTGGACCGTACGCGCCTGCTCGGGATGGCCACGCGCGCCCGGGCACTGGCTCGGCCCCAGGCGGCGGTGCGCCTGGCCGATGAAATCGAAAGGCTCGCGCGATGAGGCACGCGCTGCGTCACATCCACTTCGTCGGCATCGGCGGGGCCGGCATGAGCGGGATCGCCGAGATCCTGCACAACCTCGGCTACACCGTCTCGGGCTCGGATGCGCATGCCAGCGCCGTGACGCAGCGCCTGGCCTCGCTCGGCCTGCGCGTGGCCATCGGGCATGACGCCGCCCACGTCGACGGCGCGCAGGCAGTGGTCACCTCGACCGCCGTCAAGGGCGACAACCCCGAGGTCGTCGCGGCTCGCGCGCGACGCATCCCGGTGGTGCAGCGCGCGGTGCTGCTGGCCGAGCTGATGCGCCTGAAGCAGGGGATCGCGATCGCCGGCACGCACGGCAAGACCACCACCACCTCCCTCGTGGCCAGCGTGCTCGCCGAAGCCGGTCTGGACCCGACCTTCGTGATCGGTGGCAAGCTCGAGAGCGCGGGTGCCAACTC
>JBDKFA010000088.1:0-19471 GCA_039798945.1 Pseudomonadota bacterium
GGCATCTTCGTGGCGCGCGTGCACGGCCTGGCCGACGCGCCCGTGCCCGGGGTGGCCAGCCTCGGCGTGCGCCCCACCGTCGAGGACGCCGGGCGGCTGCTGCTGGAGGTGCACTGCCTGCACTGGCCCGAGAGCCTGGGCACCGAAGGCGGCTACGGCCGCTGCCTGCAGGTGGACCTGCTGCACCGGCTGCACGAGGAGCGCAAGTACCCGTCGCTCGAGGCGCTGCGTGAGGGGATCGCGCGTGATGTGGAGGATGCGCGGGCGTGGTTCTCTCGCTGAGCCACGCTGGGCCGGGCGTGCCCGGCTCTTGGGGGCTCACAAGGAAACGCCGGGCCGCCCCAAGTTTCCTTGCGCCCCCATGGGGGGCTGGGCCGGGCATGCCCGGCCCTTGGGGGCTCAAAACCGCCAGGCGAGGCCAGCCCCCACCGCAGGCGCACGGGCTCGGCGGGTCAAGGGGCTGCGTGCCGCGTCCTCGAGCAGGTGCGACATGCCGGCCTCGATGAACGCTCCCCAGGCTCGGCCGAACTCGTGCCGGTAGGTGGCCGAGGCCTGGACAACCCGCAACCCGGCTCGGGCGTCGAAGCCCGGGTACCCCGAGCGCGCAGCCTGCTCGGCACTGACCCCGTGCCAAGCCTGCATGGCACGCCGGTCGGCCCCGCTGACGGCCAGACCGAGGGCCACACTGTGCCCCTGCTCGGTGAGGTCCCAGCGCCGGGAAATCGTCGCGTCCCAGGTCGAGCCGCCCGTGCGACCAAGCACGTCGGTGCTGGCAGCAGCGCCCACCGCCCAGCCTGGCTGCGGTTCCCAGCGCAGCACCAGGCGGGCGCGCACGGTGGCATCGATGCTGCCCAGGCCCGCCAACTCGGGGCTGTCGGCCTCGGAGCGGCCGCCGTCGTAGCGCAGGTTCAACTGCAGACGCAACCCGTCCCGGCGCAGCAGCTCGGCGCCCAGGCCACGTTCCAGGTCCTGGTTGCGCCGCGTCGTGAAGCCGCCCGCCCCCGTCACCGTGAAGCGGCCCCAACGCAGGAAGCCGCCGGGGGTGACGCGTGTCTGCCAGCGCGCCGAGCCGAGGTAAGCCGGACCGTGGCGAACGACGAGACCCACCGCACCCTCGGCACCCTCGGCTCCCTCGACAACGGATCCGGGCGGCCACCACTGCGGCGTCGCTGCGGCAGTTGCGCCGCTCCCCCACCCCCAAAGTGCCAGCGTAATGGCCAGGAGGCGCAGCCTCCCGGTGCAGCGCTCATCCAGAGGCCGCTCGCGCTTGCAGGTGTGCACAGGTCGCCCCGGTAGAATTGGTCTCATGCGATTGTCATCCGTATCGCCCCTGCGTCCGCGCTGGCCCACCGCGCGCCGGCGCAGCTCGCGCGACCGAATTCGGCGCTCGTCGATGCCCGGCGGCTGAGGCCGTCCCACCCGATGCCGGCATCCGTGCGGCAGCGGGCTCTGCGCGGCGCGCCGGCGCCGCATCCGGCGCCTCCACGCGCCTTCCTGCGCCAGCATGCCTCATGAGCACCCCCGACTACCGCACCACGCTCAACCTCCCCGACACGCCCTTCCCGATGCGAGGCGACCTGCCCAAGCGCGAGCCCGGCTGGGTGAAGGATTGGGAGGACAAGGGCCTGTACCAGCGGCTGCGCGACGCACGCCGCCACGCCCCGCGCTTCATCCTGCACGACGGCCCCCCGTACGCGAACAACGCGATCCACATCGGGCACGCCGTCAACAAGGTGCTCAAGGACATGATCGTGAAGTCGCGCCAGCTCGCCGGCTTCGATGCGCAGTACGTGCCGGGCTGGGACTGCCACGGCCTGCCCATCGAGAACGCCATCGAGAAGCAGCACGGCCGCGGCCTGAGCCGCGACGAGATGCAGGCGAAGTCACGCGCCTGGGCCACGGGCCAGATCGCGCAGCAGATGGCCGACTTCAAGCGCCTGGGCGTGCTCGGCGACTGGGCCCACCGCTACGCCACGATGGACCCGGCCAACGAGGCCGGCGAGATCCGCGCCTTCAAGCGCGTGGTCGAGCGCGGCTTCGTCTACCGCGGCCTGAAGCCCGTGTTCTGGTGCTTCGACTGTGGCAGCTCGCTGGCCGAGTTCGAGATCGAGTACGCGGACAAGAAGAGCCAGACGGTGGACGTGGGCTTCGCCAGCGCCGAGCCCGAGCGGCTCGTAGCCGCCTTCCTGCCACCCGAGGACGCCGATGCGCTGCTCAACCGCATGCAGGCCTCGAACCTCCAGGCCTACGCGGTGATCTGGACCACCACCGCCTGGACGCTGCCGGCCAACCAGGCGCTGAACCTGAACCCGAAGCTGCCCTACGCGCTCGTGGAGACGCCGCGCGGGCTGCTGGTGCTGGCCGAGGCACTGGTGGAGAAGTGCCTGGAGCGTTACGGGCTCGAAGGCCGGGTGCTCGCCACCGCGCCGGGTGAAAAGCTCGGCGGCCTCGCCTTCCGGCACCCGCTCGCGCACGTGCACCCGGGCTACGACCGCACGAGCCCGGTGTACCTCGCCGACTACGCCACCGCCGAAGACGGCACCGGCCTCGTGCACTCCTCGCCCGCCTACGGCCTGGACGACTTCCACAGCTGCCGTGCGCACGGGCTGGCGCTGCGCGACATCCTGAACCCGGTGCAGGGCAACGGCGTGTATGCGGCCGACCTGCCGCTCTTCGGCGGGCAGGACATCTGGAAGGCCGCGCCCGTGATCATCGAGGCGCTGCGCGAGGCCGGACGCCTCTTCGCCACCGGGCCGCTGCTGCACAGCTACCCGCATTGCTGGCGCCACAAGTCGCCGGTCATCTACCGCGCCGCCTCGCAGTGGTTCGTGCGCATGGACGAGGGCGAGGGGGTCTTCACCACCGACAAGGCCCCGCGCACGCTGCGCCAGATGGCGCTCGAGGCCATCGACCGCACCGCCTTCTACCCGGAGAACGGCCGCGCCCGGCTGCGCGACATGATCGCCAACCGGCCCGACTGGTGCATCAGCCGCCAGCGCAGCTGGGGCGTGCCGCTGCCCTTCTTCCTGCACAAGGAGACCGACGAGCCGCACCCGCGCACGCTCGAGATCCTCGACCAGGCCGCCGACATCGTCGAGCGCGGCGGCATCGAGGCCTGGAGCCGCGCGACGGTGGAGGAGGTCCTCGGCCCCGAGGACGCGCCGCACTACACGAAGAGCAGCGACATCCTGGAGGTGTGGTTCGACTCGGGCTCGACCTTCTGGCACGTGCTGCGCGGCACGCATGCGCAGCACCACGGCGCACCCGGCCACCACGACACCGGCCCCGAGGCCGACCTCTACCTGGAAGGGCACGACCAGCACCGCGGCTGGTTCCACTCCTCGCTGCTGCTGGGCTGCGCGCTCTACGACCGTGCTCCCTACCGCGGGCTGCTCACGCACGGCTTCGTCGTCGACGGCCAGGGCCGCAAGATGAGCAAGAGCCTGGGCAACGGCGTGGAGCCGCAGGCGGTGAGCCAGAAGCTCGGCGCGGAGATCATCCGGCTGTGGGTGGCCGCCACCGACTACTCGGGCGACCTGAGCATCGACGACAAGATCCTCGCCCGCGTGGTGGACGCCTACCGGCGCATCCGCAACACGCTGCGCTTCCTGCTGGCCAACACGAGCGACTTCGACCCCGCTGTCGATGCGGTGCCGCCCGAACAGATGCTCGAGGTCGACCGCTGGGCGCTCGCCCGTGCGGCGCAGCTGCAAGCCGAGATCCTCGGCCACTACGAGGTCTACGAGTTCCACCCGGTGGTGGCCAAGCTGCAGGTGTACTGCTCGGAAGACCTCGGCGCGTTCTACCTCGACGTGCTGAAGGATCGGCTCTACACCACCGCCCCCAAGGGCCTCGCGCGGCGCAGCGCGCAGACGGCGCTGTGGCACCTGACGCATGCGATGCTGCGCTGGATGGCGCCCTTCCTGAGCTTCACCGCCGAGGAGGCCTGGGCGGTGTTCGACGGCGGCAACGAGTCGATCTTCACCCGCACCTGGTGGCCGCTGGCCACGCCCGATGCGGCGCTGCTCGCGCGCTGGCAGGCGATCCGCGAGGTGCGCGAGGCTGTGAACAAGGCCATCGAGGAGGTGCGCGCCGCCGGTGGCGTAGGCTCTTCGCTGCAGGCCGAGCTGCAGCTCGCCGCACCGCCCGAGACGCACGAGCTGCTCGCCTCGCTGGGTGAAGACCTGAAATTCGTGCTCATCACCTCGCGGGTCACGCTCGTGCCGGGCGAGACCCTGCAGGTGCACGTCACGCCTTCCGCAGCCACCAAGTGCGAACGCTGCTGGCACTGGCGCGAGGACGTCGGCCACGACGCGGCGCACCCGACGATCTGCGGCCGCTGCACGAGCAACCTGTACGGCGCGGGCGAAGCGCGCTCCGCCGCCTGAGGACGAGGCCCGCGAGATGGCCACTGCACGCAAAGGTTCGGGCAAGGGCGCGGGTGTCGCGAGCCTGTCGGGCTGGCTCGCGCTGGCCGTGCTCGTGATGCTGCTGGACCAGCTCACCAAGACACTCATCCTCGGCGGGTTCCAGCTCGGTGACGTGCGCCCGGTCACGAGCTTCTTCAACCTCGTGCGCGTGCACAACACAGGCGCGGCCTTCTCTTTCCTGGCTGGCGCCTCGGGCTGGCAGCGCTGGTTCTTCATCGGCTTCGGGCTGCTCGCCTCCGCCTTCATCGTCTGGATGCTGCGCAGCCACCCGACGCAGAAGCTCTTCTGCTTCGCGATCACGATGATCCTGGGCGGCGCGCTCGGCAACGTGATCGACCGCATGCTGCACGGCTACGTGGTCGATTTCCTGCAGTTCCGTTTCGGCTTCCTGGAGCCGATCTTCGCGGGTGGTTACTTCCCGAGCTTCAACCTCGCCGATGCGGCAATCACGCTCGGGGCGTCCTGCCTGATCCTGGACGAGATCCTGCGGGTGCGGCGGGGGCGCTGACGGACGCGCTGACGGGCCGGGGACCCGAGGCCTGCGGCCCGCGACTCGAACTCTGGCGTCTTCAGGCGCCGAGCACGCAAGCGGCTGCGGCCAGGTCCTCGAGCGCGGTGCCCACCGACTTGAAGAGCGTGATGTCCGCCGCGCCCGTGCGCCCGCGCGCGGGTTCGCGCAGCAACTCGGCCAGCTCGGCGCGCACGTGGGCGCGGTCGATCACCCCACGCGCCAGCGGCTGCGTGAGGTCGCCCGCCTCGGTCAGCGCGCCCGCGTAGGTGTCCACCACCACGCGCGCGCGCCGCACCGCCTCGTCGTCGACCTCGCGCATGTCGCGCCGGAAGCCACCCACCAGGTCCAGGTGCGTGCCCGGGCGCAGCCACGCGCCGCACACCAGGGGCTCGCGGGAGGTGGTGGCACAGCAGACGATGTCGGCCTGCGCACAGGCAGCTTCGAGGGTGGAGGCGGCTTCTACCACCAGCGCGGCGCGTCCACCTCGTGTGTCGGGGCCCGAAGTGGCGCCCACGCTGCCCACGCCGCCTGCACGGCTCGCCTGCTCGGCGTGCCGCTCGGCCTGCAGCAGCGGCTGCAGCTCCTGCACGAGCGCCTGCACCGCCTCCGGCCGGCGTCCCCACACCACCACCCGTTCGAGCTCCGGGCGCAGCGCGACATGCGCGCGCGCCATCCACCCGGCCAGGCGCCCCGTGCCCACGACGAGCAGCGTGCGTGCGTCCGCGCGCGCCAGGTGACGGGCCGCCAGCGCCGACGTGGCTGCCGTGCGCCGCAGCGTCAACGCCTCACCGTCCATCAGCGCGCGCACCTCGCCAGTGGGGCGGTCCAGCACGACCACGGTGGCCTGCACCGTGTGGGGCGCCGAGGGGATCACGGTGACGAGCTTGGTGGCGATCAGCGCCTCGTTCCACGCCGGCATCAGCAGCAGCGTGTCGGCTGTAGACAGCGCGTGCGCATGGCGCAGCGGCACCTCGGCGCCTTGCAGGAACGCGCGCTCGAGCACGCCGGCCAACCGCTCCCACGGCAGCGCGTCGTGCACGGCTTGGGCGGAATAGACTCGTGCCATGGGCAGCAGTGTAGTGATCGTCGGGGCCGGCGTGATGGGCGCGGCCACCGCGCGCTTCCTCGCCCGCGACCACGGCTGCACGGTCACCCTCGTGGAGCGCGACACGGCCTTCACGCGGGCCTCGAGCAGCCTGTCGGCGAGCTCGATCCGCCAGCAGTTCACCACGGCCGTGAACATCGCGCTGTCGCGCTGGAGCCTCGGCTTCCTGCGCCATGCGCAAAGCGAGCTGGCAGTGGACGGCGAGGGCCCGGCGCTCGGCCTTGTCGAGCCGGGCTACCTGTATCTGGTGCGCGCCGAGGGCGAGGCGCGGCTGCGTGCCGCCCACGAGCGCCAGCGCGCGGGCGGGGCCGACGTGGCGCTGCTGGAGCCCGCGCAGCTGCGCGCGCGCTTTCCCTGGCTCGCCACCGATGACGTCACGCGCGGCTCGCTCGGCCTGAGCGGCGAGGGCTGGTTCGACGGACCGGCCCTGCACCGCGCTTTCCTCCGCCAGGCCCGGGCCACCGGCGCGCAGCTCGTGCATGGCCAGGCCTCCTCGCTTGTCGAAGCGGGCGGGCGCGTCACGGGCGTGCGGCTGGCCGACGGACGCGTGTTGCAGGCCGATGCGACCGTGCTGTGCGCGGGAGCCTGGTCGGCGACGCTCGCCGCCACCGTGGGGCAGCACTGGCCCGTGCACGCGCGCAAGCGCGACGTCTTCGTGCTCGACAGCCCGGCCCGGCTGCCCGGCTGCCCGCTGCTCATCGACCCGAGCGGCGTGTGGTGCCGCCCCGAAGGCAACGGCTTCCTCGCGGGTGCGCCACCCCGGGCCGTGGAAGACGGCGGCCCCGGCGACCCCGACGAGCCCGACCTCGGCGCGATCGACCACGCCCTCTTCGATGACGTGATCTGGCCCGCGCTCGCCACACGCATCCCCGCCTTCGAGGCGTTGCGCGTGCGCGCGGCCTGGGCCGGCTACTACGAGATGAACGACTTCGACCACAACGGCCTGGCCGGCGCCGTGCCGGGTGTGCCCGGGCTGTGGACGGCCTGCGGCTTCTCCGGCCACGGCATGCAGCAGGCGCCGGCCGTGGGCTGCGCACTGGCGGCGGCGATCGCCCAGGCCCCGTGCCCGGCGCCGTCGATCGAGGCCCTGTCGCCCGCGCGCCTCGCGCGCGGCGAGCCGCTGCTCGAGCTCAACGTCATCTAGGCTCCAGGCCCGCCCATGCTGATCGAAACCCTCGGTGCCGCACGCGACCTCGGTCGCCTGCACGAGATCGCCTCGGTGCTCATGCGCCATGGCCTCGGTGACCTGGTGCGCCGGCTCGGCCTGGCCGATGCGCTCGAGCGCGCCGGGCGGGCGGTGAACCGCACGCACACGGCGGACCTCGCCAGGCTCGAGCCCCCGGTACAGCTGCGCCTCGCGCTCGAGGAGCTGGGCCCGGCCTTCGTCAAACTCGGCCAGGTGCTCGCGGGCCGCGCCGACCTGCTCGGCCCGGCCTGGATCGAAGAGCTCGCCAAGCTGCACAGCCGCGTGCCGGCGGTACCGCTCGCAGCCTTGCGACCGCAGTTGCGCGAAGACCTGGACGGCGAGCCCGAGGAGGTCTTCGCCTGGTTCGAGGCCGAGCCGCTGGCCGGCGCCTCGATCGCCCAGGTGCACAGCGCGCGGCTGCACGATGGCACCGAGGTCATCGTGAAGGTGCGCCGCCCCGGCATCGAGCAGGTGGTGGAAGCCGACCTGCGGCTGCTCGAGCGCGTGGCCGTGATGGCCGAGGAGGAACTGCCGGCGCTGCGCCCCTACCGGCCACGGCAGCTGGTGCGCGAGTTCGCCCGCTCGCTGCGCCGCGAGCTCGACCTCGCCGCCGAATGCCGCCACGCCGAACGCGTGGCCGCGAACCTGGCGCCGCTGGGCTTCGTCACCGTGCCGCGCGTGGTCTGGGCCCACACCGGCACGCGCGTGAACGTGCAGCAGCGCATCGAGGGCATCCCGGGTGAAGACCTGGCGCAGGTGGACGCGGCCGGCCTGGACCGCAAACTGCTTGCGCAGCGCGGCGCACAGGCGGTGCTCAAGATGATCGTGGAAGACGGCTTCTTCCACGCCGACCCCCACCCGGGCAACGTGTTCTACCTGAGCGGCAACCGGCTCGCCTTCATCGACTTCGGCATGGTCGGGCGGCTCACCGAGCGCCGGCGCGACGAACTGCTGCGGCTGCTGCTCGGGCTCGTGCAACGCGAGCCGCAGGCCGTAGCCGACGTGCTGCTGGACTGGACCGGCAATGGCCACGGCGCGAACCTCACCCAGCTCGAAAGCGAGATCGAGGCTTTCGTCGACCAGTACCACGGCACGCCGCTCGCCCAGCTCAGCCTGGGCGGCATGCTGGCAGACGTGACCACCATCCTGCGCGAGCATCGCCTGGCGCTGCCGGCCGACCTGGCGCTGCTGATCAAGGCCTTCGTGTCGCTGGAGAGCATGGGCCGCGGCCTGGACCCAGGCTTCCACATGGCCACCGAGGCACTTCCGCTGCTGCGGGGCGTGGTGCGCTCGCGCTGGCAGCCGCGTGCGATCGGGCAGCGCGCGTGGAAAGCCGTCTCGCGCGGGCTGGCACTGGCCGAGCAGCTTCCGCACGACCTGTCGCGGCTGCTGCGCAATGCCCGGCGCGGGCGGCTGCAGGTCAGCCTCGAACTCGCACACCTGCGGCGTGTGGGCGACCAGCTCGACCGCGCAGCGAGCCGCCTTGCGCTCGCTCTCGTCATCGCCGCGCTGATCGTGGGATCGTCCATCGTCATGACCGTCGGCGGCGGGCCCACGCTGCTCGGGTTGCCGGCCTTCGGCCTGATCGGGTTCGTGGGGGCCGTCGTGGGCGGGCTGTGGCTGCTGCGCTCGGTCTGGCGCAGCCACCACCATCGGCAGGAGGAGGACGACTGATGCTGGACATCCCGCTGCGCCCGCTTCGCTACACCGACCCCCTGCGCTGGATCGACCGCGGTGTGCGCGATTTCGTGCATGCGCCGGGCATCGGGCTCTTCTACGGGCTCGTCTTCATGGTGATGGGGTGGGCGCTGCTGAAGGTCTACGAGCACGCGCCGGCCTACACGCTCGCGCTCTCCGCGGGCTTCCTGCTGATGGGGCCCTTCCTGTGCCTGGGGCTGTACCGCGTGAGCCAGCGGCTCGAGCGCGGCGAGAAGCCGGACTTCGGCGACAGCCTGCTCGCCTGGGACACGCGCACCGGCCAGCTCGCGATCTTCGGCTTCGTGCTGCTGGTGCTCGAGATGCTGTGGGGGCGCGCCACGCTCGTCGTCTTCGCCGTCAGCTTCGAGGGCATGCCCGACTTCAAGGGCTCGCTGCTGGCGCTGCTGAACCCGGAGAACATCGAGTTCATCCTCGCCTGGGCGGCCGTGGGCGCCGTCTTCGCGGGGCTCATTTTCTCGGTGAGCGTCGTCTCGATGCCCATGATCCTCGACCGCGAGACCGATGCCATCACCGCCGGCCTGACGAGCATCCGGCTGGTGCTCGCCCAGACCGGGGTGATGCTCTGCTGGGGCGCACTCATCACCCTCGTGACGGTGCTCGCCATGCTGCCGTGGTTCGTCGGGCTCGTGTTGGTCGGGCCCGTCATCGGGCATGCGTCGTGGCACGCCTACCGCGACGCGGTCGGAACGGCCGAGCCTGCGGCGGGCTGAACCCGAGAGGGGCTGGCGCGACAGGGCTCCCCGAGCCTGGGGCCTAGGCGCCTGAGCGCCTGAGCGCACCAGGGCCCCAGGGGCCCCGCGCCTCAGGGCATCAACACCGTGCAGCCCGTCGTCTTGCGCGCCTCGAGGTCGCGGTGCGCCTGCGCCACGTCGGCCAGTGCGTAGCGCTGGTCGATGCGGATCTTCACCGCGCCGCTGCGCACCACGGCGAACAGGTCGTCGGCCATCTGCTGGCAAGACTCGCGCGTGGCGATGTGCGTGAAAAGGGTCTGCCGCGTCACGTAGAGCGACCCCTTGGGCCCGAGGATGCCCGGGGCGAAGGGCGCCACCGGCCCCGAGGCATTGCCGAAGCTCACCATCAGCCCGAAGGGCCGCAGGCAGTCCAGGCTCTTGTCGAAGGTGTCCTTGCCGATGGAGTCGTAGACCACCTTGACGCCCTTGCCGCCGGTGATGGCCTTCACGCGGGCCACGAAGTCCTCCTTCGTGTAGTCGATCGCGTGCGCGGCGCCGTGCTCGAGCGCCAGCCGGCACTTCGCCTCGCCCCCCGCCGTGCCGATGAGCTGCAGCCCGAGCGCCTTCGCCCACTGGCAGGCGATCAGGCCCACCCCACCCGCGGCGGCGTGGAAGAGCACGAAGTCGCCCGGCTCCAGCCCCTCCACCGGCCGGCTGCGGCGCAGCAGGTACTGGGCCGTCAACCCCTTGAGCATCATCGCCGCGCCCGTGTCGAAGGCGATGTCGTCGGGCAGCCTGCACACCTGGGTGGCCGGCATCACGCGGGCCTCGCTGTAGCTGCCGGGCGGGTTGCTCGCATACGCCGCGCGGTCGCCGGGCTTCAGGTGCGTGACGCCCTGGCCCACCGCCTCGACGATGCCCGCGCCTTCCATGCCCAGGTTCAGCGGAAGCGCGTTCGGGTACAGGCCCGTGCGTTGGTAGACGTCGATGAAGTTCAGGCCGCAGGCGTGGTGACGGATGCGGATCTGGCCCGGGCCGGGTTCGCCCACGGGCACCTCGACGAGTTGCATCTGCTCGGGGCCGCCGAAGGCGGAGATCTGGATGGCACGGGGCATGGTGCGGGGTCCTCGGGAAGGAGTCGGGGGTGGAAAGGGGTCTCAGGCTGTAGGGTACGCGAAGGCGCAAGGCCGCGCTGCGTGGCACCATCGCGCCCGTGTCGCTGACCCCGCGCCTGGCCCTGATGCTGACCCTGCCCCCGCTGCTGTGGGCCGGCAATGCCGTGGTCGGGCGCCTGATGGTGGGGGTGGTGCCACCGATGACGCTGAATTTCCTGCGCTGGGTGCTGGCCGCGCTCATCCTGCTGCCGCTGGCCTGGCGCGCGCTCGTGCCGTGGTCGCGCATCGCCGAGCGCTGGCCCTACCTGCTCGCCATCGGCGTGCTCGGCGTGGGCCTGTTCAACTCGCTGCAGTACCTGGCCCTCACCACCTCCACGCCCATCAACGTCACGCTCGTGGCCTCGAGCATGCCGGTGTGGATGCTGCTGGTGGGAGCCCTCTTCTACGGCGAGCGTCCGACGCGGCGGCAGGTGCTCGGCGCCGTGCTGGGCGCTGCCGGCGTGCTGCTCGTCATCAGCCGCGGCTCCTTGGAGACGCTGCGCACCGTGCGCTTCGTCCCCGGAGACCTCTACATCCTGGGTGCCATCATCGGCTGGGCCTTCTACAGCTGGCTGCTCGCGCGCCCGCCCGCCCACATGCGCGGTGAGGCGCGCCCCGACTGGGACTGGAAGGGCATCCTGACGATCCAGATGCTCTTCGGCCTGCTCGGCTCCTCGCTCTTCTTCGCCGGCGAGCAGCTCGCCGGCACCCACGCCATCGCCTGGAGCTGGCCGGTGGCCGTGGCGCTGCTGTACGTGTCACTCGGCGCCTCGATCCTCGCCTACCGCTGCTGGGGGCTGGGCGTGGCCGAGGGCGGGCCGACGCTGGCCGCCTTCTTCAACAACCTGACGCCACTCTTCGCCGCGGTGATGTCGGCCATGGTGCTCGGTGAAGCACCACGCGCCTACCACGCAGTCGCCTTCGTGCTGATCGTGGGCGGCATCGCGGTGAGCATGGTGCGCAAACCGGCATGAACGTGCCGGCCCGACCCCTGAGGCCCATCACAGCCAACACCGTGTACAGGGGCACCCGATGAGCACGCCTGAGTTCGAACACGCCCGCGCCCGCTTCGTGGCGGGCAATGCCGCCTTCGAGGCCGGGCACTTCGAGGAAGCGGAAGCGTGCTTCCTGGCCTCCTTGCAGGCCCTGCCGGGACGTCCCTCCGCGCTCGTGAACCTGGCGGCCACCCGCATCCGCCTGGGCCGTCCCGACGAGGCGCTGCCCGCGCTCGAGCAGGCGCTGGCGGCACAGCCTGCCGATGCGCAGGCCTGGAACCACCGCGGCGTGGCCCTGGCCGCACTCGCCCGCCATGCCGAGGCGCTGCACGCGTTCGAGCAGGCCCTGGCCTGCGGCGCGAACGACGCAGGGGTGCACCACCGCCGCGGGCTGGCGCTGGTGGCGCTGGAGCGGCCCGACGACGCGCAACTGGCCTGGAAGACAGCCCTGGCTCGCGACGAGGCGTTCGTCGCGGTGTGGATCGACCTCGGCTCGCTGCACCGTGACCGTGGCCAGCCCGAACAGGCACTCGCCTGCCTGGAACGCGCGATCGCGCTCGGCGCCGACGACCCGATGCTGCGTTTCCAGGTGGCCGCCCTGCGCGATGCCCAGCGTGCCCCCGAGGCACCGCCGCGCCAATACGTGGAGCAGCTCTTCGACGGCTATGCCGACCAGTTCGACACGCACCTCGTGCAGGGCCTGGGCTACCGCACCCCGCAGCTGCTGGCCGACGGGCTCGCGCAAACGGGCATCCCGCACTTCGGCGCTGCGCTCGACCTGGGTTGCGGCACGGGGCTGTGCGCGGCCCCGCTGCAGCGCTGGGTCGGGCAGCTCGACGGCGTGGACCTGTCCGCCGCGATGCTCGACAAGGCGCGTGCCCTCGGCCGCTACGGCCGGCTCGTGCACGGCGACGTCGTCGAACACCTGCAGGCCACCGAGCGCCGCTACGAGCTCGTCATCGCCGCCGACGTGTTCGTCTACCTCGGCGCCCTGGAGCCCGTGTTCGCCGGCGTGCAGCGCGTGCTCGAGCCCGGTGGCGTGTTCGCGTTCTCGGTGGAAGCCTGGGACGAGGAATCCGGCAACCGAATCATGCCCGCCCCGGGCGCGCCCACGTACACACCCACGGCTGCACCTGAGGGCACCGCCGCCGGCTCGCCCGTTGCCGGCTACGTGCTGCGCACGACCCTGCGCTATGCGCATGCCGAAACGTATGTGCGTGCGCTTGCCCAGACACACGGGCTGCAGGTCTGCGCCACCCAGCGCCACGCACTGCGCCAGGACCACGGCGCGACGATCACGGGGCTGTGCGTGTGGTTGCGGCGCGAGCCGGCTCAGCCGGCACCACACACCGCCGAATAGCGCGCCTCGTTCTCCAGCACGTGGGCGCTGAGCAGCGCGCACGCGCGCTCCACGTCGTCGGCCTGCACCGCCTCCACCAACACCTGGTGGCTGGGCACCGCGTTGGAGATTGGCGCGCGGTGCCGCATCGCCAGCAGCTGCCAGCGGATCACGCCGTAGCCCGCGTGCAGGTAGGGGTTGTCGCAGTGGGCAAGCAGCTGCCAGTGGAACTCCATGTCGAGCGTGGCCAGGGCACGCGCATCCTTCGCGCGCTGGGCCCGCGCCATGGCCTTGACGCGCGAAGCGAGTTCACGCGCGAGGCTCAGGCGGCTCGTGGCCATCGCCTCGCGCAGCGCGGCCGTCTCGATCGTGGCGCGGTAGCGGCACAGCTGGCCCACCTGCCGCGCGTCCAGGCGGAACACGAAGGTGCCCCGCTGCGGATGCACCTCCACGAGGCCGTCGGCCGCCAGCCGCATCAGCGCCTCGCGCACCGGCGTCTTGCTCACACCCAGACGGCGCGCGAGCTGGGCTTCCGACACCTGCTCGCCGAGCGCCAGCTCGCCATCGACGATGGCTGCCCGCAGCCGCTCGTCGGCCATGTCGGTCAGGCTTTGCGGGCGTTGCAGCGTCAGCGGGGTATCCATTGCAGGGTGCAGGTATAGGCCACGTCGCAGCCGCGGAAATCGGGGATTTCTCGGATTTTGACATCTAAGATATCAGTTAGCCTGCGGGCCGCCTGGGGTTGCACCGGGCACAGGAGCCCCACGCATGCACACCCCCGAGTCTGCCGCCGATCCCGCGGCCACGCCGCCAGGCAAGCTCGAGTCCGTGCTCGTGCGCGCCAACCAGGCGCTGATCATCGGGTTGATGGCCGTGATGGCCGTGCTCGTGTTCGTCAACGTCGTCTCGCGCTACCTGTTCAACCAGTCGATCATCTGGGTGGAGGAACTCACGCAGTACCAGATGATCTGGATCACCTACCTCGGCGCCGGGCTCGCGCTGCGCGAAGGCCGGCACGTGGCGGTGGACACGCTGCAGGACCTGCTGCCCGAGACGCCCCGGCGCATCCTGCGCACACTGGTGGCCGCGGCCATCGCCCTCTTCATGCTCGTCGTCACGGTGCTCGGCGTGCAGATCGCCCTGTTCACCTGGAACCAGGAGACGCCGGTGATGAACGTCCCCGCCGGCCTGCCCTACCTGGGCGTGCCCATCGGCACGGCGATGTGCCTGCTGCACCTGCTCACCTTCTGGCGCGCCTTCGTCGAGCGCCGCTTCGAGTCGCCCGAGGACCTTTCCGGCGACGCCGAGGAGGCCTTCTCGCGATGAGCACCGTCCTCTTCACCGTCTTCGTGGTCGGGCTCGCACTCGGCCTGCCGATCGCGCTCACCATGGGCGGCGCGGGGCTGCTCGCGCTGGCCGTCGACGGCAAGCTGTCGCTGCTGTCGGTGCCGCAGCGCTTCTTCGACGGCATCAACTCCTTCCCGCTGATGGCGGTGCCCTTCTTCATCCTGGCGGCCGACCTGATGACCGCCAGTGGCATCACCACGGCGCTGCTTCGATTCTCGAACTCTCTGGTCGGCCACATCCGTGGCGGCATGGGCCACGTCAACGTCGTCACCTCGATGATGTTCGCCGGCATCAGCGGCTCCGCACTCGCCGACGCCGCAGGCCCGGGGGCGGTGGAGATGCGGATGATGGAGAGGTCCGGCTATGACCGGTACTACTCGGCGGCGCTGTCGGCGGCCACTGCCACCATCGGGCCGATCATCCCGCCGTCGATCATCATGGTGATCTACGCGCTCACCGACAGCCGCGTGACGGTGGCGGGTCTGTTCCTGGCCGGGGTCGTACCCGGCTTGCTGCTCGGGGCCGCTCTGATGGCCGCCAACCACTGGATCTGCGTGCGCCGGGGATACGGCAAGCCGCAGGCTTCCATGCCCTGGGGCGAGCGCCTGCGCGCGCTGTGGCGCGCCACGCCCGTGCTGCTGATGCCGGTGATCATCATCGCGGGCATCCTCACCGGGCTGTTCACGCCCACTGAGGCCTCCGCGGTGGCGGTGTTCTACGCGCTATTCATCGGGCTCTTCGTCACGCGCACGCTGAACGCACGGCTGATCGGCAAGGTGCTGCTGCAAAGCGGGCTCGTGACGAGCGCGGCGCTGCTCATCGTCTCGATGGCCTCGCTGTTCGCCTGGCTGCTGACGCTGCTGCAGATCCCGCAGAGCATCGCCTCGGCCATTGGCGGCATGACCACCGACCCCATCGTCGTGATGCTGATCGTGATGGTCTTCGTACTGATCTGCGGCCTGTTCATCGACACGCTGCCGGCGGTGATCATCCTCGTGCCGGTGCTCGCGCCGCTGTGCGACCAGTTCGGCATCCACCCGCTGCACTTCGCGATGGCCATCGTGCTCAACCTGACGATCGGGTTGATCACGCCGCCCGTCGGGGGCGTGCTGTTCGTGATGAGTTCGGTGGGCCGGCTGCGCCTGGAAAAGCTCGCGCGCGCCATCGTGCCGCTGCTGGCCGCCGAGCTCGTCGTGCTGCTGGCCGTCGTGCTGTGGGCGCCGCTGTCCACGGCCGTGCCCGCATGGTTCGGCTACGCGCGCTGACGCCCACCCGCGCCTGATTCGTCCCGCCTCCTTCCACCACCCTTCCACACCACGACCAGGAGACACTGCATGAAGTTCCGCTTCCTCGCCGTCGCCGCCGCGCTGGCGTTCGCGCTGCCGCTGGCCCATGCGCAAAAGACGCTGAAGTACGCCCACTTCCAGCCCGCCAAGGACGACCAACCCAAGCACGTGGCCGCACTCGCCTTCAAGGAGCACGTGGAAAAGGCCACCAACGGCTCGATCAAGGTCGAGATCTTCCCAGCCGGCCAATTCGGCAAGGACCAGCCGACGATGGAAGGCGTGAAGCTCGGCACGTTGGAGATGGCCGTCGCCCACGACGGGGCGATCGCCACCGTGCACAAGCCCATTGGCGTGCTCGGCATCCCCTTCCTGTTCGAGAACCACGAGCACGCCTGGCGCGTGTACGACTCGGCTTGGCGCGAGGGCTTCTCCAACGACATGATCAGGAAGACCGGCATCCGGCTGCTCGGCGTGGCCGACAACGGTGTGCGCCACTTCACCAACAGCCTGCGCCCGATCCAGAGCCCAGCGGACATGAAGGGCATGAAGATCCGCATCCAGCCCTCGCCGGTGTTCAAGGCGCTGGTGGAGTCGCTGGGTGCCTCGGCATCGGCCATTCCGTGGGCGGAGCTGCCCACCGCGCTGCAACAGAAGGTGGTGGACGGCCAGGAGAACGGCGTCACCAACATCCTCGCGGCCAGCCTGTTCCAGCACCAGAAGTTCGCGACGCTGGACGGCCACGTGTGGAGCATCCACGGCTACGTGATCAACGACCGCTTCTACCAGGGCCTGTCCGCCGCCGAGCGCAAGGCCGTGGACGAAGGCACGGCCAAGGCCGTGGCGATCCACCGCAAGATGACAGCCGACCAGGACAAGAACGCGAAGGCCATCCTCGAGAAGGTGGGCATGCAGGTCTACGTGCCCACGACCGCGCAGATCGGCGAGTTCCGCCGCCTTGCGCAGCCGCCGGTGCGCCAGTGGGCCGAGGCCGAAATCGGCAAGGCCTACGTCGACGACCTCTTCAAGGCCATCGACGCCACCAAGCGCTGAACGCCGCGCCGAGCCCGGCCTGCCTGCCCCGCACCCTGCGCACACGGCGATGACGGTCCCCGCCACGGCCTCCGGCGAGCGCGCCCTCGTCGTCGCCATCGACGACGGCTACGCCTCCTACGACCAGGAGACGGCATTGCTCGCCCAGGCCGGCGCGGACTTCGCGCTGCGGCCGGTGCGCGGGGATGCGGCGGCCGCGGTGCAGGCCGTGCGCGACGCGAGCATCGTACTCGTGCGCGAGAGCCCCGTGCCGCGCGAGGCCCTGCAGGCGATGGCACGCGGCCGGGCGGTCATCCGCTACGGCATCGGCGTGGACAACATCGACCTGCAGGCCGCGCGCGAGCGCCGCATCCACGTGGCCAACGTGCCCGACTACGGCACCGACGAGGTGAGCACCCAGGCCGTGGCGCTTGCGCTCGCGTTGAACCGTGCCGTGTTGCTGCACGACCGCGAGGTGCGCGCGGGCCGATGGTCCTCGGGCGTGCTGCGCCCGCTGCACCGGCTGCGCGGCGGCACGTTGGGGCTGGTCGGCTACGGCCGCATCGCCCGCATGACGCACGCCAAGCTCGAGGGCTTCTGCTTCGCGCGCGTGCTCGTGCATGACCCCCATGCCGGTGATCTGCCACTGGGCGTGCAGGGCTGCGCGCTCGACACGCTGTGCCGCGAGGCCGACCTGGTCTCGTTGCACGCGCCGCTGACGCCGCAGACGCGGCACCTGTTCGACGCGCGGCGGCTCGCCCTGATGAAGCCGGGCGCCCTGCTCGTGAACACCGCACGCGGCGGGCTTGTGGACCTTGATGCGCTGCACGCCGCGCTGGCCGGGGGGCGCCTCGGTGGGGCCGGTCTGGACGTCTTCGACCCCGAGCCCCCGGATGCCGCCCATCCGCTCTTCACCTTGGACAATGTCGTGGTCACGAACCACATCGGCTGGTACAGCGAGGAATCGATGCGCGACCTGCAGCGCAAGGCCGCCGAGGAAGCGGTGCGCGTGTTGCGCGGCGAACCGCCGCTGCACTGGCTCAACCCCTGGCCCTGAACCTGGCCCCCAAGGCCCTCTCCACCATGGAACTTTCCGCCCTCATCGACGGCTTCAGCCGCGTCGCCATCGCCTCCGTCGCCGACGCCGTGGACAAGGTCTGCGGCCGGCGCGGCTACCTGGACCACACGATCAAGCCGCGCATCAACGAGCAGCGCATCTGCGGCCCGGCCGCCACCGTGCTCGAGGTGGCCACCGACGAGTTCGTGCCGCCGCAGCACGCGCTCGACCTGATCGACGAGGCGCCAGCCGGCAGCGTCATCGTCATCTCCATCCTCGATGGGCAGCCGGACGTCGCCGTCTGGGGCGGCCTGATGACCGCCGGTGCGGTGGCCAACGGCCACGTGGGCGCTGTCCTCGACGGTGGCGTGCGCGATCTGGTGGAGATCCGCCGCGACTACGGCTTTCCCGTGTACGCCCGCTCCGTGAGCCCAGGCACCACGCTCGGCCGCTACAAGACGGTCGCCTCGCAGGTGCCGGTACGCATCGGCGGGGTCGTCGTGCACCCCGGCGACCTGATGGTGGGCGACGTGGACGGCGTGGTGTGCGTGCCGCGTGCGCAGGCCGAGGCGGTGCTCGCGATGGCCAGCGAGATCGATGCGCGCGAGCTCGAGCAGGCGCGCCTGATCCTGGCAGAGAAGTCGCTGCGCAAGGGCCTGGCCAAGTACGGCCGGATCTGAGCGCAGGGTCTGGCACCGCGCCGGAACCGACCCCGCAACGGCTTCGCCCCACTTGCGCTACGCTGAACCCCGACCGAGCACCCCGCCGTGAGCAGCCCCTCTTCCCCCGCCTTCGACATCGTCGCCTTCGGCGAGCCGATGGTCGAGTTCAACCAGACCGGCGAAGGCGGCGGGCGGCTGTACCTGCAGGGCTTCGGTGGGGACACCTCCAACTTCGCCATCGCCGCGGCCCGCCAGGGCGCGCGCGTGGCCTATGCGGGCGCTCTCGGCGACGACCCCTACGGCCGCATGCTGCGCGAGCTGTGGACGCGCGAGCAGGTCGACCACGCGAGCGTGGCGGTGGACCGCGAGGCCTACACCGCGATCTACTTCGTCACGCACGACGCGGGCGGCCACCACTTCCACTTCTTCCGCAGCGGCAGTGCCGCGAGCCGCGTATCCCCGGCCACCGTGCCGCTGGGCGCTGTGCGTGCGGCGCGCGTCTTCCACCTGTCGGGCATCAGCCTCGCGATTTCCGCGAGCGCCTGCGACGCGGGCTTCGCCGCCATCGAGGCCGCACGGGCCGCCGGCATGCGCGTGAGCTTCGACACGAACCTGCGCCTGAAACTGTGGCCGGCGGCCCGCGCACGCGCGGTGATGACCGAGGCGATGCGGCTGGCCGACATTTGCCTGCCGAGCCACGACGACATGACCGTGCTCACCGGGCTGCAGGATGACGATGCGATCGTCGACCACTGCCTGGCGCTCGGCGCCAAGGTGGTGGCGCTCAAGCTCGGCGCACGCGGCGCGCTCGTGGCCGATGCCACGCAGCGCCACCGTATCCCCCCGCACCCGTGCCGGCCGGTGGACGCCACCGGTGCCGGCGACACCTTCGGCGGCGCCTTCGTGGCACGCCGCGTGGCTGGCGACGACCTGCTCACGGCCGCGCGCTACGCCAGCGTGGCCGCGGCCCTCTCGACCGA
>JBDKFA010000089.1:0-10052 GCA_039798945.1 Pseudomonadota bacterium
ACGTAGGCGAAGGCGATCTTCAGCGGCTCGGGCTTGGCCGGGGCGGAAGCGGCCGGAGCCGCAGCTTCCTTCTTCGGCTCTTCCTTCTTGCCGCAGCCGACGAGCACGGCGGTGGCGGCCATTGCCGACAGGCCCGCGAGCTTGAGCAGCGAGCGCTTGGTGGAAGGGGTCATGGGTGGAGGCTCCTTGGAGGAGGGGTTGGGAGGGATCGGGGTGACCGGCTCGCCGCGGCAGCCGCCGGCAGACGGGGGGCTGCTCGCGGAGAAGCGCGCATTATGGGTCGGGTGCGCAATAAGCCGCTACGAGCCCGGGAAAAACGGCTTGCCCAGCGAGGCCGGCATGTTCGCGCGGATCCACGCCGCGTTGCGCGAGATCGCCACCAGCACGACGATGGTGGCCAGGTAGGGCAGCATCGTCAGCAGCTGGCTCGCGATCTGCACCCCCTCGCCCTGGAGGTGGAACTGCAGCATCGTGACGCCCCCGAAGAGGTAGGCGCCCAGCAGCACGCGCGCCGGGCGCCAGGTGGCGAAGGTGGTCAGCGCGAGCGCGATCCAGCCCTTTCCCGCCACCATGCCTTCCACCCACAGCGGGGTGTAGATCACCGAGATGTAGGCGCCACCGAGCCCGCACAACGCGCCGCCGAACACCACAGCCGCGAGCCGGATGCGTCGCACCGGCAGGCCAAGGGCGTGGGCGCTCTCGGGCGACTCGCCCACCGCGCGCAGCACGAGCCCGGCGCGCGAGCGCCACAGGAACCAGCCGATACCCAGCGCGAGCGCGATGGCCACGTAGACGAGCGGGTGCTGGCGAAACAGCGCCGGGCCGAGCACCGGCAGGTCGGCCAGCCCCGGCACGGCCCACTCGGCGCGAGGCCCGAGCTTGGCCTGCGTGTAGGCGATGCCCACGAAAGCCGAGAACCCGGCCCCGAAGAGGCTCAGGGCCAGGCCGGTGGCGTACTGGTTGGTGTTGAGCCAGATCACGAGGACGCCGAAGGCCGCGGCCAGCGCGGCGCCGGCGGCCATGCCGGCGCCGAAGGCCAGCAGGTCGCTGCCCGTATGGGCGGCAGTGGCGAAACCCGCGATGGCCGCCACCAGCATCATCCCCTCGGCCCCGAGGTTGACGATGCCGGCGCGTTCGCTGATGAGCAGGCCCAGGCCCGCCAGCGCCAGCACGGTGCCGGCGTTCAGCGTGGCGGCCACGAGCAGGGCGATCTCGTTCATGGGTGCAGGGCTCCGGTGAACAAGGCGGTGGGTCGGGGGGTGGCGGGCACGGTGCGGCGAGGCGCCTCAGCCGGGCTGGCGCACCGCGCGCCGCACGCGGTAGTGGATCAACGTGTCGCAGGCCAGCAGCGAGAACAGCAGCAGCCCCTGGAACACGCCCGTGAGCGACTTGGGCAACCCCATGCGCGACTGCGCGAGCTCGCCGCCGATGTAGAACATGCTCATCAGCACGCCCGAGAAGACGATGCCCAGCGGGTGCAGCCGGCCGACGAAGGCGACGATGATGGCCGCAAAGCCGTAGCCCACCGGCACGTAGGGCGTGAGCTGGCCGAGCGGCCCGGCCGCCTCGAGCCCGCCGGCCAGGCCCGCGAGCCCGCCGGACAGCAGCAGCGCCATCCACAGTGCCGAGCGCGAGGAGAAGCCCGCGTAGCGCGCCGCAGCCGGCGCGATGCCGCCCACCTGCAGCTGGAAGCCGCGGAAGGTGCGGAACAGGAACACCCAGCACGCCGCCACGGCAGCGAGTGCGATCGGCAGGCCGATGTTCGCGCGCAGCCCGTCCACCAGCCGCGGCACCTGCGTCTGCGAGAGGAAGGTGATGGTCTGCGGGAAGTTGTAGCCCTTGGGGTCCTTCCAGGCGCCGTAGACAAGGAAGTTCAGCAGCTGCACCGCCACGTAGACGAGCATCAGGCTCACGAGGATCTCGTTGGCGTGGAAGCGGTCGCGCAGCGCCGCCACGATGCCCGCCCAGGCCATGCCGCCGAGCACGCCGGCCAGCAGGATCGGCAGCACGTAGAACTTGCCCATCCAGGCCGTGGCCGGGCCCGCCTGCATGGCCACCCAGCCGGCGCAGATCGCGCCGAGCACGAACTGCCCCTCGGCGCCGATGTTCCACACGTTGGCGCGGAAGCACACCGCCAGGCCGAGTGCGATCAGCACCAGCGGCACGGCCTTGATCGAGAGCTCGGACAGCGCGCGCGCGCCGTTGAGCGGCTCGACGAAGAACATCTGCAGCCCGCGAACCGGGTCCTTGCCCAGCAGCGCGAACAGGGCGATGCCGATGAGGACCGTAGCGGCCAGCGCGATCAGCGGCGAGGCGAGCGCCATCGCCTGCGAGGGTTGCGGGCGGGCTTCAAGTCGCAACATGCGCAGCCTCCCCTTCATCGGCCGGGGCCCCTGCGGCGCCCCACATCCCCGACATCCACTGCCCCACCTGCTCGACCGTGGCCTGTGCGGTGGGCACCGAGGGCGAGAGCCGGCCCTTGGCGATCACGTGCAGCCGGTCACAGATCTCGAAGAGCTCCTCGAGCTCCTCGCTGACGACGAGCACCGCGCAGCCGGCCTCGCGCAGCGCCAGCAACTCGCCACGGATGAGCGCCGCTGCCCCCACGTCCACCCCCCAGGTGGGCTGCGAGACGAGCAGCAGCTTCGGGCGCGCGTCGATCTCGCGCCCGACGATGAACTTCTGCAGGTTGCCCCCGGACAGGCTGCGCGCCGCGGCACCCGGCCCGCCGGCCTTCACCTGGAAGCGCGCGATGATGGACTCGGCCAGCGCCTGCAGCCGCCCCGGCGCCACCCAGCCGCCGCGGCCCACCGTCTCGGTGCGGGTGAGCAGCGTGTTCTGCGCGAGACTGAGCGAGGGCACCGCGCCGCGCCCCAGGCGTTCCTCGGGCACCGCGTGCAGCCCCGCGGCGCGGCGCACAGCCGGTGCGGCACGGGCGATGTCGGCCCCATGCAGCCGGATGCTGCCAGCGGGCGCCCGCACGTCCTCGCCCGAGAGGGCGAGCATCAGCTCCTGCTGGCCGTTGCCCGACACGCCGGCGATGCCCACGATCTCGCCGGCGCGCACGTCCAGCGAGATGTCGCGCAGGTCGGTGCCGAAGGGTTCCTGCCGCGCGAGCGTGAGCCCCCCGACCGTCAGCACGGCCTCGCCCGTGCGCGCTGCACGGTGCGCGAGCGCGGGCGGCTCCGCCCCGATCATCAGCCGCGACAGGCTGGCCGGGGTCTCCTGCGTGGGATCGACCTCGCCCACGACGCGCCCGCCGCGCAGCACCGTGCAGTGGTGGCACAGCGCCCGGATCTCGTCGAGCTTGTGGCTGATGTAGAGGATCGAGCAGCCGCCCTCGGCCAGACGGCGCAGCGTGATGAAGAGCTTGTCCACCGCCTGGGGCGTGAGCACCGAGGTGGGTTCGTCCAGGATCAGCAGCTGCGGGTCGGTGAGCAGCGCGCGGATGATCTCCACCCGCTGGCGTTCGCCCACCGACAGCGAGTGCACCGGTCGCTCGGGGTCCACCTCCAGCCCGTAGGCGTGGGCCACCTCGCCGATGCGCTGCGCGACCCGCGCAAGGGTGAAGGACTTGTCCAGCCCCAGCCACACGTTCTCGGCCACGCTCAACGTGTCGAAGAGGCTGAAGTGCTGATAGACCATGCTGATGCCGAGCGCGCGCGCCTGCGCGGGGCTCGCCACGCGCACCACCTCGCCGTTGAAACGCACCGTGCCGGCGTCGGGCTGCACCGCGCCGTAGATGATCTTCATCAGCGTGCTCTTGCCCGCGCCGTTCTCGCCGAGCACGGCGTGGATTTCGCCGGGCTTCACGCGCAGGGCCACGCCATCGTTGGCCCGCACCGCCGGGTACTGTTTGCAGATGCCCTCGAGTTCGAGGCGGAGTGCGGGGGTGGACATCGGCGCGGCTGGCAGGGAGTCGGTCGGTCGGGTGGGGTCCGCGGAGGCAGGAGGCGCGCGTGACCCGGCTGGTCTCAGGCGCGAGCGTAACGCGAGACGCCCGCCACCCGGGTCTCGACGAGGTCTTGCTCGTCGGCCAGCGTCAGCCAGGCGAAGAGCCGCTCGTGGAGGTCGCGTGCCACGGCCTGCCGCCGCGCAGCCACCGGCTCGCTCGCCCAGCGCCAGACGGTGAGGTCGGCGCAGCGCCCGGGCTCCAGTGCGCCGATCTCGCCGTCCAGCCGCAGCGCGTGCGCCGCACCGCGCGTGCAGGCGTGCAGCAGCGCCCAGGCACTCAGCCGGCGCCCGGCCATCGCCTGCACCTGGTACGCGGCGAGCATCGTGCGCCGCAGCGCGAGGCTCGTGCCGCCGCCCACGTCGCTGGCCAGGCTCGTGGCCACGCCCGCGGCGCGGGCAGCCGGCCAGTCGTACAGCCCGCTGCCAAGGAAGAGGTTCGAGCTCGGGCAGTGGGCGATGTGGGCACCGTGTGCGTGCAGCATCCGGCGGTCGGCCTCGTCGAGCCAGATGCCGTGCGCGAGCACGGTACGCGCGTTCAGCAGCCCATGGCGGGCGTACACGTCGAGGTAGCTGCGGGCCTCGGGAAAGAGCTCGCGCACCCAGCGCACCTCGTCCACGTTCTCCGCCACGTGCGTCTGCAGGTAGAGCCCGGGCGTGGCGGCCAGCAGGCGCCCGGCCATCGCCAGCTGCGCCGCGCTCGAGGTGGGCGCAAAGCGCGGCGTGATCGCGTAGGCGAGGCGGCCGCGGCCGTGCCAGCGCGCGATCTGGGCCGCGCAGGCGCGCTCGGCCACGGCGGGGTCGGCGTCGTCGCACAGCGCGGGCGGTGCGTGCCGGTCCATCAGCACCTTGCCCGCGATGAGCCGCATGCCGCGCGCCTCGGCGGCTTCGAAGAGGGTGTCCAGCGACACCGCGTGCACCGTCGGAAACACGCACGCACTGGTCGTGCCCGCGGCCAGCAAGGCGTCCAGGAAGGTGGCGCTGATGCGGGCCGCGTGCGCGGCATCCGCCATCCGCTGCTCGGCCGGGAAGGTGTGCGTGTGCAGCCAGTCCAGGAGCTGCGTGCCCCAGGAGCCGAGGACGTCCAGCTGCGCGGCGTGCACATGCGTGTCGATGAAGCCGGGCAGCACCAGGTGTCCGGCGTGGTCGATGCGGGGCCAGCCGTCGGGCGGGGCCTCGGGCTGCACGGCCACGATGCGGCCCTGCTCGACGAGCAGCCAGTGCGCCGGGCGCCAGCGCACCGCGGGCGAGGCCGGGTCGTCGAGCGCGGGCTCGGCTGTGAAGTCGAGCAGGTCGCCGCGCAGCGCGAAGCGCGGCGGCTCGCCCGGCCTCGCGCCAAGCGGCAAGCCGGCCGTGTGCGGCACTGCGCTCACGGCACCCTCACGCTGGCCTCGCGCGCCAGCGCGCGCGCCACCTCGCGCACCTGCTCGCGCAGCCAGCGCAGCGGCGGGGCCGTGTGCGTGCGCGCATGCCACAGCTGGTAGTAGCTCATCGGCGGGAACTCCACCGGGCACGGCACGATGCGCAGCCGCTGCCCCGCGGCCACGCGCGTGCAGAACTGGCGCCCGGTGGTGAGCACGAGCTGCGTGCGCGCGACCATTGCCGGAATCAGGCTGAAGTGTGCGGCGCGCACCGCGATGCGCCGCTGCAGGCCCAGGCGCTGGAGCTGCTCGTCGATGAAGCCGGGCGAGCCCGCCTGCAGCGCGCTCGGCGCCACGTGCGCGCATTCCAGGTAGCGCTCACGCGTCCACGTGCGGGGCTGGCGTACGGCGGGGTGGTCCTCCGCGACGAGGCACACCACTTCGTCGCTGGTCAGGCGGCCCAGGTGCAGCTCGGCCGGCGGGTGCAGCCAGTTGCCCACGACGAGATCGACCTCGCCCAGCTCGAGCCGGCGCGCGAAGTCGAAGTAGGCCGACAGCGGCAGCATCTCGAGCACGAGCCCGGGCGCCTCGCGCTGCAGGCGGGCCACGAGCGCGGGCAGGAACCCCGGGTCGAGGTAGTCGCTGGCGGCCAGGCGCACCGTGAGCGTGCTCGTGGCCGGATCGAAGGGGGCTTGCCGCTGGCGCGGGGAGAAGAGCTGCTCGGCCTCGGCCAGCAGCCGCTCGGCCGGGGCGAGCATGGCCAGCGCCGCCGGGGTGGGCGCCAGGCCCCGACCCGCGCGCACCAGCAAGGGGTCCCCCGTCAGCGCACGCAGCCGCTTGAGCTGGGCGCTGACCACAGGCTGCGAGGCGCGCAGGCGCAAGGCGGCGCGCGACACGCTGCGCTCGGCGATGACGGTGTGCAGCACCAGGACGAGGTGGAGGTCGACGTTGGCCGGGATGGTCGGCGAAGCGGCCGGTTTTGGCATACGCTACGAATTATGCTTAGCTTCTGCTATCGCGTATATCTCGAAGGTGGTCGCGCGCTATCGTCGGGCGGCCGGAATGGCGTCGATCCTGCCTGCCGTGAGCGCTGACGTGTCACCTGCCAAGCCCCCTGCCGAGTCCGCTGCAGTCTCGCCCGCCGCCATGGGCGCGGACGCACCTTCGGGCTCTCCAGCCGCCCCACCCCCCGTGCGCCCCCTCCACTTCCTGCACCGCGGCCGCGTGCAGACGGTGACCGATGCCCCCGTCACGCGCACCGTGCTCGACTGGCTGCGCGAGGACGTGCGCTGCACCGGCACCAAGGAGGGCTGCGGCGAGGGCGACTGCGGCGCGTGCACCGTGCTCGTGGCCGAACTCGCGCAAGACGTGCCCGCCTCGGCCGCTGCCACGGTGGTGGGTGAGCTCAGCCTGCGCCCCGTCAATGCCTGCATCCGTTTCCTGCCCACGCTCGACGGCAAGGCGCTGCTGACGGTGGAAGACCTCGGCGGCCCGGCAGCGTTGCACCCGGTGCAGCAGGCGATGGTCGAGTGCCACGGCTCCCAGTGCGGCTTCTGCACGCCGGGCTTCGTGGTGTCGCTGGCTGCCACCTACGAGCGCCACTGCGCAGCCGGCACCCAGCCCACGCGGCAGCAACTGGCCGACGACCTCGCCGGCAACCTGTGCCGCTGCACCGGCTACCGGCCCATCCTCGACGCCGGTCAGCGCATGTTCGAGCTACCCGTGCAGCGCCTGGACACCGCGGCGATCGCGGCCGAGCTGCGCGCACTCAAGGCCGGCCCGGCGGCCACGCCGCTGCACCATGCCACCGCGCACCCGGCCCACGAAGGCCGGGTCGACCACTTCCATGCCCCGCGCACCGCCGACGCACTGGCCGCGCTGCGGGCGACACATCCGCAGGCCCGGCTGCTGGCCGGCTCGACCGATGTCGGCCTGTGGGTGACCAAGCTGCACCGCGACCTCGGCGACGTGCTGTACCTCGGGGACGTGGGCGAACTCAGGCAGGTCGGGTGGCGGGAATGCCGCGCGCACTCGGACGCGCACTCGGACGCGCACCCGGATACACACCCGAACGCGCACTCGGGGGCGCACCCGGTCGCACACCTTCTCGCGCACCCCGGCCCGGGATCGGGTGCAGGGCGCGTGCTCCACATCGGCGCCGCCGCCCCGCTGGAGGACGCCTGGAACGCGATCGCCGCGCGCTGGCCCTCGCTGCGCGAGGTGGCGCTGCGCTTCGCCGGCCCGCCGGTGCGCCACGCCGGCACCCTCGTGGGCAACCTCGCCAACGGCTCGCCCATCGGCGACACGGCTCCGATCCTCATGGCGCTCGGGGCGCGCCTCGTGCTGCGCCGGGGCGCGTTGCGCCGCACGGTGCCGCTGGACGCGTTCTACGTCGACTACATGAAGAACCGCCTCGAGCCCGGTGAGTTCGTCGAGGCCGCCGAGGTGCCCGACACCGCGATCGACGAACGGCTGCACCTGCGCGGCTGGAAGCTGAGCAAGCGTTTCGACTGCGACATTTCCGCGCTGTGCGCAGGCCTCCTCCTGGAGCTCGACGCGCAGGGCCGCGTCGCCGAGGCGCGCTTCGCCTTCGGCGGCATGGCCGCCACCGTGCGGCGGGCGGCCGGTGCCGAGGCCGCGGTGCGTGGGCAACCCTGGACGCAGGCCACGCTGCGCGCGGCTCAGGCCGCACTCGACGCCGACTTCACGCCGTTGACGGACCTGCGCGCCAGCGCCGCCTACCGGCGTCAGGCCGCACGCGGGCTGCTCGAGCGGCTGTGGCTCCAGACACGCGCGGACGCGCCGCTGGCCGCGCAGCAAACCTCGGTCTTCGCGCGCGAGGGGCTGGAGGGGGTGGCATGAACGCGCCGCACGAGCCCGTGGTCACACCGCCCGCGCTGGCACCGGGACCAGCCGGCGCCGTCGGGCTCTCGCTGCCGCACGAGTCCGCGGCCCTGCACGTGAGCGGCCAGGCCGCCTACACGGACGACACCCCCGAGCTCGCCGGCACGCTGCACGCTGCGCTCGGCCTCTCGCCCATGGCGCACGGCTGGCTGCGCGCGGTGGACGTGCCAGGCTTGCGCGCGCTGCCGGGCGTGGTGGACGTGTACACCGCCGCCGACATCCCCGGCACCAACGATTGCGGGCCGATCGTGCACGACGACCCCATCCTCGCGCCGCTGACGACACCGGCGGGAGAAGCCGGGCCGGACGGGTCGGGCACGGCGAATGCACAGGCGCCCGACCCGGCACACGCCGCGAGCCCGCCCCGGGGCACGGTGCAATACCTCGGCCAGCCCCTCTTCGTCGTCGTAGCCACCACGCGCGAGCTCGCCCGGCGGGCCGCGGCACGCGCGAAGGAATTCGTCCTCATCGACCCCCTGCCCGCCGTCTTCGACGTGCGCGAAGCCCACGCCCAGGGCCTGCACCTGGGCGCGCCGATGCGCCTCGTGCGCGAGGCCGCGCCGGGCGCCACGCGGCAGGCCATCGACCGCGCCGCGCACCGGCTCGAAGGCCGCTTCTGCCTCGGCGGCCAGGAGCAGTTCTACCTCGAGGGCCAGATCGCCTACGCCCAGCCCGGCGAGGACGGCGCGATGCGCGTGCTGTGCTCCACCCAGCACCCCAGCGAGATGCAGCACGTGGTGGCGCACGCGCTCGGTGTGGCCGCGCACCGCGTGCAGGTGGAATGCCGCCGCATGGGCGGCGGTTTCGGGGGAAAGGAGTCGCAGTCCGCGCTCTTCGCGGCATGCGCGTCCGTGGCTGCGGCCCGGCTGTCCCGCCCCGTGAAGCTGCGCGTGGACCGCGACGACGACTTCCTCGTCACCGGCCGCCGCCACGGCTTCGAGTTCGACTACGAGGCGGGTTTCGACGACGCCGGCCGCGTGCTCGGCGTGCAGGTGAAGATGCTGTGCCAGGCGGGCTTTTCCACCGACCTCTCGCCGCCGGTGCTCACGCGCGCCATCTGCCACTTCGACAACGCCTACTGGCTGCCCAACGTGGCGATGGAAGGCTGGCTCGTGCGCACGAACACGCAGAGCAACACCGCTTTCCGCGGCTTCGGCGGACCGCAGGGGGCGCTGGCCATCGAGGTGATCCTCGACGAGATCGCCCGCACCCTCGGGCGTGACCCGCTCGACGTCAGGCGCGCCAACTACTACGCGGAGTCGGCGCAACCGGGGGTGTCTGCGCAGCCGGTCGCCCCCGGCTCGGACATCCAGACCACCCCCTACGGCCAGCCGGTCAGCGACAACATCATCCATGCCCTCACCGCGCGCCTCGCGCGCGACAGCGGCTACGAGCAGCGCCGCGCCGAGATCGCCCGCTTCAACGCGGCAAGCCCCGTGCTCAAGCGCGGCCTGGCCCTCACGCCGGTGAAGTTCGGCATCTCCTTCAACGTCACGCACTTCAACCAGGCCGGCGCGCTCGTGCACGTCTACACCGACGGCTCGGTGCTCGTGAACCACGGCGGCACCGAGATGGGCCAGGGCCTGAACACGAAGGTGGCCCAGGTCGTCGCGCACGAGCTCGGGCTGCCGCTCGGGCGCGTGCGCTGCACCGCCACCGACACGAGCAAGGTGGCCAACACCTCGGCCACGGCGGCCTCCACCGGCAGCGACCTCAACGGCAAGGCCGCGCAGGACGCCGCGCGGCAGATCGTCACCCGGCTCGCGCAGTTCATCGCCGCGCGCTGGCGGGTCGGTACCGACACGGTGCGCTTCGAGGGGGGACAGGTCACGTCCG
>JBDKFA010000090.1:0-3235 GCA_039798945.1 Pseudomonadota bacterium
GCTTTGGGGCTCTCGTCCGCCGGACGAGGAACGCGGAGCGTGTCCGAGCCCGGCGTCATCCCGTCTTTGGCAGGATCGACGCCCCGGAATCGACCCGGCAAGATCCCGGGAATGAGATCGAACTGCAGACATTGCGCGGAAGAGTCCCGGAACCTCCTCAACCCGGGCCTTGCGGCCTGCACGGTCTGCGGCGCGCGCAGGCGTGGCGGGAATGTGTCGATCCCGAGCCTGGCGTTCGCGCTGCTCTACCTCGCGATGATCGCGGCCATCGTGCATCTGGGAATCCAGCCGCCGATCTGAGGCTCCGGGGTCATCGCCTCGGGACGACGGCGACCGCCCGTCCTCGTTCGTGGATTGGCCTGACGGCTCGTCCTCGGGCGGACCCTACGCATCTCCCCTCCGGCTTCGGACCACGGGTGCTTGCCGGCCGAAATCGTCGAGAGTTCACTGGCCTATCCCCGTCGAACCGTAAGCGTCCGGCAAACACACCCTTGAGCCGTTCTCGCCGATCGTCGACGATCGTGTCCACTTCAATTTCCTGATGGACACGTGTCCACGCCAATGAAGTGGATACGAGCAGAGGGTCAGACCGGTTGATCCGCCGCGGCGGGCGGCGCCACCGAGCAACGCCACCGATGAGGCAGCAATTCGCCGATGGCCGACATCTTCTGCGTCGGCAGCCGCTGCAGGACGTCGCGCAGATAGGCGAGCGGGTCATGCCCATTGAGTCTTGCCGAGTGCACGAGCGTCATCACGTTGGCGGCGCGTTGGCCGCCGCGCAGGCTGCCCGCAAACAGCCAGTTGTGCTTGCCGACGGCGATCGGGCGGATCTGGCCTTCGAGGTGGTTGTTGTCGACGGGCAGTCTCGCGTCGTCGATGAAACGGGTGAGCGCTTCCCACCGACGCAGGCTGTAATCCAGGGCGCGGGCGGTGGCCGAACCGTCGGGCACCTGCTGACGCTGCAGCACCATCCAGGCGTGCAGGGCATCGACGACGCGCCGACCGTGCTCCTGGCGAGCCCGCAGGCGCTGCTCGGGGGTGGCATGCCGGACTTCGCGCTCGATGTCGTAGATCAGTCCGAAGTACTCGAGCGCACGGGCGGCGAGCGGACTGGCGCTGGCCACATGCAGGTCATAGAACTTGCGTCGCGCATGGGCAAGACAGCCCAGCTCGGTCATCCCCTCGGTGGCCAGCAGTGCCTTGTAGCCGGCATAGTCATCGACCATCAGGTGTCCGCGCCAGCCTTCGAGGAAGCGAGTGGCGTTTTTGCCGGAGCGCGACTCGCAGAAATCGTAGAGGACTGCGCGCAATGGCTCGAAGGCGCCGGCGGCATAGGCCCACAGGTATGCGCGATGGGTCTTGCCGGCGCCCGGCTTGAGCATTTGCACCGGAGTTTCGTCGGCATGCAGGACCGGGCAGGCCAGCACCTCGACGCGCAGCGCCTCGACCAGCGGCGCCAGTTGCACGCCGCACTGCCCGACCCACTGCGCCAGCGTCGAGCGGGGAATCGCCACGCCGGCACGCGCATAGATGCGCTCCTGCCGGGCCAGCGGAAGATGATCGGCGTACTTCGCCACAAGCACCTGCGCCAGCAACCCGGACGTGGGAATGCCCTTGTCGATGACCTGCGGCGGGACGGGCGCCTGGACGAGCTTGTCGCAGCAGCGGCACGCCCACTTGCCGCGCACGTGGCGCTCGACGCTGAAGCTGCCCGGCGTGTAGTCGAGCTTTTCGGTGATGTCCTCGCCGATGCGCTGCAGGGGCTTGCCGCAGCCAGCGTTGGCGCACGTGGTGGAGTCGGGTTCGTGGCGAATCTCGGTGCGAGGAAGATGCTCGGGCAGCGGCATGCGTCGCGGCTGCCGTGGCGTACGGGGCTGCCCCGGGCCGACATCACTGCGCAACTCGTCGAGTTCGATCTCGATGGCGGCCAGGTCGGCGTCGATGGTTTCATCGAGCAGGCTGAGCTGCTCGGCGTCGAGCCCCTCGCGGCTGCGCCCGAACTTCCAGCGCTTGAGCACGGCCATCTCGTGGGTGAGCATCTCGATCCTGGCGTCTCGCCATTTGATCTGCTGCTCCTTGAGCTGAATTTCCTCGTCCCGGCGGGCGATTTCTCTTTGCTGCGCAGCCAGGGTTTCCGAGAGCGAGGAGATTTTCTCCCCGTGCTCAGAGACCTGATTCATCAACGAGTGAACGAGGTCGCGCAATTGCGACTCGCTCAACTGGGATAATGAATCGTTTTTTGACATTCCTTGATTATACCAGCACCACCCTGACGGCGGCTGATCGCTTAATAACAGCGCATGTGAAGATTTCAGATATTCCTGATTATTCCGGCGTCGCCAATCCTCTGCCACGGCAATCCGATCACGAGTGCGGAAAACTGCCCGGAATTGATTGGAACGGAGGTTTCCAGAGAATTTGTCCAGATGAAATGCCCGCGGTTCAACCTTCGTGCAACGAGCCAAACTCCAATCCCATCGTGCGCGAGGATCTTGATCCGGTCGCGACGGCGATTGGCGAAGACGTAGCCGTGATGCGGTCTGGCTGCGCCGAACACCTGGACAACCCGCGCGAGCGCCGTATCGGCACCCGCGCGCATGTCCAAAGGCGCGGTAGCGAGCCAGAGCGCGTCGAGACGGATCATCCGAGAAGCGCTCGAGCGAAGACTGCGCACTCGACGGGAGAGCCCGAAACCTGGATTCGAAGTTCTCCCCGATCGATACGCAATTCGATTTGCGGCGCACGAGTCGCAGCACTGGGAATCGCGCTCTTGAGTTGAATGAACTCTGGAATCGAACTGCGCGCAGTATTTCCACAAACGGCCCTGACGGTGTCTTCGTGATCAACGGTGGACTCGGAAATCCATCGCCGAAGAAGATTCGCGTTGACCCCATTCGCAAGCGCCACGGCTGCAACCGAAATTCCAGGCGCGCTGCAGGCCTCGACGAGATTGATCTTGAATTCGTTGCTGTACCGTCCACGACGTCTGCGCGGAGGCAATTTGATTTCTGAAGAAGTGTTCACGTGTCCACCCTGAAATGAGGTGGACACGATCCTGAACGGCCGCGATCACCGATTCAAGGTGTGTTCACAGAACGCTTACGGTCGATCACCGCAAACAGGTAGAAGAACAGACCGCGCACCCGGCTCGGCAGGTAGGTCACGTCCCAGCACCAAACCTCGTTGGGCGCATGCGCGACGTGCGTCGCAGGCTTGCGGGGCGTGCGCTTCTGGG
>JBDKFA010000091.1:0-5541 GCA_039798945.1 Pseudomonadota bacterium
GCGGTTGATCGCCACGCGGCCGAGCCGCTCGCCGAGTTCGCGCTGAAGCGGCTCGCTCAGGCGGACGGGGTTTTCCATCGCGTCGAGCTTGAGCAGGCCCGCGCTCGGTTGCACCGCGTAGGCGTGCATGCCCTGCACGTCCCGGCGCAGCGTACGCAGCAGGCGCGCAGGCAACGTGCGGGTGGAGGCGCCGTCGGCCCCGGCAGCCGAGGCCCCGGGGGACAGGGCGGCGGGCGGCACCTCGGCACCCGCGGCCGCCTGCGATCCGGCAAGCCGTAACTCGGCCGCCCGCGCATGCGCCTGCAGGCCTTCCCCATAGGCCAGCTCGGCCGCGATCGGCCCGAGCACGGCCGCGCCGGCCGCACTCACCTCGATCAGGCTCGAGCGCTTCTGGAAGTCGTACACGCCCAGCGGTGAGGAAAAGCGCGCGGTGCTGGACGTGGGCAGCACGTGGTTCGGGCCGGCGCAGTAGTCGCCCAGGCTCTCGCTCGTGTAGGCGCCCAGGAAGATCGCCCCGGCGTGGCGCAGCAAGGGCTCCCAGCGCTGGGGCTCGCGCGCGCTAACCTCCAGGTGCTCCGGCGCGATGCGGTTGCTCAGCTCGCAGGCCTCCTCCATGCTGCGCGTGAGCACGAGCGCACCGCGGCCTTCCAGGCTCGCGCGGATCACCGCGTGGCGGGGCATCGTTGGCAGCAGGCGGTCGATCTCGCGCTGCACCGCCTCGAGGTAGGCGGCATCGGGGCTGAGCAGGATGCTCTGCGCGAGCTCGTCGTGCTCGGCCTGGCTGAAGAGGTCCATCGCCACCCACGCCGGCGGCGTGGTGCCGTCGGCGAGCACGAGGATCTCACTCGGCCCGGCGATCATGTCGATGCCGACCTGCCCGAAGACGCGCCGCTTGGCGCTTGCCACGTAGGCGTTGCCCGGGCCCGTGATCTTGTCCACCGCCGGCACCGTGGCCGTGCCATAGGCGAGCGCAGCCACGGCCTGGGCGCCGCCGATCGTGAACACGCGCGTCGCGCCGGCGATGCGCGCCGCCGCCAGCACGAGCGAATTGCGCTCGCCTTGGGGCGTGGGCACGACCATCACGATCTCGCGCACGCCCGCCACCTGGGCGGGAATCGCGTTCATCAGTACGCTGGACGGGTAGGCGGCCTTGCCGCCGGGCACGTAGATGCCCACGCGGTCCAGCGGGGTCACCTTCTGGCCGAGCAGCGTGCCGTCGGCATCGCGGTAGGTGAAGCCGCGGCCCACGGCCTCGAGCTGGCGCGCGTGGTAGGTGCGCACGCGGGCGGCCGCGTCTTCGAGCGCACGGCGCTGGGCCGGGGTGATGGCGGCAAGCGCCGCGTCGAGCTCGTCGGCCGAGAGCTCGAGCTCGCGCATGGAGGAGGCTTGCAGCCTGTCGAAGCGTGCGGTGTACTCGAGCACTGCGGCGTCGCCGCGCCGCTGCACGTCGGCCAGGATCGCCGCGACGCGCTCCTCGATGGCGGCATCGGTCTCCGCTGACCAGTGGCGCAGCCGGGCGAACTCGGCCTCGAAGTCGGGCTGGTCGGTGCGCAGCCGGCGCACGGCGACCGCGCCGCTCGCGGAATCGCCCGCGCTCACGTGGCGACCCCTGCACGCGCGGCGACCGCCTCCGCCATCGCGTCGATCAGCGCGCGAATCGGCTCGCGCTTGAGCTTGAGCGCCGCCTGGTTCACGACGAGCCGCGCCGACACGTCCAGGATCTGCTCCACCTCCACGAGGTGGTTCGCACGCAGCGTGCTGCCGGTGGAGACGAGATCGACGATCGCATCGGCCAGGCCCGTGAGCGGGGCGAGCTCCATCGAGCCGTAGAGCTTGATCAGGTCCACGTGCACGCCCTTGTCGGCGAAGTGCTGGCGCGCGACCTGCGTGTACTTGGTGGCCACGCGCAGGCGTGAGCCCTGCTGCACCGCGCGCGCGTAGTCGAAGTCGGCCCGCACCGCCACGCTCATGCGGCAGCGCGCGATGCCGAGGTCCAGAGGCCGATACAGGCCCTCGTCGTCGTGCTCGAGCAGGGTGTCCAGCCCCGCCACCCCCACGTCGGCCCCGCCGCGCTGCACGTAGGTGGGCACGTCCGTGGCCCGCACGAGCACCACGCGCACATCTGCCCGGTTGGTCGGCAGGATCAGCTTGCGGCTGCGTTCGGGGTCTTCCGTGACCTCCAGGCCCGCAGCACGCAGCAGCGGCAGCGTCTCCTCGAAGATGCGGCCCTTGGACAGCGCCAGCGTCAGCATGCCCTGCGGGTTCACCGCCGCCTCGGCGTGGGTGGGCGCGCTCACGACTGCCTCTGGATGTCCGCCCCGACGGCGGCGAGCTTGCGCTCCATGCTGTCGTAGCCGCGGTCGAGGTGGTAGATGCGGTCCACCACCGTCTCCCCCTCGGCGACGAGGCCGGCGATGACGAGGCTGGCCGAGGCGCGCAGGTCGGTGGCCATCACGTTGGCGCCGGAGAGCTTCTCGACCCCCTGCACGACAGCGGTGTGGCCATCCACCTGGATGTTGGCCCCCAACCGCAGCAGTTCGTTGACGTGCATGAAGCGGTTCTCGAAGATCGTCTCGGAGATCCTCGCCGCCCCTTCAGCCACGCAATTCACGGCCATGAACTGCGCCTGCATATCGGTGGGGAAGGCCGGGTACTCGCTGGTGCGCAGGCTGACTGCGCGCGGCCGGCGGTCGGCCCGCACGCGGATCCAGTCGGCGCCGTGCTCGATCCCCACCCCGGCCTCGCGCAGCTTGTCGAGCACCGCATCGAGGTGGTCGGCGCGCGCGCCGCGCAGCGTGACATCTCCGCCCGCCGCAGCCACGGCGCACAGGAAGGTGCCCGTCTCGATGCGGTCGGGGATCACACGATGGGGCTGCCGGGGCGCGTGCAGCGCCTGCACGCCCTGGATGCGGATGCGGCCCGTGCCGTGGCCCTCGATGCGCGCGCCCATCGAGATCAGCAGCTCGGCGAGGTCGGGGACCTCGGGCTCCTGCGCGGCGTTCTCGAGCACCGTCTCGCCCTCGGCCAGCGTGGCGGCCATCATCAGGTTCTCGGTGCCGGTCACGGTGACCATGTCGGTGGTGATGCGCGCGCCCTTCAGGCGCGTCGTCTTGGCGATGATGTTGCCGCGCTCCACCGTGATCTGCGCGCCCATCGCCTGCAAGCCCTTGATGTGCTGGTCGACCGGGCGCGAACCGATCGCGCAGCCCCCGGGCAGCGAGACGATCGCCACGCCGAAGCGCGCCAGCAGCGGCCCGAGCACGAGGATGGAGGCGCGCATCGTCTTCACGAGCTCGTAAGGCGCGACGGGGCTGTTGACCGGGCCGGCGTCAACGACGAGCCGCCCGGCTTCGGTGGGCGCAGCCGTGTCCCACTCCGCCGTCGCGCCCATCTGGCGCAGCAGCTTCATGGTCGTGGAGACGTCCATCAGCCGCGGCACGTTCTCGAAGGTGACAGGCTCGGCGCTGAGCAGCACCGCGCACAGCTCGGGCAGCGCGGCGTTCTTCGCGCCGGCAATGGCGATCTCGCCGTTCAGGCGCTTGCCGCCGCGGATGAGGAGTTTGTCCATGTGGCTGTGCGGGGCGCACAGCGGGCTGGAAGTGGCGCCGGCTGGGGCAGGCGCGACGGCCAACCCGCGGCAGCCCGCGGGTCGGTCAGGGGTGGTGGGAGGCGGCGCCGGGTTGTGCGGCGAACTCGGCCGGGGTGAGCGTCTTCATCGACAACGCGTGGATCTGCGCGCGCATTCTATCGCCGAGCGCCGCGTACACCCGCTGGTGGCGGCGCACGCGGGTGAGGCCCTCGAACTCGGCGGAGACGATGGTGGCGTAGAAGTGGCGACCGTCGCCCTCCACGGCCAGCTGCTCGCAGGCCAGCCCGGCGGAGATGAAGGATTCGACTTCGGCAGGAGTGGGTTCGCGCATGGCAGGCGTGATTATCCGCCCCGTTCAGGAACGGATCTTGTAGCCGATGCGCAGCAGGTGCAGCGCCAGCGCCGCCACGAGCGCGAAGCTGGCCGACACCACCCCCAGGCTTGTCCAGGGCGAGACATCGCTCACCCCGAAGAAACCGCGCCGGAAGCCATCGATCATGTAGAAGAAGGGGTTCAGGTGGCTCACCGCCTGCCAGGCCGCCGGCAGCGAGTGCACCGAATAGAACACGCCCGAGAGGAACGTCATCGGCATGATGATGAAGTTCTGGAAGGCGGCCATCTGGTCGAACTTGTCGGCCCACAGCCCCGCGATCAGCCCGAGCGCGGCGAGCATGCCGGCCCCGAGCACGGCGAACACCAGGATCCACCACGGCTCGGCCAGCTGCAGCGGCACGGCCCAGGCGGTAGCCAGCAGCACGCCCGTGCCCACGGCCAGCCCCCTCACCACCGAAGCCCCGACATAGGCGACGAACCAGGCCCAGTGCGACAGTGGCGTGACGAGCAGGAACACGAGGTTGCCGGTGATCTTGCTCTGCACGAGCGAGGAGCTCGTGTTCGCGAACGCGTTCTGCAGCACGCCCATCATCACGAGGCCGGGGATCAGGAAGCTCGTGTAGGCCACGCCGGGGAAGACCTGCACGTGGTCTTCCAGCACGTGGCCGAAGATCAGCAGGTACAGCAGCGCGGTGAGCACGGGGGCCGCCACCGTCTGGAAGGCTACCTTCCAGAAACGCAGCACCTCCTTGCGAAAGAGGGGCGCTGCACCGGCCAGGCGGCCGCCTCGGGAGACTGCGGGACTGCCCGCGGACACGACCGGCCCGGCGCTCACGACCCGCCCCCCGCTCCGCTCATGATCTGCACGAACACATCTTCCAGGTCGGCGCGGCCGATCTCTAGGTCTTCCACGCGCACATGGGCCTCGCGCAGTCCGGCCAGCAACGTCTCGACCTCGGCCGCGTCGTGCGCCTGCAGCTGCGCGATGCGGCCCGTCACGCGGGCGCGAGCGGCGAGCGCCGGCGGCAAGGCGTCGTCGGTCTTGAAGCGCAGCATCGTGCTCGCGGTGCCCGCCAGCAGGGCGCTCGTACGGTCCAGCGCCACCACGCGGCCCTGCTTGAGCATCGCGATGCGCCCGCACAGCGCCTCGGCCTCTTCCAGGTAGTGCGTGGTCAGCAGCACGGTGTGGCCCTCGCGGTTCAGGCGCGCGATGAACTTCCACAGTGTCTGGCGCAATTCCACGTCCACGCCGGCGGTGGGCTCGTCCAGCACGATCACCGGCGGCCGGTGCACGAGCGCCTGGGCCACCAGCACCCGCCTCTTCATGCCGCCGGAGAGCTGGCGCATGTTGGCGCTGGCCTTGTCGGCCAGGCCGAGCTCGGCGAGCAGCTCGTCGATCCAGGCGTCGTTGTGGCGCACGCCGAAATAGCCGCTCTGGATGCGCAGCGTCTCGCGCACGTTGAAGAAGGGGTCGAAGACGAGCTCCTGCGGCACGATGCCCAGTGCCCGCCGCGCGGCAGGGTAGTCCTCCACCACATCGTGGCCCATCACACGCACCCGGCCCTCGGTGGCCCGTGCCAGGCCAGCCAGAATGCTGATCAGGGTCGTCTTGCCTGCGC
>JBDKFA010000092.1:0-3079 GCA_039798945.1 Pseudomonadota bacterium
GCACTGCGGCGGCGAGATCCGCGAGCACCACAAGCCCGCGATGCTGGCCGCCGGCCGCTGGGTGGCCCAGAACCCGGCCGCTGCCCGCGGCCGCGTGCGCGGCTTCCAGCTCAGCAGCCTCTACAGCCCGCTGGGCTGGCTGAGCTGGGCCGACCTGGTCGACGAGTGGCACAAGGCCCACGCCGCCTCGCGCACGGGCGACGTCAGCCTGCTGCGCGTCTTCATCAACACCCGCCTGGCCGAGACCTTCGAGGAGCAGGGAGACCGCGCCGACGAGCACGCGCTGCGCAAACGCGCGAGCGATATCCCGCTGCGCCAGGTCACGTGGGGCCTGTTCGTGATGACGCTCGGGGCGGACGTCCAGGGCGACCGCATCGAGGCCTCGCTGTGGGCCTGGGGCCGGGGCATGGAGCGCCAGCTGGTGGACCGCGCGGTCTTCTACGGCGACCCCGCGCTCGGCGAGTCCGAACCCGGCAGCCCGTGGGCCGCGCTCACCGAGTACCGGCGCACACCGGTGCTGCACGCCAGCGGCAAGCCCGTGCCGCTGCTGGCCAGCTTCATCGACTCCGGCGGCCACCACACGCAGGCCGTCTACACCTACGCCCGCGCGCACCAGCATGCGCACGTCTACGCGGTCAAGGGGCAGTCCGTCAGCGGCAAGGCCATCCTTGGCAAGCCGAGCGACCAGGACGTGTCCTGGCGCGGCCAGAAGATCAAGCACGGCGTGAAGTTGTGGCCCATCGGCACCGACACCGCCAAGACCGAAATCTACGGACGCCTGCGCACGGCGCAGCCCGGGCCGGGCTACGTGCACCTCAGCCGCCACCTGCCCGCCGAGGTCTTTGAGCAGCTCACCTCCGAGCGCCTGGTGAGCCGCTACGTGAAGGGCCGCCAGCGTCTGGAGTGGGTCAAGCCGGCCGGGCGCCGCAACGAGGCGCTCGACATGGCCGTCTACGCGCTGGCCGCGGCGATCTATGCGGGCATCGACCGCTGGAAGGATGGCGACTGGCGCAAGTGGCAGAGCAGGGTGGAGAGCCGCGAGCTCTTCGACGAGGTGCACCAGGTGGGCCCTGCGGCCGATACCGGCGCGCCGGCCCCCGCCCCGGGCGCCGCTGCCGAGCGGGCACCGCCGCCTGACACCGCCTCCGCCGCCAAGCCGCGCAGCCCTTACTCGATCGTCTACCGCCGATGACCATGAAGCAGCAGACCATGTCCCCAGCCGCCAAGGGCAGGCCGCAGCGGCAGCCCGACGAGCCCAGCCTGCCGTGGGAGGAGATGACAGACGACATCATCGTGGACGTGCTGCGCCGCGTGCTCGAGCTCGCGCCGGCTTTCACGCAGGCGCTGGCCGACCAGGTCGACCGGGAGATCCGCTCGCGCTGGGCCGGCGACGCGCCCTACATATCCGCCCGCGCGGGCGAGGGGCGCAGCCGGCGCAACGAAGCCATACGGCGCGACTACCGCTCCGGCGAGCGCACCGGGCTGCTGTGCCGGCGCTACGGCCTGACCCCGCGCCAGATCCAGCGCATCCTGGCCGCGGCCGAGTGAGCCGGCCGCGACATCCGTCACCTGACAGATGTCGCACCTGCCCGGCTAGATTCGTCCCAAACGCCCCCGCCGACGCACCGGCAGACCCCTGCCTCCCATGGCTGAAATCCCCACCATCGAGCCCACCACGGTCAATGCCGGCGACACGCTGAGCTGGCGTCGCACGCTCGATGACTACCCGGCGTCTGCCGGCTGGGTGCTCGGCTACGTGCTCATCAACGGCGCGGCCAAGATCAGTTTCTCCTCGTCCGCCAGCGGCGACGACCACCTGGTCAACGTGCCCGCGGCCACCTCCACCAACTGGACCGCCGGCAGCTACGACTGGCGCGCCCGGGTCACCAAGGGCGCCGAGGTCTACACGGTGGCGGAGGGCCGCATCACGGTGCGGCCGAGCTTTGCCGCGGCCACTCAGGACGCCCGCAGCCACGCCCGCAAGACCCTCGAGGCCATCGAGGCCGTCATCGAAGGCCGCGCCTCGAGCGAGGTGACCTACTACATGATCGGAGGCCGCCAGCTGCGCTACATCCCCGTGCCCGAGCTGATGCAGCTGCGCGACCGGTATCGGGCCGAGGTGGCGCGCGAAGATGCGGCCATCGCGGTGGCCGCGGGCCTGCCCGACCGCCGCAGGGTGTTCGTGAGGTTCGCATGAGGCCGCCCAGCCTCGTGGCGCGTGCGGGTCGCTGGCTGGCGAGCGCCTTCGGGCGCGGCCAGGTCCGGCCCGGTTCCCAGCTGCGACGCTTCGACGGTGCGCGCTTCGACCGCCTGGCCGCCGACTGGCTGGCCACGCAGAACAGCATCAACGAGGAGCTGCGCAGCGATCTCGACCGCCTGCGCGCCCGCTGCCGCCAGCTCGTCAACAACAACGACCACGCGCGCAAGTTCCGCCAGATGGTGTGCACCAACATCGTCGGGCCGAGCGGCATCCGCCTGCAATCGCGTGTCCAGGATGCGCCGGGCCGTCCCGACCGCCTGGCCAGCGCGGCCGTCGAGGCCGCCTGGGCCGAGTGGTCGCAGCGGTGCGACGTCACCGGCAGGCTAGGCCTGCGCGACCTGTGCGAGACACAGGTAGGCCAACTGCCCACCGACGGCGAATTCCTCGTGCGCATCGTTCGCGGCCCGGAGGCCGGCAACCGCTTCAACCTGGCGCTGCAGGCCATCGACGTCGATCGCATCGACACGGCCTACCACCTGCCCGCCACCAGCGGGCGCAACGCCGTGGTGATGGGTGTGGAGGTCGACTCCGCGCGCCGCCCGGTGGCGCTGCACGTGTTCGCAGGCCACCCGAACGACGGCGGCTCCTCCAACCGCTTGCGCGTGCGCGTGCCGGTGGACGACATGGTGCACGCCTTCAAGGTCGAGCGCCCCGAGCAGGCACGTGGCATCCCTTGGATGGCCCCCGGGGTCTTGAGCCTGCACCACCTGGGGAAGTTCAACCTGGCCGCCCTGCTCGCCGCCGAGCACGGCGCGAACCACTTTGGCTTCTTCCGCACGCCCGACGGCGTGGCCCCCGTCGGCACGGAGGATGCAGACG
>JBDKFA010000093.1:0-8314 GCA_039798945.1 Pseudomonadota bacterium
GAATCCCTCGTCGCGACGTCATCGATGCGCGGCCGTCCCTGGCGTGCAGAAGCGAAAACGGGCCGGGCGCCTGTGACGCGCGCCGGCCCGTGAAGGGGACCCGTTGCCGGGGGAACGTCTACCAGAACTTGTAGCTGGCCGTCAGCGCGTAGCGGCGGCCGAGCTGCGCCGACAGGCCGCTGTCCCAGAAGGTGAACAGCGAGGGAACCTGGATCGAGCGGTTGTACGAGTTGTGGACGTTGAGCACCGAGGCGGCGATCGTCAGGTTCTTGATGCCGGTGTAGCTCATGCCCAGATCCACCGAAGCCTCCTTGCCGAGGAAGCACAGGCCGTTGTCGCGAAGGAACACGTTGGAGGCGCCGGCGCCTGCTACACAGCTGGCCGTGCCGCTGACCGCCATGCCGTCGATGTGGTTGTAGCGCGCCCAGGCCGTCCAGGTCGGGGCGGCCCACTGGGCACGCAGCGAGCCCTTGCTCTTGGGCACTTCCACGACGATGGCCGTACCCACGTACTGGCTCGGCGTGGTGCCGGCCAGCACCTGCTGGCTGTAGCGGCTCGTGTAGGTGCCGTTCAGGTTGAACGAGAGCTGCCCCAGGCTCGTCTTGGGCAGACGCACATTCAGGTCGTAGTCGATGCCGGAGGTGATCGTGTAGTTGAAGTTCCCGTACTGGCGGATGAGGGCGATGATCGGTCCGCTGTTGGTCACCCCCGGCAGCCAGGTGCCGGGATTCGGGTCACGCAGCACGTACTGCGCGTTGGCCGCCGGGTTGGCGTTGTACGCGTCCATCATGTCCTGGCCACGCTGTACCCGGATCTCGTTGTTGCGCTCGAAGTACCAGCCGTCGATTGCGAGGTCGAACTCCTTGGTCGGGGCGAGCACGATGCCGAGCGTGGCCGACTTGGAGGTCTCGGGCTTGAGGTTCGGGTTCGCGCTCACGACCGTGGGCAGGCTGCCCGGGTTCTGGCCAGCCGGCACCGAGCCGAAGCCGAGCACGTTGCAGTCGCGCACCACCGGCGGCACCGCACGGCTGACCGGGCTGTTCGGGTTGCTGGTGTCGCAGCGCAGGCTGTCGAAGACCCGCACCGAGGAGGTGTGGAAGGACAGCAGGAAGGAGTTGCTGATCTGCGAGATCGACGGCGCGCGAAAGCCCGTGGCGGCCGTGCCGCGCAGTGACAGCACGGAGGGCACCGCGTCCCACTTGAACCCCAGCTTGCCGGTGGTCGCCTCGCCGAAGTCGGAGTAGCTCTCGGCTCGCACGGCCGTCTGCACTTCCAGCGTCTTGAGCACCGGCAGGCGCAGTTCGACAAAGCCTGCCAGCGAGTCGCGGCTGCCCGAGGTGCCGTTGGCCACCAGCCCGATGTAGTCGCCCGTCTGGTAGTTGGCGTCCGGGATCGACTCGAGCGTCTCTCGCCGGGCCTCCACGCCCAGCGCCACGGCCGCACGGCCGCCGCGCATCGCGAAGAGCTCGCGCGTGGCGCGCACATCTGCGGCGGTGATGGTGGAGTCGCCGTTGTTGACCGCATCGGTGGCGATCGAGGAGATCGCCGCGGCGTCGTTGGCCTTGCCGAAGCGGTACGCGCTGGTGCCGGCAATGGCCTGGTTCAGCAACGAGGAGCGGATGCGGTTCGTACGGATCGACTCGTTCTTCTGCTGGCTGAACAGCAGCGCGGCGTCGTAGTCCCACGCGCCCCACGAACCCTGGACACCCGTCACGAAGCGCAGCGTATTCAGGTTCGACAGCGAGGCCTGCGGGATGTCCTCGAAGCGGTACAGCAACTGCACCGCCCGCGCACCCGCGGTGCCATTGGTCGGGTTGTCCGGGTGGCCCACCGGCAGGATGATGGCGTTCTGGCGCAGGAAGGTGCCATCGACCTTCGGCCAGGTGACCGCCGTCGGGGCGGTGGACGTGACAAGGCTTGTCGTCAGTGCGTACGGCGAGAGCTTCTCGGTCGTCTTCGTCTGCGAGACCATCACGTCGGCATAGACGGTGGTGCTTGGCGACAGCGCGAACGTCGCCCGCACCGATCCGTTCACGCGGTCTTGGCCGGCGATGTACTCGAGGTAGTCGTCCAGGAAGGTGCGGCACATGCCGTTGGGGAAGCTGACCGTCGAGGCACTGAAGCCCGGCAGCCGGTTCGGCACACCCTTGCCCACGGTGCGCGCGTCCGGACAGCCCGGCAGCGCGCCGAGGAACAGCGGCCCCGAGGTGTTGGCGGTGGTCGTCGTGAGCGAGGTCGGCACCTGGTAGTAGTTGCCGTAGAAGGAGGCGACGCTGTTGGCCGAGAAGCGCTCGAGGCTGCCGAAGTCGGTGAGGAACTTGTTGTAGCCGGCCAGGTTGCCCAGGTTCTTCAGCTCGCTGGCCATGACCGACTCGCGTCGCTGCACCTCCAGGCCGCCGTAGACGTTGAAGCGCTGCTTGTCCAGGTTGCCGAAGCCGAAGGTGAGGCTGCCGCGCGAGACGCCACCCGCGCCCCACTCGTTGGCGCTGTGGGTGCCCGAGGCTTCCAGGCCCGTGTACTCGCGGCGCAGGATGTAGTTCACGACGCCGGCCATGGCGTCCGAGCCGTACAGCGCCGAGGCGCCGTCCTTGAGCACTTCCACCCGGTCGATCGCGCCTTGCGGGATCGTGTTCACGCTGATCAGCGAGCCGCGGCCGAAGTTGATGTCCACCGCGGCCACCGGCGCGATGCGCCGGCCGTTGACCAGCACCAGCGTGCCCTGCGAGCCGAAGCCGCGCAGCGAGATCGTCGACAGGCCCGAGACGAAGCCCGTGCCGTAGCCGTCCTGGACCGAGGAGGCGTCCACGTAGCCGCGGCTCTTGATGTAGTCCTCCACCGTCGCGTAGCCCGACTTCAGGATCTCCTCGCGCGTGAGCACATCCACCGGCGCGGGGGTTTCACGGTCGGTGCGCTTGATCAGCGAGCCCGTGACTTCGATGCGCTGCGGCTCGGCTGCCGGGGCGGTTGGAGTCGTCTGGGCACGTGCCTGGCAGCAGGCTGCCAGTGCGGCCAATGCCAGGAGGTGGGGCTTGAGCTTCATGGGGGAGGGTTGTCGAGTGTGTGTAGGCATGGATCGCGCCTGCGCAGGGGAGGCGAGCGCGCAAGCCGGGGATGGTGCTCAAGCGGCGTGACGTCCAGGATCGGGTGTTTCCGCAGTGTGGGGTGCACGCGACACGATCCGGCTGCCGCTATCCTGCGAAACCCCGCGCTCCAGCGCCTGAACGGCGGCCCCTCCCATGTCTGTCCACCCTGCAGTCGATCCCTTGCCGCTGTGGCAGCAAGCCGAGCGCTTCGAGCGCTTCACGGGCGAGCCTGGACGTGCCGGCGAGGCCTACCGGGCCACGTTGCAGCGCATTCAGGCTCAGGAGCCGGCGGTTGGCGCGTTCACGTGCCTGGCCGACGAGCAGGCCCTGCTGCGCCAGTCTGCCGGCGCCCGAGGCCCGCTTGCCGGCGTGGCGGTGGGTGTGAAGGACATCTTCGACACGCGCGACCTGCCCACGGCCTATGGCGCCCCGGCCATCTACCCGGCTGCACCTGCGCGCCAGGACGCCGCGATCGTCGCTGCGTTGCGCCGTGCCGGGGCCTGCGTCGTGGGCAAGACGACGACGACCGAGTTCGCCTTCCTGCACCCCACCGCCACGCGCAACCCGGCGGCGCCCGGGCGCACGCCCGGCGGCTCCTCGGCCGGCTCGGCGGCTGCGGTGGCGGCGGGGGTGATCCCGCTGGCCGTGGGCACGCAGACCGGGGGCTCGGTGATCCGGCCGGCCTCGTACTGCGGCGTCGTGGGCTACAAGCCCACGGCGGGGTGGCTGCCCACGAGTGGGCTCAAGTGCTTCTCGTGGTCGCTCGACACCGTCGGGCTCTTCACGCGCGGGGTGGCCGACATGCGCTGGAGCGCGCAGGCGCTTGCCGGACGCAACCTCGAGCCGGGAGCGCTGGCTGCGCCGTCGCGCTCGTTCGTCATCGGTGTGCCCGAGGACTACCCCTGGGGCGAGCCCTCCTCGGGCATGCGCGCGGCTGTCTCGCGCGCGGCACAGGCGCTGCGCGAGGCCGGCCACGAGGTGCGGCGCGTGCAGCTGCCGCCGCTGGCGATGCAGGCTTTCGACGCCCACGCCGACGTGCAGGGCTGGGAGGCCACCACGGCGCTCGCCTGGGAGTGGGCGGCCCACCGCGAGGACCTGTCGCCGATCCTGCGCGAGTACCTGGAGGGTGCGCGCGGGGTCACGGCCCAGGCCTACGAGCGCGCGCAGGCAACGGCGGCTGGCGCACGGCTGGAGCTCGCGGCGTGGCTGGGCGGCTGCGAGGTGCTGCTCACCCCTGCTGCCCCGGGCGAGGCGCCCGAGGGCCATGGCAGCACGGGCGCCTCGACCTTCAACCGCCTGTGGACACTGCTTGGGTGGCCGTGCGTGAGCGTGCCCGGCCTCACCGGGGAACAGGGCGCACCGCTGGGCATGCAGCTGATCGGGCGAGCGGGCGACGACGCGCGGGTCCTGGAGGTGGCGGCGCGGCTCGAGCGGGCCTTGCAGCCGCGCGCCTGAGCACAGGCCAGGCGGCGGGCCCGGGCACCTGCTGCGCCATTCAGCCTTGCGGCTGGTCGTCTTCCTGGCGCCCGAAGCCTTCGGGCACCCGGATGAGTGCCGTCATCACCACCGAGGGCACGGTGGCCACCAGCACCCAGACGAAGAAGTTCAGGTAGCCGAGCTGGTCTTGCAGCCAGCCGCTCCACATGCCCGGCAGCATCATGCCGAGCGCCATGAAGCCGGTGCAGATCGCGTAATGGGCCGTCTTGTGCGGCCCCTCTGCCACGAGGATCATGTAGACGAGGTACGCGGTGAAGCCCAGGCCGTAGCCGAACTGCTCGACGGCGAGTGCGGCGCTCACGAGCCACAGGCTGGACGGTTGCGCGAGTGCGAGGCCGACGAAGATCACGTTGGGCACGTGCATCGCGAGCACGAGTGGCCACAGTGCACGCTTGAGCCCGATGCGCGAGATCACCCACCCGCCCAGCAGCCCGCCCAGCGTGAGCGCACTCAGGCCTACCGTGCCATAGGCGATGCCGACTTCCTTGGTGCTCAGGCCGAGGCCGCCGGCCTGGCTGCCGTCGAGCAGGAAGGGCGTGGCGAGCTTGAGCAGCTGCGCCTCCGGAAAGCGGTACAGCAGCAAGAAGCCGAGGATCACCAGGATGTCGGGCTTGCGGAAGAAGTCGCCGAAGACGCGGAGGAACCCGCGCAGCATCGAGGCTTCGCGCGTGGCGGGCGGGTCGGTCGAGGGCCGGGGCAGCGCCCACGCGTGCAAGGCGGCGAGTACCCCGAAGGTGGCCGCCAGCAGCCAGAACACGCCCACCCAGGCCTGCACGGCGCTGCCTGTGCGCTCCTGCAGTTCTCCGGCCAGGTAGACCAGGCCCCCCTGGCCGCCGATGTTGGCCAGGCGATAGAAGGTCGAGCGTACGCCGACGAAAGCCGCCTGCTGGTGGCGCGGCAGCGCCAGCAGGTAGAAGCCATCGGCGGCGATGTCGTGCGAGGCCGAGGCGAAGGCCATCAGCCAGAACACGGCCAGCGTCATCTGGAAGAACTTGGGCGCAGGCAGCGTGAGCGCCACCATCGCGAAGGCCGCGCCCACCACGAACTGCATCGCGGCCACCCAGCCGCGCTTGGTGCCGAGGAGCTCGACCAGGGGCGACCACAGCGGCTTGATCACCCACGGCAGGTACAGCCAGCTCGTGTAGAGCGCGATCTCGGTGTTGGAGACGCCGAGATTCTTGTACAGCACCACCGACAGCGTCATGACCGCCACGTAGGGCAGGCCCTGCGCGAAGTACAGCGTCGGGATCCAGGACCAGGGGGAGGGTGGGGAGCTGGGCGTCATCGTGGCCGGGCCCGATCGTACGCCCCCACGGGGCGCGGGCCGGGCGCGCCCGGCCCGCGCGGCTTCAGAACCGGTAGGTCGCGTTCACGCCGATCGTGCGCGGCACCAGGTGGATCGCGCGCAGGCCCGTGCGGTTGCCCACCGCGGAAGTGCCCTGGAAGGAGACGAGCGTGCGCTCGTCGGTGAGGTTGTCCACCCACAGGTTGGCACTCCAGGGGCCGCGGCTGAACCCCACGTTGGCGGCCAGCGTGGTGTAGGCCTGGTAGGCGAACACGTTCTCGCCCGGCGCGTCACCGCGGTCGGAGGGCTTCGCCCCAACGTAGCGCGCCCGCAGCGAGGCGCTCATGCCCATGCCGTTGGCCAGTGCGGTGTCCAAGCGCAGGCCCAGGTTGTGCTTCCACGTCGGGGTGCCTCCGAGCACGCCGCCCTTCTGGTAGGTGCGGCACTCGGTGTTGTTGGCATACAGGCACACCTCCTTGGTGTCGGCCCATTCCGCCTGGTTGTAGTGGGTGCCGAAGCTGAGCTGCCAGCCGCCGCCTACGTTGAAGCGGCCATTCCACTCGGCGCCGCGGCTGAGCGCCGCCGGCCCGTTGGTGGTGCCCCAGACCGGGAAGCCTTCGATGTCCTGCGAGAAGTAGGTCTGCGTGTTGGACCACTTGATCTGGTAGACGTTGGCCTGCAGCAAGAGCCGCCGCCCGAGCATGAAGCCTTTCACGCCAAGCTCGAAGTTGTCCGTCGTGTCGGGCTGGTAGGCGCGCAAGGCGGGTGCCACCTGCGCGCGCTGGTCGCGAAAGCCATTGGCCCCGCCGCGCCGGAAGCCCTGGGAGAAGGTGGCGTAGGCGAGCAGGTCGTCGGTGAGCTGGTAGCTGGCGTTGAGCTTGAAGTAGCTCTTGGCGCTGCCGCGCTCGGTCGCCTTGATGGCGCCGGTCACGAGGTCGAAGGCATAGTCTTCCACCTGCGTGGTGGTCTCGTCGCGGTAGTTGAACAGGCGCGCCCCCGCGGTCAAGGTGAGCCGCGGCGCAGGCTTGATCGAGGCCTCCCCGAAGAGCGCACTCTCGGTATAGGTGCTCGCCTGGTTCTCGAAGTAGCCGACCCCGGCCTGCGGTCCGCTGGCCGGCAGCGTGGGCAGGTTCTCCGAGAACTTCAGGCTGCGCTCCTGCCTGGCGTAGTAGACGCCCGCGATCCAGTCGATCGCCCCGCCCGGATTCGAGCTCAGGCGCGTCTCGTGCACGGTGCCGTGGTAGCGGTTGTCGAAGGTGAGGTAGGCGGTGTTGCCGCCGAAGTTGTCGCGGTCCAGGCGATAGCGCGAGTAGCCCAGGTCGCCGTAGAAGAACCAGCCCGTGGCCAGGTAGTCGGCCTGCCCGGTGCGCGTGTCCTCGTAGGTCGAGGTCGAGGACTGCAGGCGCCCCGCGGGCAGCTTCCAGTCCAGGCCGAAGGTGGTCATCCGGAAGTCGCGGTCGGCGAACTCCTCGTAGGGCGAGAGCACGGTGTGGTCGTTGAAGGCGAGCGCGGCCTGGTAGCGCCCGGGGTTGCCTGTGGCCGGGAGCAGCTGCGCGCCGCTCGTGCCATGAGCCAGCTGGCTTTGCTGGGCCTGAGACAGCGAGACTTCGAGCGTCGGGGTCAGCCGCCAGCGTGCCGAGACGCGCGCGGTGTCCACCTTCTGCCAGTCGTCGTCCTCGTACAGGGCGCGCGAGGCGTCGGGCTTCGGAGTCCAGGGCTTCCAGGTGGGTGCGCTGCGGCGCAGGTAGTCGGGCACGCCGGCGAAGCGGTCGGTGTAGCCCTTCTCGTCCAGGCGCGCGGCCACCACGCGCAGCGCGAAGTCCTTGCCGATGGGCAGGTTGACCACGCCGTCGGTGTCGTTGGACAAGCCCCCGAAGCGCGTCTGGTAGAAGCTCGTGCTGATGCGGCCTTCGGTACGGCCAAACTGCGGTGCGTTGGTGATGTAGCGCACCGTGCCGCCGAGCGAGCCGGCTCCGTACAGGGTGCCTTGCGGGCCGAGCAGCGTCTCCACGCGCGCGATGTCCTTGATGCGGTAGCCGATGTTGGGCAGTGGGGTGTCGTCCAGGTAGTACGACAGCGTGCTGCGTGCGAACCACTCGATGTTGTTGGCGCTCACCGAGCTGATGTTCAGGCCGCGCACGGTCACCGAGTCCGCGAAGCGCGCGCTGTTTCCCGGCGCGTCGATGCCGGGGCTCGCGGCGATGAGCTTCTTCAGGTCGGTGATGTTCTCCTCGCGCAGCTCTTCCTCGCCGATGGCCGTGACGTTGATCGGCACGCGGTGGGCTGGAGTCTCGCGCTTCGTCGCGGTGACGGTCACGGTCTGAAGCGGCGCGGTACCCTCGGCTGGCGCGCCGCTTGCAGCGCCTTGCGCGTGGACCGCCGGCGCGATCAAGAGCGCTGCAGCGGCGGCTGCTGCGACCGGTGTGAGGCGGGGAATGGGGCTCATCTC
>JBDKFA010000094.1:0-4304 GCA_039798945.1 Pseudomonadota bacterium
GCCGCAGCCGGCAGCGATCTGGTGCTGCTGTCGGTGCCGGTGGCTGCCACTGGCAGCGTGCTGGCCGAACTGCGCGGGGCGCTCGGGCCACGGGCCCTGTGCATGGACGTGGGCAGCACCAAGCGCGACGTGGTGCAGGCCGCACACGACACGCTGGGCGACGCCGTGACGCGCTTCGTGGGCGCGCACCCGATCGCCGGCAAGGAGCACGCCGGCATTGCGCACGCCGACTCCGAGCTCTACCGGGACCGCCAGGTTGTGCTGACACCCGACGCGACCAGCGACAAGGCGCGTGTGGCCCGTGCACGCGCCTGCTGGGAGGCGGTGGGCGCGCGGGTGATCGAGATGGACCCGCAGGCGCACGACCGCGCCTTCGCGGCGGTCAGCCACCTGCCTCACCTGCTGGCCTTCGCGAGCTTCGAGGCCGTGGCCGCGCAGGCCGGCGGCGAGACCCTGCTCGCACTGGCCGGGCCGGGGTTTCGCGACTTCACGCGCATCGCGGCCGGCGAGCCGGCGATGTGGCGCGACATCCTGCTGGCCAACCGAGACGAGGTGCGTGCGCAGGCCGCCCACTTCCGCGCCGCCCTGGACGGGCTCGAGGCGCTGCTGGACGCAGCGGACTCCACCGCCCTGCACGACCGCCTGGCGGCGATCTCGGCGCGCCGGGCACGCTGGCGCATGCGCGGCCGCTTCGACTGACGAGCCCCACCCCGCCCACCCCTCCCCTGCGCCCGGCCCCGGCCGGCCACGACCCGCCGCCTCATGTACGCCATCCCGTTCCTCGACCTGCCACCGCTGCGTGGCGCGCACGGCACGGTGCGCCTGCCCGGCTCGAAGAGCATCTCCAACCGGGTGCTGCTGCTCGCCGGCCTGGCTGCGGGGCGCACCATCGTCCACGACCTGCTCGACTCGGACGACACGCGCGTGATGCTGCAGGCCTTGCGCACCCTGGGCTGCGGCGTCACGCCACACGGCACGGCATGGCACATCGAGGGGCTCGGCGGCCGGCTCGCGGTGCACGAGGCAACCCTTTTCCTCGGCAACGCCGGCACCGCGATGCGACCGCTGACTGCCGCACTCGCGCTGCTGGCCACCACCCAGGGGGGGCGCTTCGAGCTCGCCGGTGTGGCCCGCATGCACGAGCGGCCGATCGGCGACCTCGTGCAGGCGCTGCGGCAACTGGGTGTGCGCGTCGAGCAACTGGGCGCGCCAGGCTATCCGCCACTGCGGGTGTCGGGTGAAGCCGGAGGAACGCTGGCGCTGCACGCACCGATCCGCGTCCGCGGCGACGTCTCGAGCCAGTTCCTCACCGCCTTGCTGCTGTCCCTGCCGCTCGTGGCCGGCGAACAGGACGTGGTGGTGGAGGTCGAGGGCGAGCTCATCTCGCGGCCCTACGTGGAGATCACGCTGAACATGCTGGCGCGCTTCGGCGTGCAGGTGCGGCGCGAAGGCTTCGTGCGCTTCACGGTGCCGGCCGGCAGCCGCTACGCTTCGCCCGGGGAGATGCACGTCGAAGGGGATGCGTCCTCGGCCTCGTACTTCATCGCGCTCGGGGCGATCGCCTCCAGCGCCGGCCGGTGCGTGCGCATCGAGGGCGTGGGGGCCGGCTCGATCCAGGGTGACATCGGCTTCGTCGAGGCTGCGCAGGCGATGGGCGCGCAGGTGCGCAGCGGGTTGAACTGGCTCGAGGTGAGCCGCGGCGCCTGGCCGTTGCGGGCGCTCGACCTGGACTGCAACGCGATCCCCGATGCCGCGATGACGCTGGCCGTGATGGCACTCTACGCGGACGGCCCGACGCGGCTCTCGAACATCGCCAGCTGGCGCGTCAAGGAGACCGACCGCCTCGCCGCGATGGCCGCCGAGCTGCGCAAGGTGGGGGCCCACGTGGTCGAGGGAGCGGACTTCCTCGAGGTGCACCCGCCTGCGGCCTGGCAGGCGGCGAGCTGGCACACCTACGACGATCACCGGATGGCCATGTGCGGTTCGCTCGCGGCCTTCGGCACGCTGGTTGGTGGGGATGCTGGTGGGGATGCGAGTGGGGCTGCAGGGAATGCACGGAATGCAGGGCATGGGTCGCAGCCGCCCTGGCCGGTGCGCATCGAGGACCCGGCGTGCGTCGCCAAGACCTTCCCGGACTACTTCGAGCGCTTCTTCGAGCTGGTGCAGGCCGATCCGGCGCACGTGCCGGTCATCACGGTGGACGGCCCCTCGGCGTCGGGCAAGGGCACGCTGGCCGGGCGCCTGGCCGAGCGCCTGGGCTATGTGCAGCTCGACTCGGGGGCGATCTACCGCGCCGCGGGCGTGGCGGCAGCACGCGCCGGAGCGGACTTCGACGACGCCGCGGCGCTCGCGCGGCTGGCCGCTTCGCTGGCGCTGCGCTTTGCCGGCGAGCGCATCTTCCTGGGCGAGGAGGACATCACCGATGCCGTGCGCAGCGAGGAAGGCGGGCTGCTCGCCTCGTGCATCTCGGCGGTGCCGGCGGTGCGCCAGGCCTTGCACGGGCTGCAGCTGGGGTTTCGGCGCGTGCCGGGCCTCGTGGCCGACGGGCGCGACATGGGCACCGTCATCTTCCCGGACGCGACGCTCAAGGTGTTCCTCACGGCCACCGCGGCACAGCGCGCGAGCAGGCGCCATAAGCAATTGATTTCGAAGGGAATTCCAGCTAGACTCGAGGATCTTCGGGCAGACCTCGAGCTGCGCGATGCGCGGGATCGCAATCGGTCCGCCTCGCCGCTTCTGGCCGCCGAAGACGCGCTGCCGCTCGACAACTCCGAACTGGGCATCGACGAATCGGTCGATCTCGTGCTTGGTTGGTGGGCGCAGCGCAGGCCGTTTCGGGCCTGAGCCTTCCGGGCTCGCCCGAACGGTCGCCGTACCGCCCACCGCACTTCCCTCCCGGCCGGCAGGCCACCGGGTGCGGTGATGTGTCCCACCGCAACCCCCGCAACATCCGTTGCACGTACTGCCGGCAACACGCTCCGCGTGGAGCGCACCGGCTCAGGAAACCACATGTCCGAGATCGCTTCCGCCGCTGGCGGAGAGTCCTTTGCCGCCCTGTTCGAAGAGTCGCTGCAGCGCAGCGAGATGCGCGCCGGTGAGGTCATCACCGCCGAGGTGGTGCGCATCGACTTCAACCACGTCGTCGTCAACGCCGGGTTGAAGAGCGAGTCCTACATCCCCGTCGAAGAGTTCAAGAACGACCAAGGCGAGCTCGAGGTCCAGGTCGGCGACTACGTGTCGGTGGCCATCGACGCGGTCGAGAACGGCTACGGCGACACCGTCCTGTCGCGCGACAAGGCCAAGCGCCTGGCCTCGTGGCTGGCGCTGGAGAACGCGCTGGAGTCGGGCGACTTCGTCACCGGCACGGTCAGCGGCAAGGTCAAGGGCGGCCTGACGGTGCTCGTCAACGGCATCCGCGCATTCCTGCCCGGCTCGCTGCTGGACACCCGCCCCGTGAAGGACATGTCGCCCTTCGAGGGCAAGACGATGGAATTCAAGGTCATCAAGCTCGACCGCAAGCGCAACAACGTCGTGTTGTCGCGCCGCGCCGTCGTCGAGGCTTCGATGGGCGAGGAGCGCGCCAAGCTGCTCGAGACGCTGACCGAGGGCGCGATCGTCCACGGCGTGGTCAAGAACATCACCGAGTACGGTGCCTTCGTCGACCTCGGCGGCATCGACGGCCTGCTGCACATCACCGACATGGCGTGGCGCCGCGTGCGCCACCCGACCGAGGTGGTGCAGGTCGGCCAGGAGCTCACCGCCAAGGTCCTCAAGTTCGACGCCGAGAAGAACCGCGTCAGCCTGGGCCTCAAGCAGCTGGGCGACGACCCCTGGATGGGCGTGTCGCGCCGCTACCCGACGGGCACGCGCCTGTTCGGCAAGGTCACGAACATCGCCGACTACGGCGCCTTCGTCGAGATCGAGCCGGGTATCGAGGGCTTGGTGCACGTCTCGGAGATGGACTGGACCAACAAGAACGTCGCCCCCTCCAAGGTCGTGACGCTCGGCGAGGAAGTCGAGGTCATGGTGCTGGAGATCGACGAGGACAAGCGTCGCATCAGCCTCGGCATGAAGCAGTGCAAGGCCAATCCCTGGGAGGAGTTCAGCTCCAACGTCAAGCGCGGCGACCGCGTCAAGGGCCCCGTCAAGTCGATCACCGACTTCGGCGTCTTCATCGGCCTGGCGCAGGGCATCGACGGCCTCGTGCACCTGTCCGACCTCTCCTGGAGCGAGCCCGGCGAAGCCGCGGTGCGCAACTACCGCAAGGGCCAGGAAGTCGAGGCCATCGTGCTGGCGGTGGACGT
>JBDKFA010000095.1:0-3166 GCA_039798945.1 Pseudomonadota bacterium
GGTCAAGTGGGGTCGTGTGAACGGCCTTACGCTGATGCTGCCGCACGGCTACGAGGGGCAGGGGCCGGAGCACAGCTCGGCTCGTGTCGAGCGCTTCATGCAGCTGGCCGCCGACAACAACATGCAGATCTGCCAGCCGACCTCGGCAAGCCAGATCTTCCATCTGCTGCGTCGCCAGATGGTGCGCCAGTTCAGGAAGCCGCTGATCATCTTCACCCCCAAGTCGCTGCTTCGCAACAAGGACGCGACCTCGCCGCTGTCGGAGTTCACCAAGGGTGAATTCCGCACCGTGATCGGCCCCTCTCGCGATGAGGTCGTGGGCGAGAAGGTCAAGCGCGTCGTCGTGTGCTCGGGCAAGGTCGCCTACGACCTGATCCGCCGGCGCGACGAGAAGAAGGCCTGGGACGTCGCGATCGTGCGCGTCGAGCAGCTGTACCCGTTCCCGCACAAGGCGTTCTCCGCCGAGATGAAGCGCTTCCCGAACGCCACCGAGGTGGTGTGGTGCCAGGACGAGCCCCAGAACCAAGGCGCGTGGTTCTTCGTGCAACACCTGGTGCACGAGAACATGCTCGAGGGCCAGAAGCTCGGCTACGCCGGCCGCCCCGCCTCGGCCTCACCGGCCGTGGGCTACTCGCACCTGCACCAGGAGCAGCAGAAGGCCTTGCTCGACCAGGCCTTCGGCAAGCTCAAGGGCTTCGTGCTGACCAAGTGACCCATTCGCGGATGGCCCTGCGGGCGATATTGCCTAGGGCCGGCCGTACACGAATAGAACGCATACACGAGAAGAACCATGGCAATCGTTGAAGTGAAGGTCCCGCAGCTGTCCGAGTCCGTGGCGGAGGCCACATTGCTGCAGTGGAAGAAGAAGCCGGGGGAGGCGGTCGCGGCCGACGAGATCCTCATCGAGATCGAGACCGACAAGGTGGTGCTCGAGGTACCGGCTCCCGCGGGCGGCGTGCTCGCCGAGCACGTGGTGGCCGATGGTGGAACGGTGGTGAGCGACCAGTTGATCGCGCGCATCGACACCGATGGCAAGGCGACTGGCGCCGTCGCGGCAGCGGCTGTGGCGGCCCCCGCTGCGGCCTCGGCTGCCCCGGCTGCCGCAGGGGGAACGAAGGCGGGTGTGCCGATGCCTGCTGCGGCCAAGCTGATGGCTGATCACGGGTTGCCGGCAGGCTCGGTGGCCGGCACGGGTCGTGACGGCCGCGTCACCAAGGGGGACGTCCTCGGCGCGGTGGCAGCGGCACCGGCTGCCGCCCAGGCGGTGACCGTCGCACCGGCACCTTCGGTGGCCAAGCCGCTGTCGATCAACCTGGGCGATCGCCCCGAGCAGCGAGTGCCGATGTCCCGGTTGCGCGCGCGGGTGGCCGAGCGGCTGCTGCAGTCGCAGGCGACGAACGCCATTCTCACGACCTTCAACGAGGTCAACATGGCCCCCGTCATGGAGATGCGCAAGCGTTTCCAGGACCGCTTCGAGAAGGAACACGGGGTGAAGCTGGGCTTCATGAGCTTCTTCGTGAAGGCGGCCGTCGCCGCGCTGAAGAAGTACCCGGTGCTCAACGCCAGCGTGGACGGCAACGACATCGTGTACCACGGCTACTTCGACATCGGCATCGCGGTGGGCTCGCCGCGCGGCCTGGTGGTGCCGATCCTGCGCAATGCGGACCAGATGTCCTTCGCGGACATCGAGAAGAAGATCGCCGAGTTCGGCGTCAAGGCCCGTGACGGCAAGCTCTCCATCGACGAGCTGTCCGGCGGTACCTTCTCCATCAGCAATGGCGGCGTGTTCGGCTCGATGCTGTCCACGCCGATCATCAACCCGCCGCAAAGCGCGATCCTGGGTGTGCATGCCACCAAGGACCGGGCCGTCGTGGAGAACGGCCAGGTGGTCGTGCGCCCGATGAACTACCTGGCGATGAGCTACGACCACCGCATCATCGACGGGCGCGAGGCGGTGCTGGGCCTGGTCACCATGAAGGAGGCGCTCGAGGATCCCGCACGCCTGCTCTTCGACATTTGAGGGGCTGGCCATGAGCAAGAACTTCGACGTCATCGTCATCGGTGCCGGCCCTGGTGGCTACATCGCCGCCATTCGCGCCGCCCAGCTCGGCCTGAAGGTGGCGTGCATCGACGAGTGGAAGAACAGCGCCGGCGGGCCCGCGCCCGGGGGCACCTGCACCAACGTGGGCTGCATCCCCTCCAAGGCACTGCTGCAATCCAGCGAGCACTACGAGCATGCGGCCCATCACTTTGCCGACCATGGCATCGGGGTGCAGGGGCTGTCGCTGGACGTGGCGCGCATGCTGGCGCGCAAGGACACCGTCGTGAAGCAGAACAACGACGGCATCCTCTACCTGTTCAAGAAGAACAAGGTGACCTTCTTCCACGGTCGCGGCTCCTTCGTGAAGGCCGAGGGCGGCGCCTACACGGTGCGCGTCAGCGGCGCGAGTGAGGAGACGCTGGTGGGTCAGCACGTGGTGGTGGCCACCGGTTCGAACGCACGGGCGCTGCCGGGCGTGCCCTTCGACGAGGAGAAGGTGCTGTCCAACGACGGGGCGCTGCGCATCGGCGACGTGCCCAAGCGGCTCGGCCTGATCGGCTCGGGCGTCATCGGCCTGGAGATGGGTTCAGTGTGGCGGCGCCTGGGCGCCGAGGTCACGATCCTCGAGGGCCTGCCCACGTTCCTGGGGGCGGTGGATGAGCAGATCGCCAAGGAGGCTCACAAGGCTTTCCTGAAGCAGGGCCTGAAGATCGAACTGGGTGTGAAGGTGGGCCCGGTCGATGTCGCTGGCGAGGGTGTGAAGGTAGGCTACACCGACGCCAAGGGCGCCGAGCACACGCTGGAGGTCGACAAGCTCATCGTCTCCATCGGCCGCGTGCCCAACACCAACGGGCTGGATGCACAGGCGGTGGGTCTGCAGCTCGACGAGCGTGGTGCGATCGTGGTCGACGACGACTGCCGGACCAATCTGCCCAACGTGTGGGCGGTGGGCGACGTGGTGCGGGGCCCGATGCTTGCGCACAAGGCGGAGGAGGAGGGCGTGGCGGTGGCCGAACGCATCGCGGGGCAGCATGGCCACGTGAACTTCCTCACCATCCCGTGGGTCATCTACACCAGCCCGGAGATCGCCTGGGTCGGCCGCACCGAGCAGCAGCTCAAGGCCGA
>JBDKFA010000096.1:0-2919 GCA_039798945.1 Pseudomonadota bacterium
ACTCTCATCTGATTACGCCAAGTCAACTCACCACAACAACAATATATAACATTTTCAGAGGCCTAGACCGATTTTCTGCTCTTGTTCAGGAAGCAAGTACGTATTTATACGAATACGTGACATGTGCGCATCACGTTCACCTTTCGACGCTTCATAACAAGACATTCACCAGGGAGGATCTCTTAGTGTCACGAAAACTCAGGTGCATTCTGCAGGTTGTAGAGCGTCAACCTCCTTGTCCGTTGCCGACAACCAAGATGTCCGGTTCTGGCCGCTGCGATCGGATCGGTTAGGTGGGTGTGTCCTCCTTTATGTTGTCGGCGTCATCGGCTTCGAGGTTGTCGCTGGAGGTTGTCGCTGCGGCGTCAGTCCTGGCTGATCGTCGTTCGGCTGCGGTGCGCCGACGATAGCTGTCGCCGTTCATCTCGAGGATGGTGGCGTGGTGGACGAGGCGGTCGATCGCGGCGACGGTGACGGCCTGATCGGGGAAGACCTTGTCCCAGGCGCTGAACGGCTGGTTGGCCGCGATGGCGAGGCTTCTGGTTTCGTAGCGCCGGGCGATCAGTTCGAAGAGCACGGAGCTCTCGGCACGGTCCTTCTGCGCGTAGGTGATGTCGTCGAGGATGATCAGGTCGAACTTGTCGAGCTTGGCGAGGGCGGCCTCGAGCGCCAGGTCGCGCCGCGCGGCCTGAAGCTTCTGCACCATGTCCGTGGTGCTGGTGTAGAGGACCCGCCTGCCCGCCTCGACAAGGGCGTAGCCGATGGCGCACAGGACATGGGTTTTGCCCGCGCCCGAGTTGCCGATGGCGATGAGGTTGGCGCCGGTCTCGACCCAATCCCCAGTCGCCAGGGCCTCGACCCGGGCCCTGGTCACCCCGGGCAGGGCCTTGAAGTCGAGGGTGGCCATGGTCTTTCCACCGGGCAGCTGGGACTGCTGGAGGTGGCGGTGGATGCGGCGCGCGTCGCGCTCGGCCATTTCGAGCTCGGCCAGGGTGGCGAGGAAGCGCGAGGCGGGCCAACCCTCTGCATCTGCGCGTTCGGCCAGCACCTGCCAATGGCGCTGGAAGCTGGGCAGGCGCAGCGCGTTGAGCATGGCGGGTAGCGCGTGAACGTCTACGGGGCGGGGATCGGCAGGGGCGGTCATGCGCAGCCCTCCAGCAGGGCATCGAAGCTGGCCAGTTCGGTGAGGGCGACGGGCGTGTCGCCCGGGAGGGCCCGCCGTGGCGGCTCCAGTCGTGCCTTCAGCCCGCGGGCCTCGGGCAGCTCGCCCCGACCGAGGCTGTCGGCGATCAGGAGGGCCAGTTCGGCCTCGCAGTCTTCGTCATGGGCAAGGCAGAGCAGGTCAACCACGCGGCGGCAGGCGTCGCGACGGGGCAAGGCAGCGGAGAGAGCGGCCCAGGCCGCGGCATACTCCGGGCGCGGGAAAAGGCCGTCACGATAGACCGAGCCTGCCAGCGCCTGCGGCTTGCGGCGCAGGGCATGGATCACATGGTGGTAGTTGACGCAATGGACGCGCACGCCGTCATCACGACCGCGACGCCGCGGGTGGGTGGCGACATGGGTGGCTCCGAGGAAGGCCTCGATCCTGTCGTCATAGACATGGACCCGCAGGCGCTGGCCGATCAGCTGCGACGGCGCGGAGTAGAACACGCTGTGAACGAGGAAGCCCCCGGTCTTCGTCACCCGCGCAACCACCTCGGTGAAGTCGGTCGTGCGACGGGCGGGCAACGGGCTGAGCGCCGCCATCTCGATGCGCAGGGCCCCATCCCGTCGCCGGTTCCGGCGGGCGACGAGCTCATCGACGAAGCGGCGCCAGGCGGCGAGCGAGGCGAAGTCCCGGGAGCCGCGCAGGATCAGGGCTTGGTCGAGCGCCACCTTGAGGTGGTTGTTATGAGCCTCGACCGAGCCGTTCTCATGCGCCTCGCCGGGATTGTTCCGGCTCGCGAGCATGCCGTAATGGGCGCAGAAGGCCTCGTATCGCTTGGTGACATCGGCCGCGGCCGCAGCATCGAGGTTCCGGTAAGCTGCCGAAAGGCTGTCGGTCCGGTGTTCATGCGGCACGCCGCCGAGCGTCCAGAGCGCGTTCTGGAGGTTCTCCGCCAGCGCGGTGAAACTCTCCCCGCCCAGGACAACGGCGACATGTTCCCAACCACTGTAGGCCAGGACAAAATGGTAAAGGCGATGCACGAGCGGCTGCCCTGCTATCATCACGCCCAGGGCACCCGCATCGGTGAAGTCGGACAGCGCCATGCGCCCCGGCTCGGGTGTCTGGCGGAAGATCACCTCACGCTCGGGCCCATGCAGGGTGCGCCAGTCGCGGACCCGCCGCTCGAGCGTCCGGCGCACGCGGTCATCCGGGAAGGCCTCGGGATCGGTCAGCTGCAGGTGCCGCATCAAGGTGACGGCCTGAACGCCAGGATCGCGCTTGAGGATCGGCAAGAGCACCGCCTCCCACACCGCCACGAGCGGGTCGGGCACGGTGCGGCCCCGGGAAGCCTTGCGTTGGGAAGGAAGGCGCGGATCAGCCTCGATCCGGCGGGCGGTGCGCTCGCTGAAGCCCGCGCGGGCGGCAGCGACACGCTGGCTGTAATGGAGACGGTCAGTCATGTAGACTCTCATTTGCTGGTCGGTGACGGGTTTGCCCGGCACGGTCGGATCTCCGTTTGGTCGCAGAGACCTCGACCCTACCGGCCCGCAGCGGCCAGCACCTACTCCCCAGAAGAGAGCCACGCCGGTGGCCCCAGCCTACGGTCGGGCTACGCCCTCCCTACGCCTGGAGCCACCGGCCACCTTGGTTGACGATGTCGGCCAACTTGGTTGTCGCTCATCACTCGGGCGAGGCTTCCGGCAAAACTGCCGTTCTGGAACAGGGCGGCACGTTCCAGCCGATCACCTTCAACAGCGTTGACGCCCAATTCG
>JBDKFA010000097.1:0-15712 GCA_039798945.1 Pseudomonadota bacterium
TTCCTGGGCTTCCTCAAGGGCGTGGACTTCTTCTGGACGGTCAAGACGATCTTCCCCGAGACCTTCTTCCTCGTGGGGGCGCTGCTGGCCATCTTCTACGCCATCGACTCCTACTGGTACCGCAAGGAAGGCGTGCAGCGCGCCGACCCCACGCCCGACGACCACACCTTCGGCATCGAGGGCGGCTGGAACTTCCTGCTGCTGCTGGCGGTGGCGGGGCTGGTGCTGATGAGCGGGGCGTGGAAGCCGGGCGTCGAGTTCGACGTCTTCAGCACCGAGGTGGGCCTGCCGCAGCTGGTACGCGATGGCGCGCTCATCGGCGTCACGCTGCTGTCGCTGGCGATCACCAGGCGCCAGGTGCGCGAATCCAACCAGTTTGGATGGGCGCCGATGCTGGAGGTGGCCAAGCTCTTCGTGGGCATCTTCATCACGATGGTGCCCGTGCTCGCGATGCTCAAGGCGGGCGAGGCCGGGCCTTTCGCAGCCGTCACGCGGGCCGTGACGGGTGCCGACGGGCAGCCGATCCCGTGGGCCTACTTCTGGTTCACCGGCGCGCTCAGCTCGTTCCTGGACAACGCCCCCACCTACCTGGTGTTCTTCAACCTCGCCGGCGGCGACCCCCAGATGCTGATGACCACGCTCGCCCCGACACTCGCGGCGATCTCGGCCGGCGCCGTCTTCATGGGTGCGAACACCTACATCGGCAACGCGCCGAACTTCATGGTCAAGGCCATCGCCGAGGACCGCGGCATCCGCATGCCGAGTTTCTTCGGCTACATGGCGTGGTCCGGCGCGATCCTGATCCCGCTGTTCGTCGTCATGACGTTGATCTGGTTCCGGTAGCGGTTGCCGCGCCCGCGGCGCCCATCTGCACGGGCACGTCGCCCTTCACGCTTTTGCACTCTCCACGTCCTGAACGAGCTTCACACGATGCCTACCACCATCCGCCAAGCCGACCTCGTCGAGTCCGTCGCCGCTGCGCTGCAGTACATCAGCTACTACCACCCGGCCGACTACATCGCCCACCTCGCGCGCGCCTACGAGCGCGAACAAAGCGCCGCCGCGAAGGACGCGATCGCGCAGATCCTCACCAACTCGCGCATGTGCGCCGAGGGCCACCGGCCGATCTGCCAGGACACGGGCATCGTCAACGTGTTCCTGAAGATCGGCATGGACGTGCGCTTCGAGGGCTTCGCCGGCTCGATCGAGGACGCCGTCAACGAAGGCGTGCGCCGCGGCTACCTGAACCCCGACAACAAGCTGCGCGCCTCGGTGCTGGCCGACCCGATCTTCGAGCGCAGGAACACGCGCGACAACACCCCTGCCGTCGTGCACGTGAGCCTCGTGCCCGGGAACACCGTGGAGGTGACGGTGGCCGCCAAGGGCGGCGGCAGCGAGAACAAGAGCAAGTTCAAGATGATGAACCCCAGCGACAGCCTCGTCGACTGGGTGCTCGAGACGGTGCCCACCATGGGCGCGGGCTGGTGCCCGCCGGGCATGCTCGGCATCGGCGTGGGCGGCACGGCCGAGAAGGCGATGCTCCTGGCCAAGGAAGTGCTGATGGAGCCCATCGACATGTTCGAGCTGCTCGCGCGCGGGCCCTCGAACAAGCTCGAGGAGCTGCGCATCGAGCTCTACGAGAAGGTGAACGCGCTGGGCATCGGCGCGCAGGGGCTCGGCGGCCTCACCACGGTGCTGGACGTGAAGATCGCCACCTTCCCCACGCACGCGGCGAGCAAGCCGGTGGCGATGATCCCCAACTGCGCGGCCACGCGCCATGCGCACGTGGTGCTCGACGGCTCGGGCCCGGCCTACATGGAGCCGCCGAGCCTGGACCTGTGGCCGAAGGTGGACTGGGTGCCCGATGCGCAGAAGAGCCGGCGCGTGAACCTCGACACCCTCACCCCCGCCGAGGTGGCGAGCTGGAAGCCGGGCGAGACGCTGCTGCTCAATGGCCGCATGCTCACCGGGCGCGACGCCGCGCACAAGCGCATCCAGGACATGCTCGCGCGTGGCGAGAAGCTGCCCGTGGACTTCACGAACCGCGTCATCTACTACGTCGGCCCGGTGGACCCGGTGCGCGACGAAGTCGTAGGCCCCGCCGGCCCGACCACCGCCACGCGCATGGACAAGTTCACCGAGATGATGCTCGCCCAGACCGGGCTGATCGCGATGGTGGGCAAGGCCGAGCGCGGGCCGGCGGCCATCGAGGCCATCCGCAAGCACCGCAGCGCCTACCTGATGGCCGTGGGCGGCGCGGCCTACCTCGTGAGCAAGGCGATCAAGGGGGCTCGCGTGGTCGGCTTCGAGGACCTCGGCATGGAAGCCATCTACGAGTTCGACGTGCGCGACATGCCCGTGACGGTGGCGGTGGACGCCTCGGGCACCAGCGTGCACCAGACCGGCCCGAAGGAGTGGCAGGCGCGCATCGGGAAGATTCCGGTGGCTACCGCCTGAGGCGGTTCGGGCCAAACGCCGGGCCCCGGGCCCCGTGCCCCTCGGCGTTCAGCCCTGGCGCATCACCCGCTGCGGGAACGGGATCTCCACGCCGCGCTCGGTGAGCGTGCGCAGGATGGCGCGGTTGACCTCGCTTCTCACGTTGCCCTGGCCGTTCTCGGGGTCGGCGATCCAGAACGGAAGGGTCAGCTCCAGCCCGTCTGCGGCGAAGGCCGAAAGCTGCACCGACGGCGAAGGCTCGGCCACCACGCGCGGCACCTCGCGCACCGCCTGCACGAGCGCCGGCATCAGCGTGTCGAGGTCGGTGCCGTAGGCCACCTGCACGGTGGTCTGCAGCATCACGCGCGGGTCGGCCAACGAAGCGTTCTCCACGCGCTGAGTGATCAGCAGCTCGTTGGGCACGATCGACTCGCGTCCGTTGAGCGCGCGGATCACGGTGTAGCGGGTGTGGATGTCGGTGATGCGGCCCTCGAAGCTGTCGACGCGGACGAGGTCGCCGATGCGCAGGCTGCGCTCGGCGAGGATGACGAAGCCGCTGACGTAGTTGGCGGCGAGCTTCTGCAGGCCGAAGCCGATGCCCACGCCGATGGCCCCGCCCAGCACCCCGAGCGCTCCGAGCGGGATGCCGGCGGCCGACAGCGCCAGCAGCATCCCCACGAACAGCAGCAGTGCGCGCGTGGCGTTGGCGGCGATCTTGCGCAGGCTCAGCGCCTCGCCCGCGGGGCCCACGCCCGCCAACAGCCGTTCCTCGATGGCGGTGGACACCCACAGCGCGATGACGAGCACCGTGGCGGCGCTGAGGGCACCGTTGAGAATGGCCAGCAGGGACACGGGCGAGCCCCCGAGGGTCCAGGTCACCTGCTCGAGCGCGGCGGCCAGCAGCGGCAGCACGCCCGTGACCCACAGCACGAGGCCCACCCACACCACCCACGACAGCGTGCGCTCGGTCAGCCTCACCGCGCGCGAGCCGGGCAGCGCGGCGCGCAGCACGCCCGCGCCGATGCGGATCACGAGCAGGCTCAGCAGCAGCGGGCCGGCCAGCCGCAGCAGGCCCACCGGCATGAAGGCCTGCAGCGCCCAGCGCGCCGCCAGCACCATGAGCAGCAGCACGGTGGGGAACAGCACGCCGTCGAAGACGCTGCGGCCGAAGAGCAGCCCGGGCTGTGCCTCGGCCCCGCGCAGCCGACGCAGCACGAGCCACGCGCCGAGCGCGCAGGCCAGCAGGATGCCAGCCTCGGCCAGCGCCCCGGGCCAGCTCAGCGAGCCGGCGAGCTGGGTCAGGCGCTCGGTGATGGCGTTCAAGTCGAGGTCACCTCGAGTGGCCATGGGTGTGTATGCGCGGCAAAGGCAAGGTGAAGGAGGGTGAAGGGAGGCGAAGCAGGCGCGGCCAGGAGACGGCGGCCGGCCCCTCAGGCCGCCACGCCCGCGAGTTCGCGCAGGTGGGCCGCCGCGCTGCGTGCCAGCGCGCCGAGGTGGTAGCCGCCTTCGAGGCAGGAAACGAGCCGCCCCTGCGCATGGCGTTCGGCCACCTCGAGCAGCCGGCGCGTGATCCACGCGTAGTCGGCCTCCACCAGGCCCATCTGTCCCAGATCGTCCTCGCGGTGGGCATCGAAGCCGGCCGAGACGAAGATCATCTGCGGACGATGCCGCTCGAGCGCGGGCAGCCACTCGCGCTCGATGGCCTCGCGCACCGCGGGCCCTCGGGTGTAGGGCGCCAGCGGCACGTTCACCGTGTTCGGCCCCAGGGGCTCGGTGCCGCTGTACGGGTACAGCGGGTGCTGGAAGAAGCTGCACATCAGGATGCGCGCGTCGCCAGCGACGATGTCCTCGGTGCCATTGCCGTGGTGGACGTCGAAATCGATCACGGCCACGCGCTCCAGGCCGTGCACGTCCAGTGCGTGGCGCGCCGCCACCGCGACGTTGTTGAAGAAGCAGAACCCCATCGCGGCATCGCGCGTGGCGTGGTGGCCCGGCGGGCGCACGGCACAGAACGCGTTGCGGACTTCGCCGGCCAGCACGGCGTCGGTGGCGGCCACGGCCGCGCCGGCGGCGCGAAGGGCCGCCTCGCGCGTGTGGGGGGCGACCGTGGTGTCAGGGTCCACGGGCCGGGCGCGCTGCGCGGCAGCGCACTGCGCCATCGTCTCCAGCATCTCGGCGACGTAGGCGGCACTGTGGGCGCGGGCGAGCTGCTCGGGCTGCGCCAGCGGCGCGTCGCGGTACTCGACCAGCGCGTCCAGCCCCGTGGCGCGGAAGTGGTCGAGGATCGCATCCAGCCGCTCGGGGCACTCGGGGTGCCCGCGCGCCATGTCGTGCAATCGGCACGCCTGGGGGCTGTAAAGGGCGGTATTCATCGCAGGAGGGACAGGGCTTTTCGGGTAAGGTGCCGGCATGGACCCGATGGCCCCACGCCAGCTTGCTGCGCTGGTCGACCAGATCGCCTCCATTATCGTCGGCAAGCGCACGCAGATCGAAGACGGCGTGGCCTGCCTGATGGCAGGCGGCCACCTGTTGATCGAGGATGTTCCGGGCGTGGGCAAGACCACGCTCGCGCACGCGCTCGCCGTCTCGCTCGGCCTGCGCTTCTCGCGCGTGCAGTTCACCGCCGACCTGATGCCCTCGGACCTCGCCGGCGTCAGCGTGTGGGACCGCGGCCGCGAGGGTTTCGTGTTCCACCCGGGGCCCCTGTTCACGCAGGTGCTGCTGGCCGACGAGATCAACCGCGCCGGCCCGAAGACGCAAAGCGCACTGCTGGAGGCCATGGAGGAACACCAGGTCTCGGTGGACAACGAGACGCGTGCGCTGCCCTCCCCGTTCTTCGTCATCGCCACCCAGAACCCGACCGAGCAGCTGGGCACCTACCCGCTGCCCGAGAGCCAGCTCGACCGATTCCTGATGTGCATCACGCTCGGCTACCCCGACCGAGCCGCCGAGCGCGAACTGCTCGCGGGGCGCGACCGGCGCGAAGCCATCGCCGGGCTCCAGCCGGTGATGCAGCCCGGCGAGGTACTCGCGGTGCAGCAGGCGGTGCAGCGCGTGCACGCCTCGGAGGCGCTGCTGGACTACCTGCAGGCACTGGTGGAGGCCACGCGCTCGGGGCGCTGGTTCGTCGAGGGGCTGTCGCCCCGCGCGGCCATTGGCGTGCTGCGCGCGGCCAAGGCGCGTGCGCTGCTGGCGCGGCGCGACTACGTGGCCCCGGACGACGTGCAGGCGATCCTGCCGCAGGCCCTGGGCCACCGGCTGGTGCCCATCGCGGCTTCCGGGCGCGGCCCGCGCGAGCAGGTGCGCGCGATGGTCGAGGCGGTCGCGGTGCCCTGAGCCCGGGTGCGGCGATGGGGCTGGCACAGCGCGTCTCGGCGTGGGCGGTGGGCCGCGTGCGGCCGCAGGAGACCTGCACCCTCACGCAGCGCAACCTCTACATCCTGCCCACGGCCAGCGGCTGGGCCTTCGCGGCGATGCTGCTCGTGATGCTGGTGGCCTCGATCAACTACCAGCTGAGCCTGGGCTACGGGCTGACCTTCCTGCTCGCAGGGTGTGCGCTGGTGTCGATCCACCTCACGCACCGCACGCTGCTCGGGCTGACGCTGCACCTGCGCGCGGTGAGCACCGTGCACGCGGGCGAGCCGGCCTCGGTGGAGGTGGTGCTGGCCAACGCGCGCGGCGTGCGCGACAGCGTGGGGCTGCATTTCCACGGCATGCAGGGCGACGAGGCCCGCGTGTGGTGCGAGGTGCCCGCGCTCGGCGAGGCCGCCGCGCGGCTGCGCCTGGTGCCCGCCACGCGCGGGCTGCACCCGGTGCCGCCGATCGTCGTCGACACACGCTTTCCCTTCGGCCTCTTTCGCGCCTGGACGGTGTGGCGGCCGGCCGCCACGCTGCTGGCGTGGCCCGCACTGGAGGTACCCGCCCCCGCGCTGCCCGCCGCTGGTGACGGCGACGCTGAGCACACGGCGGCGCGCGCAGGTGGCGGAACCGAGTTCGAAGGCGTGCGGGCCTGGCGCCGCGGCGACACCTTGCGCCAGGTGCTGTGGAAGAAAGCCGCGCGCAGCGGCGAACTGGTCAGCCGCGAGACGAGCACGGCGGCGAGCCGCCAGGGCTGGCTCGAGTGGCAGGCCAGTGCCGCACCCGGCCTGTCGGTGGAGCAGCGGCTGTCGCGGCTGGCCGCCTGGGTGGACCTGGCCGAACGCCTGGGCGTGCCGGTGGGCCTGCGCCTGCCTGGGCAGGAATGGGCGCCGGGCCTCGGGGACGCCCACCGTCGGGAACTGCTCGGGGCACTGGCGCTGTGGCGATGATGCCCTCCTCCGGGCTCGTCTCTGCCGGCCGGCCGGGGCTGCTGCGCCGGCTGGCCACGCAGCAGCTGCCGCGCGATGCGCGCGACACGCTCTTCCTGCTGGGGGTGATCGGGCTCGTGCTGCTGCCGCACCTGCCTCACCGGCCCTGGTGGTGCGTGGCGCTGGCCATCGGGCTCGTGGCGTGGCGTGCCGGGCTGGTGCTTGCGGGCGCGCCGCTGCCCGGTCGGCTGCCGGTGGTGGGCGTGCTGGTGCTTGCTGCCGGGCTTACGTGGTGGAGCGAAGGCTCGCTGCTCGGCCGCGAGCCGGGGGTGACGATGCTCGTGGTGCTGATGGCGCTGAAGACGCTCGAGCTGCGCGCAAGGCGCGATGCGATGGTGACGCTGCTGCTGGGCTTCTTCCTCGTGCTCACGCAGTTCCTGTATGCGCAGTCGATCGCGGTGGCGGCCGGCGCCTTGCTCGCCACCTGGGGCCTGATGACCGCGCTCGCGCTCGCGCAACTGCCCGGGCCGAGGCCGCCGCTGCGCCGTGCCGCCGGGGTGGCCGGGCGCGCGGCACTGCTGGCTGCCCCGGCGATGGTGGTGCTCTTTCTCTTCTTCCCGCGCATCGGCCCGCTGTGGGGGCTGCCGCAGGACGCATCGGGCCGTACGGGGCTCTCGGGCACGCTGCGGCTGGGCGAAATGGCCCAGATCGCGCAGGACGACTCGGTGGCGATGCGGGTGCGCTTTCGCGGCGAGGCGCCGTCGCCGGGCGCGCTCTACTTCCGCGGGCCGGTGCTGACGGCCTTCGACGGGCGCGAGTGGACACGCTCGCCACGCAGCTCGAGCCTCTTCGGCCCTGGAACCCCGGTGGTGCGGCAGGCCGGGCCGGCCGTGGACTACGAGGTCACGCTCGAGCCCAGCGCACTCGCGGTGCTGCCGCTGCTGGAGATGACCGTCGGCACGCCCGGCGACGCGCCGGGCCTGGAAGGTCGACCCCTCGACAGGCAGGCCGACCTGGTCTGGACCACCGGCTGGCCTCTGACCGAGCGTGTGCGCTTCACGGCCCGCGCCTGGCCCGAGTACCGCCACGGCTGGCGCGGCAGCGCGCTCGCGCTGCGCGAGCACGTGGCGCTGCCGCCGGGGTACAACCCGCGCGCGCTCGAGTGGGCCGCGGCCTTGCGACGCGAGCCGCGCTTCGCCACGGCCGACGCAGGCGAACTCGTGGACGCGCTGATGCAGCACCTGCGCACGCAGGGCTTTCGCTACACCCTCGAGCCCGGCACCTACGGTCGCCACGCGGTGGACGAGTTCTGGTTCGACCGGCGCGAGGGCTTCTGCGAGCACTTCTCCGCTGCCTTCGTGGTGATGCTGCGCGCGCTGGATGTGCCGGCGCGCATCGTGACCGGCTACCAGGGTGCCGACCCGACCCCCGTGGATGGCTGGTGGACGGTGCGCCGCAGCCACGCGCACGCCTGGGCCGAGTACTGGGACGATGCGCGTGGCTGGGTACGCGTGGACCCGACGGCCGCCGCGGCACCCGATCGCATCGGCCGCAGCCGCCAGCTGACGCCGCCGCGAGGGCTCGTGGCCAGCACGCTCGACCAGCTCAGCCCCGGCGTGCTCGCACGCCTGCGCCAGTTCACCGAGGCCTGGGAGAACCGCTGGAACCAGTACGTGCTGAACTATTCGCGCGGGCGCCAGTTCGAGCTGCTGCGCACCCTCGGCGTTTCCACCCCGAGCGGGGAGGACCTGCTGCGCATGCTCGGGGCGGTGGTGGTCGCGGTGGGGTTGGCCGGTGCCGGGGCGGCGGCACTGGGGCGGCGCCGCGCCGACCCCTGGCACCGGCTGCAGCAGCGGGTGGCGGTGCAGCTCGGGCGGCTCGGCGTGACGGTGGCGGCGAGCGACCCGCCGCGAACGCGGGCGCACAAGGTCCGCTCCACGCTCGGCCCGCGCGGCGAGGCCCTTGGGCAGGCGCTCGAGGCGCTGGAGAGAATACGCTACGCACCCGCCACGGGCGGCGGTGCCGCGACGCCGGGCCGACCCCCACGGCAGTGGTGGCAGGCCTTCCAGCAGGCCGTGCGGGAAGCGGGAGGTTCACGGGCATGAGCGAGGACACGGCATGGGCCTGAGGTGGAAGGCCGCTCTTCGCGGCGCGGCGACGCTGGCCGCCTCGGTGGCCAGCCTGCCGGACGCCCCGGCAGCGCAGGTGGCGGCACCGGTGGTGCAGGTGTCCGCTCAGGCGTCGCCGTCACGCACCGCGCCGGCGCAGAGGAACAAGGCCTCGGCTCCTTCCCGTGCGGCGCGCCCGGCCGCGGAGGCGAGCGGGTCGAACCACTCACGCCCGCGCGCGCAGCCGGGCACGCCCGGGCCCGCCTATGGCGCCCGGGCCGATGTACGCACCTTTGCGCGTGAGGCCGCCGAGCGCCGCGGCCTGGATCCGGCCTGGGTGGGGGCCCAGCTCGCCGAGGCCCGCCAGCTGCCCGCGGTGCAACGCCTGATCATGCCCCCGCCGCCCGGCACGGCCAAGAACTGGGCCGCATACCGCGCGCGCTTCATCGACCGCGCTCGCATCGACGCGGGCCTGCGATTCTGGCGCGCGCACACGCGCTGGCTCGAGCAGGCCCAGTCGCGCTGGGGGGTACCTGCCGAGATCGTGGTGGCCGTCATCGGCGTGGAGACCTTCTACGGCCGGCACATGGGCACGTTTCGCGTGCTCGACGCACTGGCCACGCTCGCCTTCGACTTCCCGAGCGGGCGCAGCGACCGCAGCGCCTTCTTCCGCGAGGAGCTGGAGGAGCTGCTTGCCCTCGCCGTGCGCGAGGGTGTGCCGGCTTCGCACTGGCGCGGCTCGTACGCCGGCGCGATGGGCCTGCCGCAGTTCATGCCCTCGAGCATCGGGCGCTGGGCGGTGGACTTCGACGAGGACGGACACATCGACCTGCACGGCAACGCCGCCGACGCGATCGGCAGCGTGGCGCATTACCTGGCTGCCTTCGGCTGGCGCCGCGACATGCCCACGCACTTCGGCGTGGCGGTGCCGGTGGACACGCGCGCGCGCGCCGAACTGCTGGCACCGGACATCGTGCCCACGTTCACGCCCGCGCAGGTCGTCGCGCGCGGGGCCGAGCTGCCCGCCGAGGCCTTGGCCCACGACGGGCCGCTCGCCCTGGTGGAGCTGCAAAACGGCGAGGCTGCGCCAAGCTACGTGGCGGGCACCTCGAACTTCTACGTGGTGACGCGCTACAACTGGTCGGCCTACTACGCGATGGCGGTCATCGACCTCGCGCAGGAGCTGACGCAGGAGCAGGCGAGAGAGCGGACGGCCGCGCGCTGAGGCTGAGGTGACGCGGGGCGAGACCCTGCCGAGGGCCTGCGGAGGGCCACACCCGGGACGCGTCGAGCGGCACCTCTCCCCAGCCTGCTCACGCTGCCACGGGCACCAGGAAGTCGCGCCCGATGCCCACGCCGAGGTCGTTGACCCGGTCGAGGAACTGCGTGAGGTAGGCGTGCAACCCGGTGGCCAGGATCTCGTCGATGCGGCCGTACTGCAGATCGGCCTTGAGCCGCCCGGCTCGGCGCAGCGTCTCGTCGCTGCGCGCGTTGGCCACGAGCTGCAGGTTCGCCACCACCTCGTTCATCGAGGCGGCCAGCGAGCGCGGCATGTCCGGGCGCAGGATGAGCAACTCGGCCACGCGCTCGGGGCGGATCACGTTGCGGTAGACCTTGCGGTAGATCTCGAAGCCGGAGACCGAGCGCAGGATCGCGCTCCAGTGGTAGAAGTCCACCTCCTGCGCCTCGCGTGCAACGGGCGCAGGGGCCCCGGGCGGCGCGGCCGGGTGTTCGCCGGCCATCAGCGCGTGGTATTTCACGTCCAGCAGCCGAGCGGTGTTGTCGGCGCGCTCGAGGAAGGTGCCGATGCGGATGAAGTGCAGCGCCTCGTCCATCAGCATCGTGCCCACCGTGACGCCGCGGCTCAGGTGCGAGCGGTACTTCACCCACTCGAAAAGCGCGCCGGGGTCGCGCTCGAGCTCGCCTGCGCGCAGCATGCGGTTGAACTCGAGCCAGGTCTGGTTCTGCGTCTCCCACACCTCGGTGGTGAGGGTGCCGCGCACCGCGCGCGCGTTCTCGCGCGCCGCACGCAGGCAGTTCCAGATGCTCGAGAGGTTGCCCTCGTCGCGCACCATGAAGTCGAGCACGCCGCGGGCTTCCACCGTCGGGTGGCGCTCGGCGTACAGGCCCGTGAGCTCGGAGATGCTGAGCACGCCGCGCCAGCCGCGCTCGGCGGCGTCGGCCGACTGCGGCAGCAGCGAGGTCTGGTAGTTGACGTCCAGCATGCGCGCGGTGTTCTCCGCGCGCTCCATGTAGCGCGACATCCAGAAGAGGTGGTCGGCGGTTCTCGACAGCATCGCTTCAGCCCTCCAGCACCCAGGTGTCCTTCGTGCCCCCGCCCTGCGAGGAGTTGACGACGAGCGAGCCCGCCTTCAGCGCCACGCGCGTCAGGCCCCCGGGCACCGTCTGCACGCCCTTGCCCGAGGAGAGCACGTACGGCCGCAGGTCGATGTGGCGCGGCGCGATGCCGGCTTCCACATAGGTCGGGCAGGTGGACAGGCTCAACGTGGGCTGTGCGATGTAGTTGGACGGGTTCGCGAGCAGGCGCTCGCGGAAGGCCTCGATCTCCGCGCGCGTGGCCGCCGGGCCCACGAGCATGCCGTAGCCGCCCGCGCCATGCACCTCCTTGACGACGAGCTCGGGCAGGCGCGCGAGCACCTGGCGCAGGTCATCGGGCTCGCGGCACAGGAAGGTGGGCACGTTGTTCAGGATCGGCCGCTCGCCGAGGTAGAACTCGACCATCTTCGGCACGTAGGGGTAGATGCTCTTGTCGTCGGCGATGCCGGTGCCGATCGCGTTGGCGAGCGTGACGTTGCCGCGCCGGTAGGCGTCCAGCAGCCCGGCGCACCCGAGCGTGGAGTCGCGCCGGAAGGCGGCGGGGTCGAGGAAGTCGTCGTCCACGCGCCGGTAGATCACGTCCACGCGCCTCGGGCCCTGCGTGGTGCGCATGTACACGAAGCCCTCGTCCACGTACAGGTCCTGTCCCTCGACGAGTTCCACGCCCATCTGCTGAGCGAGGAAGGCGTGCTCGAAGTAGGCGCTGTTGTACATGCCGGGGGTGAGCACGACCACCGTGGGCTCGTTCACGGCTGCGGGGGCCACCGCGCGCAGCGTCTCGAGCAGCAGGTCCGGGTAGTGGGCCACGGGCGCGACGCGGTGCGAGACGAAGAGCTCGGGGAAGAGCCGCATCATCATCTTGCGGTTCTCGAGCATGTAGCTCACGCCACTGGGCACGCGCAGGTTGTCCTCGAGCACGTAGTAGGTGCCGCTGCCGTCGGCGTGGCCGGCGCGCACGATGTCGATGCCGCTGATGTGCGAGTAGATGCCCCCGGGCACCTGCACGCCGGCCATCTCGGGGCGGTACTGGGCGTTGCCGAGGATGACCTCGCGCGGCACGACGCCGGCCTTCAGGATCTCCTGGCCGTGGTAGATGTCCTCGATGAAGCGGTTCAGCGCCGTCACGCGCTGGCGCAGGCCCTGCTCCATCTCGCTCCACTCGTGGCGCGGGATCACGCGCGGGATGAGGTCGAAGGGAATCAGGCGTTCGGTGCCGGCGCCGTCCTCGTCCTTGGCGCCGTAGACGGCGAAGGTGATGCCGACGCGGCGGAAGATCACCTCCGCCTCGTCGCGCCGGGCACGCATCGTCGCCTCGGGCTGCGTCGCGAGCCAGCGCGCGTAGGCCTGGTAGTGGGCGCGCAAGGGGGGCGAGCCGGGTGCGCCACCGCCCGAGCCCTGGCCCTGGGCGGGCGCCACGCCGTACATCTCGTCGTAGGGGTCCTGCATGCTGGTACCTCTCCTGTGGTCAGCCTAGCAACTCCCGGGCCGCCGGGGTGGCCGGGGGTGGCTCGGGGCCGGCGCCCAAGGGCTGTGGCCCCACTGGCCGGGTCGTCACGCCCACGGTCAGCACGTGCGTGCCGCCGCCGCGGATGACGCCGCGCAGCGGCGCGACGTCGCCATAGTCGCGCCCGACCGCCACGCGGACGTGGTCGGTGGCGGGCACGGTGTCGTTGGTCGGGTCGAGGTCGAGCCAGCCGTCTGGCGGCACACCCGGCGTGCCGGGCGCCCACACCTGCACCCACGCGTGCGAGGCATCGGCCCCCACCAGCGCAACGCCACCGGCTGGGTGCGTGCGCAGGTAGCCGCTGACGTAGCGCGCCGGCAGCCCGAGCATGCGCAAGGCGCCGGCCAGCACATGGGCGAAGTCCTGGCACACGCCGCGGCGCTGCGCGAAGGCCTGGGCCAACGGCGTGTCCACCTGCGTGCTGCGCGACTCGTAGCGGAACTCGGCGTGCAGCCGGTGCATCAGCGCGAGCGCCCCGGCGGCCACCGGACAGCCCGCCGGAAAACTCGGCCGGGCCCAGGCGAGCAGCGCCTCCAGCCGCGGGACGTAGGGCGAGGGCTGCACGAATTCCAGCGCCGGCTCGAAGGGCGCGCGCGCCACGTAGCGCAGGCGCGCCGCCACCGCTTCCCAGGGCTCGCCGGCCTCGGGCCGCAGGCCCGCGAAGCGGGCGCGCACCTCGACACGGCTCGTCGCGCGCACGGCGAGCGTGCGGTGCGGCTGCGTGAGCAGCAGGTGCACGGTGGCGTTGCCGAAAGCGTCGGTGCCGGCGCGGCAGTGCGCAGGCAGCGGGTCGACCTCCAGCGTGTGGGCGAGCAGGCCCTGCCCCGTATCGGCGAGTGGCTGCAGGTGGGCGAGGTGGTGGGCGAGCGAAACCGGTGCCGCGTAGTCGTAGCGGGTCTCGTGCACGATGTCGAGCTGGACAGACGCGGCGGCCGACGTGGCGCCCGCGCCCGCTGCGGTGCCGGTGCGTGTACCGGTAGCAGCCAGGCCTTCGGGCGAGATGGCGAGGAGGGTGGCGGGCTGCGTCATGGCAACGGGTTCAGGCAGACCAGGCCCTCAAGCCTGCTGCACCTGCTCGGCGCCGTCGGCGAGCGCGAAGTAACGGTGGCCGATGGCTTCGCCCAGCGCCAGCGCGCGGCCCTCCCAGGCCGCGGCCAGCGTGCGCAGCACCGCGGCCATCGCCGGTTGGTCCAGGTCGGCCAGCGCCTCGAGCTCGAGCCCCATGCCAGAGGCCGGCCAGCCCGCCAGCAGCGGCTCGGCCGCAGCCGGCAGCTTCGGCACCTCGGTGCGCAGGCGCCGCACGGCACCGGCCAGCGCCCGCGGGTTCGTGTCGTCGAGCACCAGCAGGTCCACCACCGCCAGCAGGTCAGCCCGGCGCTGGTACCGGCCGCGAAAGGTGATGGTGCTGTCGAAGACCTCGAGCAGCGGCTCGAGCCCCTCGGCATGGCCGAGTGCCTCGTGGTCGAGGAAGGCCTGCAGCGCCTGGGCCATGCCTGTCAGGCGTTCGAGCAGACGGCCGATGGTGAGCAGCCGCCAACCCGCGTCGCGCGTCATGCGGTCGGACTGCTGGCCCGTCAGCGCCGTCACCTGCAGGGCCAGCGGCTCGAGGGCGGCCAGCATCTGGGCCGTGCCGGGCAGCGCGCCCGGGGGCCCCTGCAGCGCGAGCCGCAGGCCCTCGCGCATGCTGCGGATCAGCCCGGCATGCGAGGGCGACAGTCGCTCGCGCACCCCTTGCGAGGCGCGCTCGAGCGCGCCGAGGTTGAAGGCCACGCTCCAGGCCCCCGACTCGTCGGCGAGCGCCGCCGCGAGCGCGCGTTCGAACACCCGTGGCGCCTGGACGAGCGTGGGCACCCCCGCCGGCACGAGGCCGATGCGCACCGCCAACGCCGACAACGCCCGCAGCGCGGCGGGCTGAGCCGGCCCGTCCGCCCCGCTCAGCGGCAGCAGCAGCTGGGCGAGTCGCACCTGCTGCTCGGTGCGCTCGGTGTAGCGGCCGAGCCAGAAGAGGTTCTCGCCCGTCCGGCTGCTGACCGTGCCGCGGCGCGCGCGCACCTCGGCCGTCGAGAGGCGGCCGGGCAACATCGTGTAGAGGTCCACCGCGCCATCGGTGAGGACCCACGTGTCCAGGCTCGTGCCGCCGCGCTGCATCGACACGCTGCCCTCCCCGCCCCGGGCCACGCGGGTCATCCCGCCGGGCAGCAACGCCCACTGCCCGTCCGGGCCGGCAATCGCGTACACACGCACCAACGCAGGGCGCACCGTCGCGGTGCCGTCGCGCCAGATCGGGGCACGGCCGAAGGCGAGCCGGCCCTGCACCGTCCAGGCCTCGGGGTCGCGTTCCGGCACGGCCTGGGCCGGATCGACCACCTGCGAGGTGCGGCCCGCGTTGGGAAAGGTGCTGCGCAGCAGCTTGCCGGCCAGGTTGTTGCGCACGTCGGCCCAGGCCGCGGGCTCGCCGCACCACCAGCTCGGCAGCGAGGGCAACTGCAGCGGCTGGCCGAGCAGGCGCTGGGCGATCGCCGGCAGGAAGCCGTGCACGGCCGGCGATTCGAGGCACGCGCTGCCCAGCGCATTGGCCATCACCACCTGGCCCGCACGCACCGCCTGCAGCAGCCCCGGCACGCCGAGTGCGGAGTCGGGCCGCAGCTCGAGCGGGTCGCACCAGTCGTCGTCGACGCGGCGCAGCAGCCCGTGCACGCGCTCCAGGCCGTGGATCGTCTTCAGGAAGAGCTGCTCGCCGCGCACGGTGAGGTCGCCCCCCTCTACCAGGCTCAGGCCGAGGTAGCGCGCGAGGTAGGCCTGCTCGAACCAGGTTTCGCTGTAAGGGCCTGGGGTGAGCAGCGCAATGCGCGGGGCACCGCCGGCAGCCAGCGGGCGTGCCGCTTCCTCCAGCCCATCCAGCAGGCGCCGGTAGCTGGAGGCGATGTGCTGCACCCGCAGGGCCTGGTAGGCCTCGGGGAACTGACGCGACACCAGCAGCCGGTTGTGCAGCACATAGCCCAGGCCCGAGGGCCCTTGGGTGCGCTGCGCCACCACCCACC
>JBDKFA010000098.1:0-3821 GCA_039798945.1 Pseudomonadota bacterium
CGCCGTGATGCGCGCGCAGTGGTCTTGCCACCATTGCTCGAAGGCGGCGCGGATGGCCGCCTCCTTGGCCACCAGGCCGGCGTTGCCTTCGATGGCGGTTTTCAGCGCGGGCCGTGCCGTCAGCGCGGGCGCGAAGTCGAAATACTGGGCGTCACGCTCGACCAGCAGGTCCAGCGGGTTCAAGCCGTGGGCGCTGAACAGCGGGGCCTTGGCGGCCACCTCGGCCTTCGGGATGCCGCCCACCAGGTGGGCGCGCACGTCGTGCGGCTCAGGTGGCGGGGCGTTGTCGGCGTAGCGGCGGATGTTGAGGTTGTAGCCGTTGTCTTTCAGCGTGGCCTTGTCCACGATGGCCGAGAAACCGTCAATGGCGCGGAACGCGTCGAAGGTGGTGACGATCTTCTCGATGTGCTCGGGCAGCAGGTAATTCTGCGCACGGCCCTCGAAGAACTCGCGGTCGGCGTTGATGAACAGCACCTTGCCCTGGCGCTCGGCCGGCTTGCCGCTCACGCGCTGGGCGCCGTGGCTGACCTGCTGGCGCAACACCAGCACGCAGGCCGGAATGCCGGTGCCGTAGAACAGATTGGGCGCCACGCCGATGACGGCCTCCAGCAGGTCTTCCTCGATCAGCGCGGCACGGATGTCGCGTTCATCGCCGCCGCGGAACAGCACGCCGTGCGGCATCACGGTGGCGATCATGCCGCCGTCGCGCGTCACATGCACCATGTGCTGCAGGAACATCAGATCGGCCTTCTTGGCCCCCAGCGGCACTTCATACGGAAAGCGCTCCGGGAACTTGGGGCGCCAGGCGGGCTTGCCGTCGGCATCCTTCTCGGTGTTGCCCCAGGCGATGGAGAACGGCGGGTTGGTGAGCACGCGGTCGAAGTGCATCAGCTCGCCGCCCTCGACGTGCTGCGGCTCGGCCAGGGTGTCCTCGTTCTGCAGGTTGGCGGTGCTGATGCCGTGCAGCAGCATGTTCATCTTGGCGATGGACCACACCGTGCCGTTGAACTCCTGCCCGAAGAGGTTGGCCTTGCGCCCGTCTTCGCCGTGCTCGTCGATGTACTCCTTGGCGGCGATCAGCATGCCGCCCGAGCCGCAGCAGGGGTCGTAGATGTCGTGCTTCAGCTCAGGCTTGAGCAGCCGCACCATCATCCGCACCACCGAGCGCGGCGTGTAGAACTCGCCGCCCTTCTTGCCCGCCGAGTCGGCGAACTCGCCGATCAGGTATTCATAGGCCGCGCCCAGCAGGTCGGGGAACTCGAAGTCCTCGTTGCGCAGGCGGTGCAGGCTGAAGTGGGTGATGAGCTGCTGCAGCTTGATGTCGGGGATCTTGCTCTGGCCGATCTTGCGGGTGAAGTCGATGTGCTCGAGCACGTCGTACAGGCTGACGTTCTCGCCTTCGATGCCCGCCAGCGCCTTGCTCAGCAGGTTGCCGACGTTGGCCTGGCGCGAGTTGTCAACCAGGTAGCTGTAGCGCGACTCCTTGGGCACCCAGAAGTAGCCATCCTTCTTGTACCAGCGCTTGTTCTCGGCCGAGGCTTCCGCGTCGGCTTGGGTCTTGCCGGCACCGAGTTCCAGCGTGATCACTTCGGCACGGCGCTGCTCGAACACGTCGGAGCAGCGCTTGAGGAACAGCATCCCGAAGATGTATTCCTTGAATTCGGAGGCGTCCATCTTGCCGCGCAGGATGTCGGCGGCTTTGAAGAGGTGGCGCTCCAGCTGGGGCAGGGTCAAGGGCATTTGGAAAATCCGGTCTTGTTCGTTCGTTCAATCAAGGCGGTGGTGGTCGGGGAACGCCAACCGGTCAGGTTCCGCGACGACGCCGTCCACGGGCCAGCGCCGACGGGTCAGGTCGGCGATTTCGCCTTGGAGTCGCGCCACCTGGTCTTCAAGCTCGCAAAGCCTGTCGTAGTCCGCGCATGCCGCACGTTGCTCTTCGAGCGGAGGAACGGGCACCTGCATGGCCAGCAAGGTGCTCGGACTGATGTGCTGCACCCCCGCACCGACCTGCAAGCCTTCCAGCTGGGCTTGTCCGTGGGGCGAGCGCAGGTACATGAGCAGGTACTGCGGCAGGACCCGATCCGTCCGCGGCCGCAAGGCCAGACAGCTTTGGGAGACCACGGTGGGCCGCGCCTGCGCAGCCGGCCCCATCAGCGCCGCCTTGCCGACGGCGCCCTTGATGGAGAACACGATGTCGCCAGGCTGAACCAGGGTTCCCGCCTTCGGGGCCGCTCTCAGGTAGCTTGTCTTTTCCAGCGCGTGGTGAATGGCGGTCCACAGGTTCAGATCCTGCTGACCGACTTCTGCCATTTCGAAAGGGCTCGGATCCTTGGCGGTGGCCAGGGGCCGCAGCACGGTGCAGATCTCGCCCAGGGCGACGGCATGGGCTCCAAGGTCCGCCACATGGCGCAGGTATCGGGACGGTGCCAGGCTGTATTCATTGGCCGCAATCTCGTCGCGAGGGACGGAGCGCGCCTTGTCGGTCGGCACCTTGCCCAGCGCGATGTCCTGCCCCGCGGCGACGATGTCCCCCGCCTCGTGCAAAGACCTCCGGCCGCTGCCGAGGTCGGCCAGGTAGACGCCCTTGGCATCCCTGCCTGGGTTGACGACAAGCAAGGCGCCGGCAATGGCCGTCGCACCGAACACACCAGGCGGCAAGGCGATGACGGCCTCGACTTCATTGCGTTCGCCACCGCGGTGCAGAAGGTACTCGCGCAGACGCTGCTCCTGCCCCTTGGCGAAGAGCACGCCTTGCCCGGAGACGAACACGGCCCGCTTGTGGGTCCGGTTCACGAACTCGTGGATCGCCCAGGACTCGCTGCGGGCGAACTGCTCGACGCCTTTTCCTCCAGCGGTGTCCCACATGGCCATGCTGCTGTCTTTCACCTGGACACCCAGCGGTGGCACGACCAAGGTGTAGTCAGCACGGCCGATGGGGCGCCCCATCCCGTCTCGCTCCACGTCGCGGCGGACCTGGGGATGTTCGGGATGGCCTGATTCGATGGTCAGCAGCAGCTGCGCAGGCAGCGACCAGGCCGGGAGGGGTGAAGCGGCCTGGACGCGCCAGCCGCGGCGCAAAGCTTCAACAGTCAGCTGGCCACGGAGGTCGAAGGGAATCCAGAGTTCACCACCGTCGGGCTCACCGAGCAGGTCGAACAGCAACGCCGTCAGCGCCGGAACGACCATCCCTTCCGCCTGGTGGCGTGAGCCTGCGTTGAGCAGGACGGGCAGAACGTCCCAGCGCAGGTCTCCGAGTTCGCGATGCAGCTCTGCAACGATGCTCGTCGCCAAGGCGCGACGCCCCATGTCCGCAACGGATGTGGAGGTCCGTTGTGGAACCGCTTGGTCGGCAGCTTCCGCCGGAAAGCCGGCGTCGACCAGAACCGCCCAGGTATCGACATCGGCCAGGTCATCCACAGGCATGTTGCGAGCGACTGCCATCCGGCCCGCCGCCAGCCAAGCCATGGCAAACAACCAAGGCTCGCCAAACACGCCATTTCGGGCCAGGTCCAGCAGCCGCCGAAACGCAAGAGATGCAGGCGATTCGGTTCGAATCATGTGCGGAACTCCTGCCATCAACCGAAGCGATGCCCGACGGTGATGACCGTACTGTCTTCGACACTGACGACGGCATACACGCCAGCCAGGGCATCGACGCGCGGGGTCTGCCCCACAGCCTGCCGCAGGGAGGCGATGGAGTCGGAGGTCATCAGGTAGCGGATGCCCCCGTGTCCGTCAAATTCTCGTTGCCCATAAGCCAGCACCAGCGGCAAGGATGCCTGGCTGATGCAACGCTGCTGGGCGCGCTTTTCGGCGTGTCT
>JBDKFA010000099.1:0-6032 GCA_039798945.1 Pseudomonadota bacterium
GCTTCCAGGCGGAATCGGCGAGCTCGTCAATGTGCTCGAGGAACACCACGCCCTGCTCGCGCGGCGCCCCCCCCGGTTGCGGGGCATCGAAGAGGGCCCACTTCAGGCGCGTGTTGCCGATGTCGATCGCAAGAAACAAGTCGGGGCTCTCCAACGCGGTCGCGTGGGACGGGATGGTAGCCGCAGCGCGAGCGGCCACCGCGATGCGACGCGACGCCCCGCCCCGGCGGCGGCGCTCGAGCCGGTGTCGGGCCGTCTGTCCCGTGAAAGGCTGCGGTGGCATCATCGGATCACCTGCTGCGCACACGCCGCTCCACCGGACCCCACGCCCGCCATGACCGACCTCGCCGCCGACTTCAAGGCCCTTGCCGAGTACCGCCCGACGCACAAGGTGCGCTTCGTCACCGCCGCGAGCCTGTTCGACGGCCACGACGCGGCCATCAACATCATGCGCCGCATCCTGCAGGGCATGGGGGCGGAGGTGATCCACCTCGGCCACAACCGGTCGGTGGACGAAGTGGTAACCGCCGCGCTGCAGGAGGACGTGCAGGGCATCGCGGTCAGCAGCTACCAGGGCGGCCACGTCGAGTACTTCCAGTACATGGTCGACCTGCTGCGCGCGCGAGGCGGGGCCCACATCCAGGTCTTCGGCGGCGGCGGCGGCGTGATCGTGCCCGCCGAAATCCGCGCGCTCCAGGCCTACGGCGTCACCCGCATCTACAGCCCCGAAGATGGCCAGCGCATGGGCCTGCAGGGGATGATCGGCGAGATGGTGATGCGCTGCGACACCGACCTCTCGGCCCACGCGCCGAAGGACGCGGCCGCGCTGCAGGGCCACACGGACGCCGCCTGGCGCGCACTCGCCCAGGCCATCACCGCGCTCGAGAACGGCCGCGCCGAGCCCGCTCTGCGCACCGCGCTGCACGCCCAGGCGGCCCAGGCGCGCATCCCGGTGCTTGGCATCACCGGCACCGGCGGCGCCGGCAAGTCGAGCCTCACCGACGAGCTGATCCGCCGCCTTCGGCTGGACCAGGACGACGCGTTGCGCATCGCCCTCATCAGCATCGACCCCTCGCGCCGCAAGAGCGGTGGCGCGCTGCTGGGCGACCGCATCCGCATGAACGCGATCTCGCCGTGGCCCAAGGCCGCCGGCGGCGGTGCCGCCGCCGACTCCGGTGCGCGCGTCTTCATGCGCAGCCTCGCCACGCGCGACTTCGGCAGCGAGATCAGCCAGGCCTTGCCCGACGTGCTGGCCGCCTGCAAGGCCGCAGGCTTCGACCTCATCGTCGTCGAGACTTCCGGCATCGGCCAGGGCGACGCGGCCATCGTGCCGCTGGTGAACGTGCCGATGTACGTGATGACGCCCGAATTCGGGGCCGCCAGCCAGCTCGAGAAGATCGACATGCTCGACTTCGCCGAGTTCGTGGCCATCAACAAGTTCGACCGCAAGGGTGCGGCCGACGCGCTGCGCGACGTGGCCAAGCAGGTGCAGCGCAACCGCGAGGCCTGGAGCCGCAAGACCGAGGAGATGCCCGTCTTCGGCACGATGGCCAGCCGCTTCAACGACGACGGCGTGACGGCGCTGTACCAGGCGCTGCTGCCGCGCCTGGCCGAGCTCGGCCTGCCCGTGCGCGAGGGGCGGCTGCCGCGCGTGGCCACGCGCCACAGCACGCACCAGGTGCCCATCGTCCCCGGCGCGCGCGTGCGCTACCTCGCCGACATCGCCGACACCGTGCGCGGCTACAAGACGCGCGCCCGCGAACAGGCCGCACTCGCACGCGAAATCCAGCAGCTGCGCGCCGCCGCCGCGATGCTCGCGGTCGACAAGCCCGAGAAGCCTCGTGCGGCCGAGGCCGCGCTGAACCTCGCCGCCCAGCGCGAGGAGCGGCTCGACCCGCACGCGCGCAAGCTGCTCGCGATGTGGCCCGACATGCAGCGCGCCTACGCCGGCGACGAGTACGTGGTGAAGATCCGCGACAAGGAGATCCGCACCGCGCTCACCCACACCACGCTGTCGGGCAACAAGATCAGGAAGGTGGCGCTGCCGGCCTACGAGTGCCACGGCGAGCTGCTCAAGTGGCTGATGCTCGAGAACGTGCCGGGCTCCTTCCCCTACACGGCCGGCACCTTCGCCTTCAAGCGCGAGGGCGAGGACCCCACCCGCATGTTCGCCGGCGAGGGCGACGCCTTCCGCACCAACCGCCGCTTCAAGCTGCTGTCCGAGGGCATGCCGGCCAAGCGGCTGTCCACCGCCTTCGACTCGGTCACCCTGTACGGCAACGACCCCGACCTGCGCCCGGACATCTACGGCAAGGTGGGCAACTCGGGCGTGAGCATCGCCACGCTCGAGGACATGAAGGTGCTGTACTCGGGCTTCGACCTCACGAACCCCAGCACCTCGGTGAGCATGACGATCAACGGCCCGGCGCCGTCGATCCTCGCGATGTTCATGAACACCGCCATCGACCAGAACCTGGACAAGTTCCGCGCCGACAACGCGCGCGAACCCACCGACGACGAGGCGCAGAAGATCCGGGCGTGGACGCTTGCGAACGTGCGCGGCACCGTGCAGGCCGACATCCTCAAGGAAGACCAGGGCCAGAACACCTGCATCTTCTCCACCGAGTTCAGCCTGAAGGTGATGGGCGACATCGCGCAGTGGTTCGTGCAGCACGACGTGCGCAACTTCTACTCGGTGAGCATCTCCGGCTACCACATTGCCGAGGCCGGGGCGAACCCGATCAGCCAGCTCGCCTTCACGCTGTCCAACGGCTTCACCTTCGTGGAGGCCTACCTCGCGCGCGGCATGCACATCGACGACTTCGCGCCGAATCTGAGCTTCTTCTTCAGCAACGGCATGGACCCGGAGTACACCGTGCTCGGCCGCGTCGCCCGGCGCATCTGGGCCACCGCGATGCGCGACCGCTACGGCGCCAACGAGCGCAGCCAGAAGCTCAAGTACCACGTGCAGACCAGCGGCCGCAGCCTGCATGCGCAGGAGATCGCCTTCAACGACATCCGCACCACGCTGCAGGCGCTGATCGCGATCTACGACAACTGCAACAGCCTGCACACCAACGCCTACGACGAGGCCATCACCACCCCCACCGAGGAAAGCGTGCGCCGCGCGATGGCGATCCAGCTCATCATCAACCGCGAGTGGGGCCTGGCGAAGAACGAGAACCCGAACCAGGGCGCCTTCATCGTCGACGAACTCACCGAACTCGTCGAGGAGGCGGTGCTCTCGGAATTCGAGCGCATCGCCGAGCGCGGCGGCGTGCTCGGCGCGATGGAGACGGGCTACCAACGCGGCAAGATCCAGGAAGAGAGCCTGCACTACGAGATGCTCAAGCACACCGGCGAGTACCCCATCATCGGCGTGAACACCTTCCGTAACCCGCACGGCGACCCCGTGCCCGAGTCCATCGAGCTCGCCCGCTCCACCGAGGAAGAAAAGCGCTCGCAGCTCGCGCGGCTGCAGGACTTCCACGCGCGTCACGCGCTCGAGGCCCCCGCGATGCTCGAACGCCTGAAGCGCGCGGTGATCGACAACGCGAATGTGTTCGCGGTGCTGATGGACGCGGTACGTGTGTGCAGCCTCGGGCAGATCACGACCGCGCTCTTCGAGGTCGGCGGCCAGTACCGCCGCAGCATGTGAGGCGGCGCATGCCGGCCATTGCCCTGGCTAGGGGCATGCCGCGCCCGTCGCCCGGCTCCCAGGGCTCACCCGTGCGAGGTTCGTGACGGCTGAGGCGTGCGTGCTGGTGAACCCGGCCGCCGCCGGCGGCCGGGCGGGTCGCCTCGAGCCCGCGCTGCGGACCTGGCTCGCACGGCACGCGCCCCACGCGCCCTTGGTCGTGCCCGGTGATGCGCAGGCCAGCCGCGCCTGGCTCGCGGAAAGGCCCCCCGGCCAGCGCTGCGTGCTCGTCGGCGGCGACGGCACCGTGCACCAGCTGCTGCCCGCCCTGCTTCAAGGCGGCCACAGCCTGGGCCTCGTGCCGCTGGGCAGCGGCAACGACACGGCGCGCGCACTCGGTGTACACGGCCTGCCGTGGCAGCAGGCGCTCGGGCTGGCGCTCGCCTCGCCGGCCAGGCCCGTCGACCTGGGCGAGCTCGAGACGGCAGCGGGCACGCGCCCCTTCATCAGCAGCCTGGCAGCGGGTTTCGATGCCGCGGTCGGCCTGCGCGCGCTGCGCGGCCCGGCGTGGCTGCGCGGGCTGCCGCGCTACCTGTGGGCCACCTTCGGCGAGCTTGCGCGGCTGCAGCGGCACGGGCTCACGGTCGAGGTCGACGACACCACGCTGCACCAGGGGCCGGCGATCTTCGCCTCCGTGCTGAACACCCCGAGCTACGGCAGCGGCATGCCGGCCGTGCCGGCCGCGCGTGTGGACGACGGGCGGCTGGACGTGCTCGTGGCCGGCCGCTTCGGGCGCGCAGCGGCGCTCGCGATGCTGCCGCGGCTGCTCGCGGGCCGGCACCTGGGGGATGCACGCATCCAAACGCTCAGCTTCACCCGCTTGCGCATTTCCAGCGACCGATCGGTGCCGCTCGCCGCTGACGGTGAGCCGGCAGGCTGCGCCGAGCACTGGGAAGTCAGAGTCTTGCCCCAGGCCCTGCGGGTCGTGAAAGCGGCGGCGCACTCGGCGCGACAATCGATGCCATGACCACCCTGCCGCTCTTCACCGCCCCGGCGCGTTTCGACGACGCCGCATCGGCCCTTGCCCAGGTGCAACGCATCTACGGCGCGAGCACCACGCACCTGCGCGAGGCGCTGCAGCGCTTCGTATCGGGCACGGACGACGGCCAGCGCGTGCGCGCCTTCTATCCCTTCGTGCGCATCCACACGCGCACGGTGGCCCGTGCAGACTCCCGGCTCGCCTACGGCTTCGTCTCCGGGCCGGGCACCTACGAGACGACGCTCACGCGGCCGGACCTCTTCGCCGACTACTACCGCGAGCAGTTCGAGCTGCTGCTGCGCAACCACGCCGTCTCGCTCGAGGTCGGCACCAGCGCGCAGCCGATCCCGGTGCACTTCTCGCTCGGCGAGAACGACCACCTCGAGGGCAGCCTGTCCGCGGAGCGGCGGCTGCTGCTGCGCGACCTCTTCGACCTGCCCGACCTCGCGGCGATGGACGACGGCATCGCCAACGGCACGCACGAGCCCGCCCCCGGCGAGCCGCACCCGCTGGCACTCTTCACCGCCCCGCGGGTGGACTATTCGCTGCACCGGCTGCGCCACTACACCGGCACCGCGCCCGAGCACTTCCAGCACTTCGTGCTGTTCACCAACTACCAGTTCTACATCGACGAGTTCATCAAGCTCGGCCATGCGCTGATGGCCGACGCGGGCTGCGGCTACACGGGTTTTGTCGAGCCGGGCAACGTCGTCACCCGCTGCGCTGGCCAGCCGGCGCAGCCCGAGGACGCGCTCGGCACGCCCCCGCCGCGGCTGCCACAGATGCCCGCCTACCACCTGATGCGCGCCGACGGCAGCGGCGTGACGATGGTCAACATCGGCGTCGGCCCGGCCAACGCGAAGACGATCACCGACCACATCGCCGTGCTGCGCCCGCACGCCTGGATCATGCTGGGTCACTGTGCCGGGCTGCGCAACACCCAGCAGCTGGGCGATTACGTACTCGCCCACGGCTACGTGCGTGAGGACCACGTGCTCGACGAGGAACTGCCGCTGTGGGTGCCGATCCCGGCGCTGGCCGAGATCCAGGTGGCGCTGGAGCAGGCGGTGGCGCAGGTGACGCAGCTCGAGGGCTGGGACCTGAAGCGCGTGCTGCGCACCGGCACCGTGGCCTCCACCGACAACCGCAATTGGGAACTGCTGCCCAACCGCAACACGGCGAGCACGCCACAGCGGCGCTTTTCACAATCGCGCGCGGTGGCGCTGGACATGGAAAGCGCGACCATCGCCGCCAACGGGTTTCGATTTCGCGTGCCCTACGGCACCCTGCTGTGCGTGAGCGACAAGCCGCTGCACGGGGAGATCAAGCTGCCCGGCATGGCCAACACCTTCTACC
>JBDKFA010000100.1:0-3846 GCA_039798945.1 Pseudomonadota bacterium
TCTGCCGGCCGAAGCGCAGTCCCGGGGTGCTCCCCAGACTCCTGACCGGGAGCTCATGTCGCTCAGCGGCACATCCGTGGCGGCCCCGGTGGTGGCGGGCGCGGTGGCGCTCATGCTCGAAGCCAACCCGGGCCTCACCCCGCCGCTGATCAAGGCGATCCTGCAGTACACCGCCACGCCGACGAGCACGCGCCCGCCGACCCGCCCGGGTGGTCCGGTGTCGGGAGACAACCTGCTGCAGCAGGGAACGGGGCAACTCAACGTGCAAGGCGCACTGCAATTGGCGCGCGCCCTCCGCACCGACCTGCGATCGGCCATCGAGTCGGGGACCATCCGCCCAGGCGACTCGATGATGGCCCCGACGGCGACGATGCCGAACCTGCAGACGGCGTCCATTGCCGGCGTTGCGCAGGCTACGGCGCGGATGGCGGTCGTCGGCGGGTCTCACCTCGTGCGCGGCGAGGCCCTCTTCCAGCGCTACCAGCCCGTCTGGGACCATCGCCTGACCTGGGTACGGCGGGCACTGACACGCGCCACGGTCACTTGGGAAAGCGCAGCGGGCTGGAGGCCGGCAAACACCGTGCCACGTTCGGTCGTGGAGGTCCATGCCACGAACGTGACCCTGCTCGGCCCCGGGGTGCGGACACTGGATTCCCTGATCTCGGCCACCCGCGGTGCGGCCGACCTGCTCATGGCACCTGTGGCCTCCCTCGTGTCATTGGCTGACAACGGGGCAGGTGCCACGCTGGCCATCGGCATGGGGTTCCGCACGGACGGCGTGCACTTCGTCGAAAACAGCGCGCTGGCCAAGGGCCTGACGATCTCCGACGGCCGGGTCGTCGGCGAGGGGATCGTCCTGGCCGAGGGGATCGTGCTCGCCGAAGGAATCGTGCTCGCCGAAGGAATCGTGCTGGCTGAGGGAATCGTACTGGCCGAAGGCATCGTACTCGCTGAAGGGATCGTTCTGGCCGAAGGCATCGTCCTGGCAGAGTCGATCACCGGCGAGAGGTGACGACGGACGATCCCGTCACCCAACGGCCGGCCGGCGGCTGAGCACCGCGGAGCTAGAACAGCCCGACCACCCGGCCTTCGTCATCCAGGTCGATCTGCTCGGCCGCCGGCACCTTCGGCAGCCCCGGCATCGTCATGATGTCGCCGCAGATCATCACGACGAACTCCGCTCCTGCGGCCAGGCGAACCTCCCTCACGGTCACCGTGTGGCCGCTGGGCGCGCCAACGGCCTTGGGATCGGTCGAGAAGCTGTACTGCGTCTTGGCCACGCACACAGGCAGGTGCCCGTAGCCGCTGTCCTGCAGCTGCTGGATCTGTGCCAGCACCTCCGCCGAGGCTGCGATGCCAGCCGCGCCGTAGACGTCGGTGGCGATCTTTCGCATCTTCTCCCACAGTGCATCCCCGTCGTCGTAGACGAAGCGCAGCCGTGACGGCTGCTCGCTCAGCCGTACCACCTCGCGTGCCACTTCGGCTGCACCGGCGCCCCCTTCAGCCCAGTGCCGCGCCGTGAGTACAGGCACACCCAGGGCCCCGATCTGCTCGCGCAGCAGTCGGTGCTCCGCCTCGGTGTCCTGGATGAAGTGGTTGGCGCTCACGACGCAAGGCAGGCCGTAGCGCTGCGTCACGTTCTCCACGTGCCGCCGCAGATTGGCCAGGCCCTTGGATAGGGCCTCGAGGTTCTCGCGCCCAAGGCCCCCGAGCGCTACGCCACCGTGGTACTTCAGCGCCCGGACAGTGGCCACGATCACCGCCGCCTGCGGCCGAAGGCCCGACTTGCGGCACTTGATGTCGACGAACTTCTCGGCCCCCAGGTCGGCGCCAAAGCCGGCCTCCGTCACCACGTAGTCGGCGAGCTTGAGCGCCGTGCGCGTGGCGATCACCGAGTTGCAGCCATGCGCGATGTTGGCAAACGGCCCGCCGTGCAGGATCGCCGGGTTGTTCTCCAGCGTCTGCACGAGGTTGGGCGCCAGCGCATCCTTGAGCAGGACGGCCATGGCGCCGTGCACCTTCAGGTCGCGCGCGCGCACCGGATGCCGGTCGCGCGTCTGCGCCACGACGATGCGGCCCAGGCGTTCCTTCAGATCCTTCAACGAGGTCGCCAGGCACAGGATGGCCATCACCTCCGAGGCCACGACGATGTCGAAGCCGTCCTCGCGCACGAAGCCGTTGCCGGGCCCGCCCAGGCCGACCACGAGCCGCCTCAGCGCGCGGTCGTTCATGTCCACGACACGGCGCCAACTGATGCGACGCGTGTCGATGCCCAGCGCGTTGCCGTGGTGCACATGGTTGTCGATCGTTGCGGCGAGCAGGTTGTTGGCCAGCGCGATGGCGTTGAAGTCGCCGGTGAAGTGCAGGTTGATGTCCTCCATCGGCACCACCTGCGCGCGGCCTCCGCCGGCCGCACCGCCCTTCATGCCGAAGACCGGGCCGAGAGAGGGCTCGCGCAGCGCGATCACCGCTCGCTTGCCAATGTGGTTCAGCGCATCGCCCAGGCCGACCGTGGTCGTGGTCTTGCCTTCGCCTGCGGGCGTCGGGCTGATCGCGGTCACCAGGATGAGCCGGCCATCGGGGCGGTCGTGCAGCGTCTCCAGGAAAGGCAACGCGATCTTGGCCTTGTAGTGGCCGTAGGGCACCAGGTGCTCATCGGCGATGCCGAGCCGGTCACGCGCAAGCTCGGTCACTCGGCGCAGCGTGGCCCGTTGGGCGATCTCGATGTCGGACAGGGCCACGAAAGCTCCTCGGTCGGTACGGCGTGCAGGTCGTCGGTGCGTGCATTGTGCCCGGCGGGGCTGCCGGAGAATGCGTGGTCATGGCCGAACAATCTTTGCTCTTCGGCGGGCAGCCGCCTGCCGATGCGCTCCGGCATTCGCCGGGCCCGGCCCACGCAGCCGTGCCGGCCGAGGTGCGGACGCTGGCTGAGGCGCTGCGCGAGCGTTGGGGCGACCGGCTGCACCTCGGGACCTCGTCGTGGCACTTTCCCGGTTGGGCCGGGCTCGTCTACGACCGTTCCGCGCCTGCCCCGACGTTGTCGCGACACGGGCTCCTGGCCTACGCCCGGCACCCGCTGCTGCGAACCGTCAGCCTGGACCGCAGCTTCTACCGGCCTGTGCCGGCGTCCGGGTTCGCTGCACTGGCCGCGCAGGTGCCCGCGGGCTTCCGGTTCGTCGTCAAGGTGCCCGCTGCCGTCACCGATGCGTCGCTGCGCGACGGGGAGAACGGCCGGCCCCTTGGCTTGAACCCTGCCTTCCTGGACCCGGCCGCTGCCTGCGCATCGGCGCTGAGCCCCGCCGCAGCCGGGCTTGGAGACGCACTCGGCGTGCTCGTGTTCCAGCTCTCACCCTTGCCCGCCCGTTGGCTGCAGGACCCCGACGCCCTGCACGAGCGGCTGGAGGCCCTTTGGACGGCCGTCGTGGCCGGCCTGCCCGCCGGCAGCCTGGCCGCGCTCGAAGTACGCGACCCCGAGCTCCTCACGCCCCGCATGGCCGCGCAGCTGAAGGCGCACGGGGTGCGTTACGCCCTCGGGCTGCATGACCGCATGCCCCCCATCGAGGAGCAGCTCGACATGCTGCGTGCCACCTGGCCCGGGGACTTCGCTTGCCGCTGGAACCTGCAGCGCGGCCTAGGCTACGCGCAGGCCAAGGGACTGTGGGAGCCCTTCGACCGCCTGCAGGCCCCGGACCCCGCCACACGGCGCGTGCTGGCGAAGGTGATCCGGGCCACGCTAGACGCCGGGCACCGCGCGTTCGTGACGATCAACAACAAGGCCGAGGGCTCCGCGCCGTTGTCGGTGGTGGAACTGGCGCGCGCGCTGCTGGCCTGAACGGGACGGCCCGA
>JBDKFA010000101.1:0-8050 GCA_039798945.1 Pseudomonadota bacterium
ACGTTCCGTGTGCTGCAGCGCAACCGCGAGGAGATCCGGCGCCGCGCCGGGCGCGAGATCACCATCGCGATGGTGGCCGACCTCGACACCGCCCGGGCGCGCGAGGTGGTGGGCGATGCCGTCCGCGTGGTGGGCGATGCCCGGGCCGTGATCGCCGACCCCGTGGTCGATGTCGTCGTCGAGCTGATCGGCGGCTACGGCATCGCGCGGACCCTGGTGCTGGAGGCCATCGCCGCAGGCAAGCACGTGGTCACGGCCAACAAGGCGCTGCTGGCCGTGCACGGCACGGAGATCTTCGCGGCGGCGCGCGAGCGCGGCGTGGTGGTGGCCTTCGAGGCCGCGGTGGCCGGGGGCATTCCGATCATCAAGGCGCTGCGCGAGGGCCTCACGGCCAACCGCATCGAGTGGATCGCCGGGATCATCAACGGCACCACGAACTTCATCCTGTCGGAGATGCGCAGCAAGGGGCTGGACTTCGACGTGGTGTTGAAGGAAGCGCAACGCCTAGGCTACGCCGAGGCCGACCCCACCTTCGACATCGAGGGGGTGGACGCTGCCCACAAGGCGACGATCATGAGTGCGATCGCCTTCGGCATCCCGGTGCAGTTCGAGCGCGCGCACGTCGAGGGCATCACGAAGCTGCAGGCGGCGGACATCCGCTACGCCGAGCAGCTGGGCTACCGCATCAAGTTGCTGGGCATCGCGCGCCGCCGCGAGGCCGGCATCGAACTGCGCGTGCACCCCACGCTCGTGCCCGCCACGCGGCTGATCGCGAGCGTGGAAGGTGCGATGAACGCGGTGGTGGTGCAGGGTGATGCGGTGGGCACCACGCTCTACTACGGCAAGGGCGCGGGCTCGGAGCCCACGGCGAGTGCCGTCATCGCCGACCTGGTCGACCTGGCACGGCTCGATACCGCCGACCCCGCGCACCGGGTGCCGCACCTGGCCTTTCAGCCCGGCGAGCTCGCGGCCACGCCGATCCTGTCGATCGATGAGGTCGTCACGGCCTTCTACTTGCGGCTGCGCGTGGCCGATCAAGCCGGTGTGCTGGCCCAGGTGACGGCGATCCTGGCGGCGCAGGGCATCTCCATCGATGCGCTGCTGCAGCGTGAAAGCGCGGAAGGCGAGAACCAGACCGACGTGATCATCCTCACGCACGACACGGTGGAAGGCCGCATGCGCGAGGCGATCGCACGCATGCAGGCCCTGCCTACGGTGCTGGCGCCTATCGTCAGCCTGCGCAAGGAGGAGCTGGCCTGAGGATGAAGTACCTGAGCACCCGCGGCGACGCCACCCCCCGAGGCTTCAGCGACATCCTGCTCGAGGGGCTGGCCCCTGATGGCGGGCTGTACCTGCCGCAGGCCTACCCGCGCGTGGACGCGGCCGCGCTCGCGCGCTGGCGCACGCTGTCGTACGCGGAGCTCGCCTACGAGATCCTCGCGCTCTACATCGACGACATCCCCGCGGCGGACCTGCGGCGGCTCGTGTCGCAGACGTACACCGAACAGGTCTTTGGCACGCGCGAGATCGTGCCGCTGCGACCGCTCGAGGGGCTCGCTCCGGGCCTGTGGCTCGAGGCCCTCTCGAACGGGCCCACGCTCGCCTTCAAGGACATGGCGATGCAGCTGCTCGGCGCGCTCTTCGAGTACGAGCTCGCGCGCCAGGGGCGCACCCTCAACATCCTGGGCGCGACCTCGGGCGACACGGGCAGCGCGGCCGAGTACGCGATGCGCGGCAAGCGCGGAATCCAGGTCTTCATGCTCTCGCCGCACGGGCGCATGAGCCCGTTCCAGCAGGCCCAGATGTTCAGCCTGCCCGACGCCAACATCCACAACCTCGCGGTGGAGGGCGTGTTCGACGACTGCCAGGACATCGTGAAGGCCGTGAGCGCCGACCTCGACTTCAAGCGCCAGTGGCGCATCGGCACCGTCAACTCGATCAACTGGGCGAGGCTGCTGGCGCAGGTGGTGTACTACTTCGCGGGCTATTTCCAGGCCACGCGCAGCAACGACGAGCGCGTGAGCTTCACCGTGCCCTCGGGCAACTTCGGCAACGTCTGTGCCGGGCACGTGGCGCGGATGATGGGGCTGCCGATTGCGCGGCTCGTGGTGGCCACCAACGAGAACGACGTGCTCGACGAGTTCTTCCGCACCGGCACCTACCGCGTGCGCAAGGGGCCGGAGACGGTGGAGACCTCCAGCCCCTCGATGGACATCAGCAAGGCGAGCAACTTCGAGCGCTTCGTCTTCGACCTGCTCGGGCGCGACGCGGCGCGCACTGCCGAGCTGTTCGGGCCGCGCCTGGTGCGCGAGGGGGGCTTCACGCTCGAGCCCGAGGAGTTCGCGCGCGTGCACCGCTTCGGCTTTGCCTCGGGCCGCAGCACCCATGCGGACCGGCTCGCCACGATCCGCGAGACCTGGGCGCGCTGCGCAACGATGGTGGACACGCACACGGCCGACGGCCTCAAGGTGGCGCGCGAGCACCTCGAGCCGGGCGTGCCGATGGTCGTGCTCGAGACGGCGCTGCCGGCCAAGTTTGCGCAGACCATCCGCGAGGCGCTCGGGCGCGAGCCCGAGCGGCCGGCGGCGCTGGCCGACCTCGAGCAGCGGCCGCGCCGCTACACCGTGATGCCGGTGGAGGTGGAGGCCGTGAAGGCCTTCATCCGGGCCCATGGCTAAGCCCGGCGCCGGCCCGATGCTCACGCTCGAGCAGGCGCTCGAGCGGCTGCTGGCGGCCGCCGCGCGCCATGCGCTGCGCGAGACCGAGGACGTCTCGACCTTCGACGCATTGCACCGAGTGCTGGCCGAGGACGTGAGATCGTCGCTCGACGTGCCGCCGGCGGACAACACCTCGATGGACGGCTATGCCATGCGCGCGGCCGACGTGCCAGCCGCCGGCACGGTGCTGCCGGTCTCGCAGCGCATCCCGGCCGGTGTGGTCGGTAGCCCCCTCGTGCCGGGCACGGCCGCACGCATCTTCACGGGGGCCCAGATCCCGCCCGGTGCCGACGCGGTGGTGATGCAGGAGCACTGCGTCTCGCGCGAGGACGGCACGGTGCAGGTCGATGTGGTGCCGCAGGCCGGTCAGTGGGTGAGGCGGCAAGGTGAGGACATCGCACACGGCTCGGTGGTGCTGACTGCGGGCACCCGCCTGACGCCGCAGGCCCTGGGGCTGGCCGCCTCGGTGGGCCGCGCCTCGCTGCAGGTGCGGCGCCGCCCCCGCGTGGCCGTGTTTTCCACCGGCGACGAGCTCGCCATGCCGGGTGAGCCGCTCAAGCCCGGGGCGATCTACAACTCGAACCGCTACACCCTGCGCGGGCTGCTGCAGGCCGCGGGCTGCGACACCACCGACTTCGGCATCGTGCCCGACCGGCTGGACGCCACGCGTGCGGCGCTGCGCGAGGCTGCGGTGGCTCACGACCTGATCCTCACCTCCGGTGGTGTCTCGGTGGGGGAGGAAGACCACCTGCGCCCGGCGATGCAGGCCGAAGGTCATCTGGACTTGTGGCAGGTGGCGATCAAGCCCGGCAAGCCCCTCGCGTTCGGCGCGGTGCGCCGCGCCGGCGGCGCAGCGGATCGCGACGGGAGCGCGGGGACCGGTGGTGACGAGGCGCTGTTCGTCGGATTGCCCGGAAACCCGGTGTCGAGTTTCGTCACCTTCCTCGTGGCCGTGGCACCGCTGCTGCGCGCGCTGCAGGGGCTGCCCGCCGCGTGGCCGCAGGCGGTGCCGATGCGCGCGCACTTCGACTGGCCCCGCCCGGACCGGCGGCGCGAGTTCCTGCGCGTGCGGCGCGATGCCGACGGAGGGCTCGAGCTCTACCCGAACCAGAGCTCCGGGGTGCTGACCTCCACCGTCTGGGCCGAGGGGCTCGTGGACAACCCTGCTGGCCAGTCGATTGCCCGCGGCGACACCGTGAGCGTGCTGTGGCTTCGCGAGATGATCGGCGCATGACGTTGCAGGTGCGCGTGCGCTACTTCGCCTCGCTGCGCGAGGCGCTCGGCCCGGAGGAGGTGGTGGCGCTGGCAAGTGGCTCCACCGTGGGCGAGTTGCGCGCCGCTCTCGTGGCCCGGGGCGGACGCCACGCCGAGGTTCTGGCCGTCGGACGCGCGGTGCGCTGCGCGCTCGGCCAGCGTCTGTGCAGCGAGGCCGAGCCGCTCGCGCAAGGCGCGGAAGTGGCGTTCTTCCCGCCGGTGACGGGCGGCTGAACGAGCGCCTGGGGGCGGGGAAGGGCGAGCGCCATGACTCAGGGTGACGGGCCGCGGATGACGGGACGAGTCTCGGTGCGCCAGGAGGACTTCGACCTGTCCGCCGAAGTGGCGGCGCTTCGGGCGGACGACGCCCGGGTGGGCGCGGTGGCGACCTTCACCGGCACGGTTCGCGACCGGCACGGCGGGGAGTCGGGCATCCGGGCACTGGAGCTCGAGCACTACCCGGGCATGACCGAGGCAGCGCTGGAGGCAATGATCGATGAGGCGCACCGCCGCTTCGACATCCTCGGCGCACGCATCGTGCACCGGGTGGGCCGGCTCGCACCGACGGAGCAGATCGTGCTGGTGGCCGTCGCTTCGGCGCATCGCGCCGAGGCCTTCCACGCCTGCGAGTTCCTGATGGACTACCTGAAGACCCAGGCCCCCTTCTGGAAGAAGGAGACCACCGCCGAGGGCTCGCGCTGGGTGGACGCCCGCATGGCCGACGACGAGGCGCTGCGCCGCTGGGGCATCGAGGCTGCCAATGCCGCCCCCTGAACCGGCCCGACTGCGCCAGGCGCTCGGCCGGTTCACGACCGGCGTGACGATCGTCACCTGCGTCGGGTCCGATGGCGCGCGCACGGGCCTCACGGTCAACTCCTTCAACGCGCTGTCGCTCGAGCCGGCGTTGATTCTCTGGTCGCTGCGCCTCGCGAGCCCGAGCCTCGCGGCCTTCATGGCGGCGCCGCACTTCGCCGTGAACGTGCTGGCGCGCGATCAGCTCGCACTGTCGCAGCGCTTCGCGCGCCCGACGCCCGACAGGTTCAGTGGCGCCGCCTGGCAGGCCGGCGAGGGCGGCGCGCCGGTGCTTGCGGGTTGCGTGGCGAGCTTCGAGTGCGTGCGCCACGCGGCGCACGAGGCGGGCGATCACATGCTCTTCATCGGGCGCGTGTTGCGCGTGCACGAGTCGGCCGGCGCGCCGCTCGTGTACCAAGGCGGCGCCTACCGCGCGCTGGGCGAGCCGTTGAGCGGCGAGGGATGATGAACCTGGCCCCGGGCGTCGCAGGCCCCGGCGGGCCGGTGGACATCGGCCCGCAGGAGGTCGCGCACGCGGCGCGGGCGCAGGAGCAGCGGCTGCACGGGCTGGGCGTGCGTGCGGGTGATGCCGTGGGCTGGCTGGCGTGGAACGGCGTGGAGGGCATCGGCCTCTTGCACGCGTGCGAGCAGCTGGGTGCGCGGGTCGTGCCGCTGAACTGGCGCCTGGCCGCCGCGGAACTCGCCTCGATCGCCGAGCACGCGGGCCTGCAGCTGCTGCTGCACGACGCAGCGTGCGAGGCGCTGGCACGGTCCGTTCACGCGCTGCTGCCGGCAGCTGTCGCCCGTGCCCCCGGGCACCAGGCGGGTGACCTGATGCTCGTCTACACCTCGGGCACGACGGGAACACCCAAGGGGGCGGTGCACACGGCCGCTGCCATGCGGGCCAACGTGCGCGCCGCGGTGCACACCCAGGGCCTGGGCCCGGGCACGCGCACGCTCGCCGTGCTGCCGATGTTTCACGTCGGCGGACTGTGCATCCAGGTGTTGCCCACGCTGGCAGCCGGCGGGCGCGTCATGCTGCATCCGCGTTTCGACCCGGGCGCGTGGCTGCGCGACGTGCGGGCCTGGCGCCCCACGACCAGCCTGCTCGTGCCGGCGACGATGCGTGCGATCGTCGAGCATCCGGACTGGCCGACGGCCGACTTGTCGAGCCTGGAGTTCGTCTCGGCCGGCTCCTCGGTGGTCCCCCCGGTTCTGATCGAAGCCTTTCACGCGAGGGGTGTACCGGTGGTGCAGGTCTACGGCTCCACCGAGACCGGGCCCGTGTCGATCGTGTTGCCGCCCGGCGAGGCACGCCAGCACGTGGGAAAGGTCGGGCGTGCGGCGCCGGGGGTGCGGGTGCGCCTGCTCGGCCCGGAGGGCCGGGACGTCCCTGACGGGGAGGTCGGCGAGATCCTCGTGGCGGGCGACAACGTGATGCGCGGCTACCACCGCGAGCCTTCACATCCATCGTTCCAGCGTGGCTGGTTCCACTCCGGCGACCTCGCGTGGCGCGACACCGAGGGCTTCTACGAGGTGGTGGGGCGCAGCAAGGACATGGTCATCTCCGGCGGCGAGAACATCTACCCGGCCGAGATCGAGAACCTGCTCGAGGGGCTGCCCGGCCTGCTCGAGTGTGCAGCGGTGGGCCTGCCCGACCCGCAGTGGGGCGAGGTGGTGGTGCTGGCGGTGGTGCGCGCGGCGGGCGATGAGGCCGGAAGCGGGGGCGGCGGTGCGCCCGGGCCTGGCTCACGTTGCGACGAGCCCACGATACGGGCCGCGCTCGAGGGGCGCCTCGCTCGCTACAAGCACCCCAAGCGCATCGTGTTCGTCACGGCCCTGCCCAAGACGGCATTGGGCAAGGTGCAGAAGAGCGAACTCGTCGCGCAGTTGCAGCGGGATTGATCGGGATCAGCCTTGAAAACCGGCCGGGCACCCCGAAGTGCCGGTCAGGTTCGGAGGACTTCCCGATGCGACTCGACAAGCTCACCACCGCCTTCCAGCAGGCGCTCAACGAAGCCAGTTCGCTCGCCGTGGCGCGCGACAACCCGTACGTGGAACCCGCGCACGTGCTCGGCGCCATGCTGCAGCAGGCCGACGGCCCGAAGGCGCTGCTCGACCGGGCGGGCGCGAACACCGCGGCCCTGAAGACGGCCATGGACACGGCTGCCGCGGCGCTGCCCAGCGTGCAGGGCGGCAGCGGCCCGCAGGCCTCACGGGACCTCGTGCAGCTGCTGCAGGCCGCCGAGAAGGAGGCCACGAAGCGGGGCGATGCCTACATCGCGAGCGAGATGTTCCTGCTCGCGCTGGCCGACGCGAAGACCGACCTCGGTGGTGTGGTGCGCGGACACGGCCTCACGCGCAAGGCGCTTGAGGGGGCGATCGAGGCGGTGCGTGGCGGCGCCAAGGTCGATTCGGCCGAGGCCGAGGGCCAGCGCGAGGCGCTGAAGAAGTACACGCTCGACCTCACCGAGCGTGCCCGCCAGGGCAAGCTCGACCCCGTGATCGGGCGCGACGACGAGATCCGCCGCGCGATCCAGGTGCTGCAGCGGCGCAGCAAGAACAATCCCGTCCTCATCGGCGAGCCCGGCGTGGGCAAGACCGCCATCGTCGAGGGCCTGGCGCAGCGCATCGTCAACGGCGAGGTGCCCGACACGCTGCGCGACAAGCGCGTGCTGGTGCTCGACATGGCAGGGCTACTGGCAGGGGCCAAGTACCGCGGCGAGTTCGAGGAGCGGCTCAAGGCCGTGCTCAAGGAGGTGGCCGCCGACGAGGGCCGCATCATCCTTTTCATCGACGAGCTGCACACGATGGTGGGCGCGGGTAAGGCCGAGGGCGCGATCGACGCAGGCAACATGCTCAAGCCCGCGCTCGCCCGAGGCGAGCTGCACTGCATCGGCGCGACCACGCTCGACGAGTACCGCAAGTACGTCGAGAAGGACGCCGCCCTCGAGCGCCGGTTCCAGAAAGTGCTGGTGGACGAGCCGAGCGTGGAGGCCACCATCGCCATCCTGCGCGGGCTGCAGGAGAAGTACGAGGTCCACCACCATGTCGAGATCACCGACCCGGCGATCGTCGCCGCGGCCGAACTCTCGCACCGCTACATCACCGACCGCTTCCTGCCCGACAAGGCGATCGACCTGATCGACGAGGCGGCGGCCAAGGTCAAGATCGAACTCGACTCCAAGCCCGAAGTGATGGACAAGCTCGACCGCCGGCTGATCCAGCTCAAGATCGAGCGCGAGGCGCTCAAGAAGGAAACCGACGAGGCCTCAAAACTGCGTCTG
>JBDKFA010000102.1:0-12537 GCA_039798945.1 Pseudomonadota bacterium
CTGCCAGGGGCTGGTACTTCTCGTAGTTCTTGAAGCGCGTCTTGATGATGCGCGTGCGCTCGAAGAGGTAGGCGTACTCCTCGGCGCGCAGGTCCTTGAACTGCAGGAAGTGCTTCATCAGCGAGGCTCCAGGCTTCACGGCGCGGGCTCGGCGAGGAAGGCGCGCACGAGCGGGGCGAGGATCGCCACCACCTGGTCGGCTTCGTCGGCGGAGAGGATCAGCGGCGGCACGATGCGGATCACGCTGTCGGCCGTCACGCTCAGCATCAGCCCAGCCTCGGCAGCGCGGCCAAGCAGCACGCCACAGGGCCGGTCGAGGTCGATGCCGAGCATCAGCCCCTGGCCGCGGATCTCGCGCACGCCGGGCACGCCCCCCAGCTCTCGCTCGAGCTCGGCGCGCAGCCGCGCGCCGACCCGCGCGGCGTTGTCGAGCAGGTTGTCCTCGCGCATGATGCGCAGCGTCTCCACGCCCGCACGCATGGCCAGCGGGTTGCCGCCGAAGGTCGTTCCGTGGGCCCCGGGGCCGAGCACGTTCATCGCCTTCGGGCCTGTCACCACGGCCCCGATCGGCACGCCCGAGCCCAGGCCCTTGGCCAGCGGCATCACGTCCGGCACGATGCCGGCCCACTGGTGCGCGAACCACTTGCCGGTGCGGCCGATGCCGCACTGCACCTCGTCGAGCATCAGCAGCCATTCGCGCTCGTCGCACACGCGGCGCAGGCCCTGCAGGTAGTCGGTGCGCGCCGGGTTGACGCCGCCTTCGCCTTGGATGGTCTCGAGGAACACGGCCACCACGTTCGGGTTCGTGCGCGCCACCTGCTCGATGGCGGTCAGGTCGTTCATCGGCACGCGCACGAAGCCCTCCACCAGGGGCTCGAAGCCCTTCTGGATCTTCGGGTTGCCGGTGGCGCTGAGCGTGGCGATCGAGCGGCCGTGGAAGGCGCGCTCGTAGACGATGACCTCAGGCCGGGCGATGCCGCGGTCGTGGCCGTACTTGCGCGCGATCTTCAGCGCCGCCTCGTTGGCTTCCAGGCCCGAGTTGCAGAAGAAGGCCGCCTCCAGGCCGGAGAGCTCGCACAGCGTCGCGGCGAGCTGCTCCTGCAGCGGGATCTGGTAGTAGTTGCAGCAGTGCATCATCCGCCCCACCTGTTCCTGCAGCGCGGGCACGAGCTTGGGGTGGGCATGGCCGAGGGTGTTCACGGCGATGCCGGCCAGCGCATCCAGGTAACGCTTGCCCTGGACGTCCCACACCCAGCAGCCTCGGCCGTGCGACAGCGCGATCGGCAGGCGGCCATAGGTGTTCATCACGTGCGGCATTGGCCGGGTGAGGGTGGGGTCGGCGGGTGCGTTCATCGCGTCGGCTCCTGGGTGGATGAAAAAAGGCCGACGCCCGCCGCCTCGGCACCGGGCGTGCCGAGGCTGGCGCGTGCCAGCCGGGACCCATTCTAAGGGGGCGTGCCACGGTGTCCTCGGGGGCGGCACGACCGGCGCATCCGCTACACCGGCGGCCGGGCTCGAGATCCCTCCGCTGACGTCAGCCTTGCTGCGGTGCAGCACTCCACGCGGCACAATCCGGGTCATGCCGAATCCGCTCGTGCGTCGACCCCGACAGGTACTGATCCAGGGCCTGACCCTCGACGGACGCGCATTCCGGCCGAGCGACTGGGCCGAGCGGCTGGCCGGGGCGATGGCGAGCTTCCGGCCCGGGGGCGCGCTGGCCGGCCGCAGCGGGCCGATCGGCTACTCGCCGTATTGCGTGCCGCAGGTCGTGGACGGGGTGCGCTCGGTGCTCGTCAGCGAGGAGCTCGCCGGCATCGAGCCCATGGCCTGGGACTTCGTGATGAACTTCGCCCGCGACAACGAACTGCGCACGAGGGAGTGGGGGCCGGAAACGACAAAGGGGCCCGAAGGCCCCTCGTGATGCGGGTGGCAGCGCCTGGGCGCTGCGCTCCTCATGCCGCCGCGGTGGCGAGCGCCTTGATCTTGCCGGCGAGGCGGCTCTTGTGGCGCGCGGCCTTGTTCTTGTGGAACAAGCCCTTGTCGGCGATGGAGTCGATGACCGACTGGCCCGACTGGAAGAGGGCGCTGGCCTTGCCGGCGTCACCCGCCGAGACCGCCTTCTGGATGCCCTTGACCACGGTGCGGAACTGCGAGCGCAGCGCGGAGTTGTGGGCGTTGAGCTTCACGTCCTGGCGCACGCGCTTGCGGCCCGAGGCGATGCGGACGGTCTTCTTCTTGGCTTTGGAGGAGGTGGCCATGAAACGGTAGGCAGGCTGGAAGCAAAGACCGTCGAGTGTAGCACGGAACTTGGCGGCTGTGCCAGCCGCGGCCACGCCTGCCTATAATCCAAGCATCGGGCCGCCATGGCGGCGCGCCCTCCGTGCCGGCCGTCGAAGCGGCCAGCCGCCACGCCTCAATCGGCTGGCGTCGTCCCGATGAACCTGCTGCGGGCAGCCTCCACCGTCTCATTTTTCACGCTGCTGTCGCGCATCACCGGGCTGGTGCGCGAGCAGCTCATGGCCGCCGCGTTCGGGGCGAGCGCGCTCACCGACGCGTTCAACGTCGCCTTCCGCATCCCCAACCTGCTGCGTCGGCTGTTCGCCGAGGGCGCGTTTTCGCAAGCTTTCGTGCCGCTGCTGGCGGGTACCCGCATGCGCGACGGAGATGCGGCGACCCGCGACCTCGTGGACGCCGTGGGCACGGTGCTGCTGTGGGCGCTGGCGGCCACCAGCGTGCTCGGCGTGGTCGCGGCCCCGCTGATCGTGTGGTCAATGGCCGCGGGCCTGATCGCGTTCGACCAGGCGGTCTTCATGACGCGCGTGATGTTCCCGTACATCGCCTGCATGTCGCTCGTCGCGCTGGCCGCGGGGGTGCTCAACACGTGGCGCCGCTTCGCGGTGCCGGCGGCCACGCCGGTGCTGCTGAACCTGGCCTGGATCGCGGCCATCCTGTGGCTCTCGCCCGCCTTCGAGCGCGCTGGCGTCGAGCCGATCTATGGCCTGGCCTTCGGCGTGATGGCCGGCGGCCTGGCCCAGCTGGCGCTGCAGTGGGCGGCGTTGCGTCGTATCGGCATGGCACCCCGGCTGGGGCTGACGGGGCGGGCACTGCGCCGCGCCGCCGCCCACCCGGGTGTCGGGCACGTGCTGCGCAACATGGCCCCGGCCCTGCTCGGGGTGTCGGTGGCGCAGCTTTCGCTGCTCATCAACACCCAGATCGCCTCCCACCTCGGCCCTGGCTCGGTGTCGTGGCTGACCTACGCCGACCGGCTGATGGAGCTGCCCACGGCGCTGCTGGGCGTCGCGCTCGGCGTGGTGCTGACGCCCCAGCTGTCGGCGGCGCAGGCCCGCCAGGACGCGTCGGCGTACTCGGCGCTGCTCGACTGGGGTTTGCGGCTCGCGATGCTGCTGGCCGGGCCCTGTGCGGTGGCGCTGCTCGTGTTTCCGCAGCCGTTGGTGGCCGTCCTGTACCACCTCGGCAAGTTCAGCGCCGCCGACGTTGCCCAGACCGCATGGGCCGTGATGGGCTGGGGCGTGGGCCTGCTCGGGATCATCGCGGTGAAGATCCTGGCCCCGGGCTTCTACGCCCGGCAGGACATGCGCACCCCGGTGCGCATCGCGGTGGCGATGCTCGTGGTCACGCAGCTGCTCAACGCGGCACTGGTGCCGGTGCTCGGGTTTGCCGCCCTGTCGCTGTCCATCGGCATCGGCGCGCTCCTCAATGCCTGGCTGCTGCTGCGTGGGCTGCTGCGGCTCGGGGCCTACTCGCCGCAGCCGGGATGGGGCCTGTTCGCCCTGCGCGTGGCGCTGGGCTGTGCCGTGCTCGGGGCCGGCCTGTGGTGGGCCGGCGCGGCCATCGACTGGATCGGGCTGGGGGCGCGCCCGTGGTGGCGGGCCCTGGTGATGGCCGGGGTGCTGGCAGCCGTTGCAGCGAGCTACTTCGTCGTGCTGCGCCTGGCCGGGCTGGAACTGCGTGCCTTCGCGCGGCGCTCGGCCGAGGCCCCTACACTCCGACCATGACAAACGAGCCCCGAATGGCGCTTTCGTGGCGATGAGCGCGTGGCTGCAGCGGGCGCCCAGCGCGCTGGAGTACTTCGCCACGCTGGTGCACGACGACGTCGGCCCGGCGCTGCTGGAGGCGGCCGTGCTGGTCGCCCAGGACGACTACCCGGCACTGGATGCGCAGGCGGTGCTGTGCGAGGTCGATGCCCTCGGCGAGCGGCTGCGTCGGCGCATCCCCGCCGACGCGCCACCGCTGCAGCGGCTGCGGCAGCTGAACCACTGCTTCTTCGACGAACTCGGCTTTCGCGGCAATGTCAACGACTACTACGACCCGCGCAACAGCTACCTGCACGAGGTGCTGGCCACGCGCCGCGGCATCCCGATCACGCTTGCGCTGTTGTACGGGGAACTGGCTGCGCACGCCGGGCTGCGCGCGCACGGGGTGAGTTTCCCCGGCCACTTCCTGGTCAAGCTCAGCCTGCCGAGGGGCGAGGTGGTGATCGACCCCTTCAGCGGACAGTCGTTGTCGCGCGAGGACCTCGAAGCGCGCCTGCAGCCCTACCGCCGGCGCCAGCGCCAGGTCGCGGGGGTGGAGGTGCCGCTGGCGATCTTCCTGCAGGCCGCCGCGCCGCGCGACATCCTCGCGCGGCTGCTGGCCAACCTGAAGGAGATCCACCGCAGCGCGCAGGACTGGCGACGCCTGCTGGCGGTCCAGGATCGCCTGGTGATCCTGCTGCCCGAGCGGGCGGAGGAGCGCCGCGACCGTGGGCTGGTGCGTGCCGAGCTTGGCCTGGACGAAGCGGCGGCCGAAGACCTCAGCGCCTACCTGGCCAGCCGCGCCGGGGCACACGATGCGCGCGCGGTAGGCGAGCGGCTCGAGCAGCTGCGCCGCCGCGGCGGCGCGAGGCTGCATTGAGAGGCAGCGTGCAGGCAGCACCGATGAGGCAGGTTCCGCTTGCCCTGCAGCCCGACCCGCAGCAGGACTTCGAGGGCTTCGTGCCGCACGGCAACGAGGCCCTGCTTGGCGCCTTGCGTGCGCCGGGTCGGCTGCGTGCGCCGCTGTACCTGTGGGGCCCGGCGGGCTGTGGCAAGAGCCGCCTGCTGCAGGCCTTCCTCGGGCAGTCCCGCGTGCGCGGCATGCCCACCGCGCTGATGGACCCAGCCGGGCCCGAGGCCGAGCCGCCCACGGTCGACCCCGCCTCGTCGGCTCTCGTGGTCGATGACGTGCACACGCTCGATCCGGCTGCCCAGCACCGCCTGTTCGCCGCGCTGGTGGAAGCGCAAGCGCAGGGCCTGGCGTGGCTGGTGGCCGGCAATGCCCCGCCGGTGGACCTGCCGCTGCGCGAAGACTTGCGCACGCGCCTGGGTTGGGGCACCGTGTACGCGGTGCAGCCGCTGGCCGACCTGCACGCGCGTGCCGTGCTGCGCCACGAGGCCGCGCGGCGCGGCTTCACCCTCGGCGAGGAGGTGACGGACTACCTGCTGCACCGCTTCACGCGCGACCTCCCCTCGCTGATGCGGCTGCTCGACGAGCTCGACACCTACGCGCTGGCACGCAAGCGCGCCGTGACGGTGCCGCTGCTGCGCGAGATGCTGGCGGAGGCTGGCCCCTGATGGCCGCTGCCCTGCCCCTTGCGCAGGCGGCGGCCGGGTTGGACCGGTCGCCGGGCCTCGCGCTGTTCGACCTCGACGGCACCTTGCTGCCCATCGACTCCGACCATGCGTTCGGCGAGTTCATGGTGCGCATCGGCTGGGCCGATGCCGAGGCGCACCAACGGCGCAACGATGCCTTCTACGCCGACTATCAGGCCGGATGCCTGGACATCCACGCCTACATCGAGTTCGCCACCTCGGCGTGGCGCGCTCGCTCGGCGCCCGAACTGGCCGCTGCCAGCGCACGCTTCATGCGCGAGGTGATCGGCCCGGTGCTGCTCGAGCCTGCCCGGGCACTCGTGGAGCGCCACCGAGAGGCGGGCGACGAACTCGCCATCGTCACCTCCACCAACGATTTCGTCACCGCCCCCATCGCTGCGGCACTCGGCATCCCGCACTTGCTGGCCACTGAACTCGAGCGCGACGCGGCAGGCCGCGTGACCGGCCGCATCCGCGGCACGCCGGCGCTGCGCGAAGGCAAGGTGGAGCGCGTGGCGCACTGGCTGGCGGAGCGCGGCACCACGCTGCAGGCCTGCACGCGCAGCACCTACTACGGGGACTCCACCAATGACCTGCCGCTGCTCGAGCAGGTCACGCACCCGGTGGCCACCAATCCGGGGCCGGCCCTGGCGCAGATCGCTGCGCAGCGGGGCTGGCCCGTGCTGAGGCTCTTCCCATGATCAAGAAGTTCATCGACAGGCTGCTGGGCAAGGCTGCCCCTGCCGACCCGCCGCCAACCGTACCCGAACCGGTGCTGGGCGTACGCGTGGAGGTGCCCGTCAGCGAGCACCGCATCGACCCCGCGCTGCTGGACGACCACGCGGTGCGCGTGGTGCGCACGCTGCGCGAGGCCGGCCACGAGGCCTACGTGGTGGGCGGCGCGGTGCGCGACCTGCTGGTCGGGCGCCGTCCGAAGGATTTCGACGTCGCCACCGACGCCACCCCCGAGCAGGTGAAGGCGCTGTTCCGGCGTGCCTTCATCATCGGCCGGCGCTTTCGCATCGTGCACGTCGTCTTCGGCCGGGGCCGCGAGCACGAGGTGATCGAGGTCTCCACGTTCCGAGCCTTGCTGGATGCCGAGGCGGCCGAGCAGGTGGCGGGCAACGAGAAAACCTCCAAGGGCGAGCTCGCCGGCAAGGCGCACGTGGTGGACGCCAGCGGCCGCGTGCTGCGCGACAACGTCTGGGGCCCGCAGGTCGAGGACGCCGCTCGGCGCGACTTCACCGTCAACGCCATGTACTACGAGCCGCTCACGCAGACGCTGGTGGACTACCACCACGGCCTGGCCGACGTGCGCGCCCGCGTGCTGCGCATGATCGGCGACCCGGCCACGCGCTACCGCGAGGACCCCGTGCGCATCGTGCGCGCGGTGCGCTTCGCGGCCAAGCTCGGCTTCACGCTCGAGCCCAAGACCCAGGGGCCGATCCGCGAGATGGCGCCGCTGCTGGCCAACGTGCCCGCCTCGCGCCTGTTCGACGAGATGATCAAGCTGCTGCAGACCGGCCATGCGATCGCGAGCCTGGATGAGCTGCAGCGCCAGGGTCTGGGCCGGGGTGTGTTCGCGGTGCTCGATGCGGCGCTTGCGCCGCTGGCCGGCGAGGCCGGCGAGCGCCGTGATGCCTTCGTGCGTGGAGCACTGGAAGACACCGACCGGCGCGTGGCCGAGGGGCGCGCGGTCGCTCCAAGCTTCATGCTGGCCTGCCTGCTGTGGCAGGAGGTGCAGCAGCGCTGGGCTGGCGCGCGTGCGCAAGGCGAGTCGCCATTTCCGGCGCTGCAGCAGGCCATCGACGCCGTCTTCGAGGCGCGCATCGGCGACATCTCCGGGCGCGGGCGCATCGCGTCGGACATGCGCGAGATCTGGCAGATGCAGCCGCGCTTCGAGCGCCGCACGGCGAGTTCGGCGGCCTCGCTGGTGGAGCAGCCGCGCTTTCGGGCCGGCTACGATTTCCTGCGCCTGCGCGCCGACGTGGGCGAGGTCGGCGCCGAGCTGGCCGACTGGTGGGAGGACTACTCGCTGGGCACCGACGAGGAGCGCGAGGCACTGGTGCAGGACGTGAAGGGGCGCGCGGCGCCTCGGCGAGTTGGCGCTCGCTCGGCCGGCCCGGCTGCGGATGAGCCTGGCGTGCCGGGTGCCGCCCGCGAGCCGAGGCAGGCGCGGGAGGATGCCCCCCGTGAGGCCGGCCCCGCCGACGAGGCTGCCGAGCCGGAGGAGGGTGGCGAAGGCGAGGCCACCCCTGCGCGCAAGCGCCGCCGCCGCCGTCGCGGCGGCCGTGGCGGACGCGGGGTGCCTCCCCCGGCTGAATGACGGGGCGTGCCCGCCATGGGAACGGTCTCGCTGCAGGTCGTGGGCCTGCTGGTGCTCTCCAACCTGTTCATGACCTTCGCCTGGTATGGGCACCTGCGGCACTTCTCGGCCTCGCCGTGGTGGGTGGCCGCCTTCGTCAGCTGGGGCATCGCGCTCTTCGAGTACCTGCTGCAGGTGCCGGCCAACCGCATCGGCTACCAGGGCGGCTTCACGCTCGCGCAATTGAAGATCACGCAGGAGGTCGTCACGCTGGCGGTCTTCGTGCCTTTTGCCGTGTTCTGGATGGGCCAGCCGCTCAAGCTCGACTACCTGTGGGCGGCGCTGTGCCTGGTGGGCGCGGTGTACTTCATCTTCCGCGCTTGACCGGTGTTCCGCTGCACGGTCCGTGTCAGGTTGCGGCCGCGATCACCCGGGTGAACACTGGCGTGATCACCCTCGCGCAGGTGGCGGGTTGCGTTCACAATGTCAGCTCCGTGACGCCCGGGCGCACCGCATGATCTTTCGCCGGCTGTTGCCTCGCCAAGGCAGGTTTTACGAGCTCTTCAACGAACATGGCGCACGCATCGGCGCCGGGGCGCAGGCTTTCCTGGCGCTGGTGGAGCACTACGACGACCCTGCGCGGCGCGCCCAGCACGCCGCCGAGGTCGACTCCGCCGAGCGTTCGGCCGACCGCGTCACCGCGGAAGTCGTGCGCAGCCTGCACCGCACCGTCCTCACCCCCATCGGGCGCGACCAGATCCTCGGCCTGATCAATGCGATGGACGATGTGCTCGACCTGCTGCAGGACTGCACGGAGACCTTGTCGCTCTACGACGTGCGCGCGCTGCCGCCCGAGGCGGTGCAGCTGGCCACGATCAGCGTGCGCTGCTGCGAGCGCGTCCAGCACGCGCTGACGCTATTGCCCGATCTGCGTGACCGGACGGTGGCCGAGGCGGCCATGAAGACGTGCGAGGAAATCGACCGCCTCGAGTCCGACGCCGACCGTGTCATGCGCAGCGCGATGAGCCAGCTCTTTCGCGAACAGCCCGACGTGCGCGAGCTCATCAAGCTCAAGGCCGTCTACGAGCTGCTCGAGTCGATCTCCGACCGCTGCGAGGATGTCGCCAACCTGATCGAGGGCGTGGTCATCGAGAACTCGTGAGCGAGGTGTCCTGGCCCGCCGCCCGACCGCATCAGGTCGAGGCGACGGCTGGGCTCAGCTCACCTGCCCGAGCTGCCACTCGAAGAACTTCTGGCCGCCGAAGGCCACGGTCCCCGTGAGGACCCCGGCACCGAGCAGCAGCGCCACGATCACTCCGAGCACCGGGCCCCATCCGGTGGTGGTGGCCGCGAGGCCCGGGTTGTGGCGCGCATCCCACTTTTCGTCGGGGGTCAGCCCGTAGAGGATCGCGCACAGCATCGCCTGGGCGATCATCAGCCCGAGCACGGGGATCAGCACCCAGGCGAGCACGTCGTCCTGTCCGAGGGTGCGCATGCGCGAGACCCCGATCACCCCCAGCGCAGTGGGCAGCGGGTGCAGCCAGGCCCAGGTGTCGGTGAAGCCATGCAGGTACAGCCGGTGCAGGCCCAGCGGGCCGCCCAGCACGGCCAGCCAGGTGGCCAGCGTCTTGGATCGTCGGTGTGTGGTCGCCATCTCGCACGCTATAATGCCGGGTTTTCGGCGACGGCCCGAGGGTACACCACCCCAAGGGCGTATCTACGGCGCCGACCTTCGGCGCATCCGGGCCGGGGTTGCCTCGACAGGCGGCCCGTGCCGGAAGCGCCAGTTCCGATTGTCGGCCCTGTGTGTCTCCAGGGTCCGCCGGTCACCGACTGCATCGACAAGGCTTGTTCCAACATGGTCGTGATCCGTCTGGCTCGGGGTGGCGCCAAGGGGCGTCCCTTCTTCAACATCGTCGTGGCTGACTCGCGCGAGCGGCGCGACGGGCGCTTCATCGAGCGCGTGGGCTTCTACAACCCGATGGCCGCTGGCGCCGAGCAGCCGCTGCGCGTCGCCCTCGACCGCGTGGCCCACTGGACGGGCGTCGGTGCGAAGACCTCCCCGACGGTCGAGCGGCTGCTCGACCAGGCTCGCCGCGCCACCACCGGCGCAGCCGGCTGAGCCTGCCCGCCCCGACGCGCACGCCACGCGCGTGGAGCCGGAGTTCCCGCCCGATGCCGTCGAGGTCGGGCGTATCGCGGGCGCGTGGGGAGTGAAGGGCTGGCTGCGGGTCGAGCCGTATTCGGCCGAACCCGAAGCCCTGTTCGGTACCAAGCGCTGGTTTCTGCGGCCGCCTGAGCCGCAGCCGCCGGGCCCGCCTCGCGTGTGGCCCGAGTTGCTGCGTGTGGTCCAGGCTCGCGAGCATGGCGATGCCGTGGTCGCCCAGGTGCAGGATGTCTGCGACCGCGACAGCGCGCAAGCGCTGCGCGGAGCGCGCGTGTTCGTCTCGCGGGCGAGTTTTCCCACCCCCGCCGATGGCGAGTTCTACTGGGTCGACCTGATCGGGCTGGCGGTGGTGAACCGCCAAGGCGAGACGCTCGGCACGGTGGAGGGCTTGATGGAGACCGGCGCACACGATGTCCTGCGCGTGCGGCGGCCCGAGCCTGCGGCCGTCCCGGGCGAACTGCTGATTCCCTTCGTCGACGCCTACGTCGACCGCGTCGACCTGGCCAGCCGGGTCGTCACGGTGGACTGGGGTGCCGACTACTGATGCGATTCGACGTCCTCACGCTCTTCCCGGAGCTGTTCGCCCCTCACTTCGCGCACGGGGTGACGCGGCGCGCGTTCGCCGCCGACGGCCCGGTGCAGGTGCGGCTGTGGCCGCTGCGCGACTACGCCACCGACGCATACCGGCGGGTCGATGACCGCCCTTTCGGCGGCGGGCCGGGCATGGTGATGCTCGTGGAGCCGCTGGAGCGGGCGCTGGCCGCCATACGCGAGGCGCGCGCAGGCGAGCCAGCCGGCGGCGGCGAGGTGCCGGTCGTGCACTTCACGCCGGCCGGACGGCGGCTGAACCAGGCCACTGTGCAGGCTTTCGCGCAGGGGTCGGGTGCGATCCTGCTGTGCGGCCGTTACGAGGGTATGGACCAGCGCGTCATCGAGCGCCACGTCACGCACGAGATCAGCCTGGGGGACTTCGTGCTCTCGGGTGGTGAGCTGCCGGCGCTGTCGCTGCTGGACGCGGTGGCCCGCCTGCAGCCGGGCGTGTTGAGCGCGCCTTCGCACGAGCAGGACAGCTTTTCCGACGGCTTGCTTGAAGGGCCCGCCTACAGCCGTCCCGAGGTGCTGCCCGATGGGCGCGCCGTGCCGCAGGTGCTGCTTGGCGGGCACCATGCGCAGATCGCACGCTGGCGGCGTGAGCGCGCGCTGGAGCTGACGGCCACGCGCCGGCCCGACCTCATCCATGCCGCGCGGGCGGCCGGCCGGCTGAGTGCATCCGACGAGGCGTTCCTCTCCGGCCTGCCCACCGGGCTATAATCGAAGGCTTTTCGATCCTCTGCCGGGTACAGCGGGCTCGCCCATGCGGCGTCCTGCACACCTCCTTCAACCCTTCCGCGCACGATCGAACCGGAGACCCCATGAACCTGATCCAGATCCTCGAGCAGGAAGAGATCGCCCGCCTGGGCAAGACGATTCCCGAGTTCGCGCCCGGCGATACGGTCATCGTGAACGTGAACGTCGTCGAAGGTACGCGCAAGCGCGTGCAGGCCTACGAGGGCGTGGTGATCGCACGTCGCAACCGCGGCCTGAACTCGAGCTTCATCGTGCGCAAGGTCTCCAGCGGCGAGGGTGTGGAGCGTACGTTCCAGCTCTACAGCCCCCTGATCGCCAGCATCGAAGTCAAGCGCCGTGGCGACGTGCGTCGCGCGAAGCTGTACTTCCTGCGCCAGCGCAGCGGCAAGTCCGCCCGCATCAAGGCCAAGCTGGCTTGAGCGTGCGGCCGCGACGCGAACGCGTCGCCGACCCGCGCGCCATCCCGGTGGCGCGCGTGGACAGCCATCTTCAGTCCCTCGAGCCGGCGCAACTCGCCGTTGCCGCGGTGCGTCGGCGCGTGGCCGAACGCCTGGCGCCGCAGGCGGGCTGGGTCGCCGAGCGCACCGGCGACGGGCTGCCCGGGAGTTCGGAGGACCCGCCGCGAGAGGCCGCGGTTCTGGTGCCGCTGGTGGCCCGCCACGATGGGGTGCATGTGCTGCTCACGCAGCGCACCGCCCACCTGCATGACCACCCGAGCCAGATCAGCTTTCCCGGTGGCCGGCGCGACCCCGAGGACGCCGACCTCGTCGCCACCGCGCTGCGCGAGGCACGCGAGGAAATCGGGCTGCAGCCCGGCTGCGTCGAGGTGCTCGGCTGCATGCCGATCTATCGCACCGTGACGCACTATGCGGTCACGCCCGTGCTCGCGCTCGTGCGGCCGCCTTTCGAACTCTCGCTGGATGCCTTCGAGGTGGCCGAGGCCTTCGAGGTGCCGCTGCCCTTCCTGATGACGCCGGCCCACCACCGGCGCCACCGCTTCGAGATGTCGGGCCAGCAGCGACAGTTCCTGTCGATGCCCTGGCAGGGCGTCAACGGCGACGGCCGGCCGCAGGACTACTTCATCTGGG
>JBDKFA010000103.1:0-3854 GCA_039798945.1 Pseudomonadota bacterium
GTCTCGGGCCGCGGAACGAGCACGTCCGGACGCACCTTGAGCATCAGCCCGTGGAACTCTCGCTCTCCCACCAGGTAGGCCACCGGTACCCCGCGCGCGCGCTGCTGCAGCAGGCTCGCCATCGCGGCGGCGGGCACGAGGTCCACCGGGGCATCCTCGTGGGCGATCAGCCAGGCGCGCGGGCGTGCGAGCACGTGGCCAAGCAGCACGTGCGCATCCAGCCTGTCCACGCCGGCGGCGCGCGCAGCCGCCAGCAGCGAGCCGACCGTGTGGCGGGTCTGCGCGGGAGATGCCGACGCGCTCATTCGCCCACCGTGCGCCCGGCGCGCTCCGGGACGAGCGCTCGGGAACGTCCCGGAGCGCTCATGTACTGCCCTCCAACGCCGCGAGCTGCTCCGCAGCCCGCGCGGCCTGCAGCGCCGCCACCACGTCGTCGATGTCGCCTTCCATCACCTGGCCGAGCTTGTAGAGCGTGAGGTTGATGCGGTGGTCGGTGAGCCGGCCCTGCGGGAAGTTGTAGGTGCGGATACGGTCGGAACGGTCGCCGCTGCCGACCAGGCTCTTGCGTGTGGCCGCCTCCTTTGCGGCGCGCTCGGCACGCTCCTTCTCGCGCAAGCGGGCCGCGAGCACGGCCATGGCCTTGGCCTTGTTGCGGTGCTGGGAACGGTCGTCCTGGCACTCGGCGACGAGGCCGGTGGGCAGGTGCGTGATGCGGATCGCGCTGTCGGTCTTGTTCACGTGCTGGCCACCCGCGCCGCTGGCGCGGAAGGTGTCGATGCGCAGTTCGGCCGGGTTGAGCGCGACCTCGGCGGCCTCGTCGGGCTCGGGCATCACCGCCACCGTGCACGCGCTGGTGTGGATGCGGCCCTGGCTCTCGGTGGCCGGCACGCGCTGGACGCGGTGCCCTCCGGACTCGAAGCGCAAGGTGCCATAGGCGTGGTCGCCCTCGATGCGAAGCACGAGCTCCTTGTAGCCGCCAAGCTCGGCAGCGCTTTCGCTCATCACCTCGGTGCGCCAGCCGCGCCGTTCGCAGTACCGCAGGTACATGCGTGCCAGATCGCCGGCAAAGAGGGCCGATTCGTCGCCGCCGGTGCCGGCCCGGATTTCCAGGAACGCCGGACGCTCGTCGTCGGGGTCGCGCGGCAGCAGCGCGGCCTGGATCTGTCCCAGCAGCTCCTGCAACTCGGCCTGCGCGGCTTCGATCTCCTCGCGCGCCATCGCGGCCATTTCCGGGTCCTCGAGCAGACCCTTCGCGACGTCGATGTCTTCCTCGCGCTGGCGGTAGCGCCGATGCAGCGTCACCACACGCTCGGCCTCGGCCTGCTCGCGCGACAGCGTGCGCCAGCGCGCGATGTCGCTGGCCACGGCGAGATCCGCCAGCGCCTCGTTCAGCTCGGCCAGGCGCTGCTCGAGACGGTCCAGGCGTTGACGCAGGGTGTCCTTCATGGGCGTGGAGGCGCCGCGGGCGGCCAGCCGGCAGCCGGGCTGCTGGGCTAGGGCTGCTCGCCCGTGTGATGGCGCTGAGGGCCGCGCAGGAAGAGCCGTGAGACGGTGTCGCCCAGGGCCTCACGCTGCGCGCCTTCGACGCTGTGGAGCTCGGCCATCGTGCCGTGCAGCATCTTGTGCGTGAGGCCGCGCGACAAGGCCTCGAGCACCGCCTCTACCGGCTCGCCGCGGGCGAGCATCTTCCGCGCACGCGCGAGTTCGCCATGGCGCCAGTCCTCCGCCTGGCGGTTCAGAGCCTGGATCAGCGGCACGTTCGCGCGTTGGTCGAGCCAGTGCGCAAAGCTGCGCACGCCGGCATCGACGATGGCTTCGGCGCGCTCGACCGCCGCCTGGCGTTTCTCTCCGGCCGTCTGCACGAGGCCGGAGAGGTCGTCCACCGTGTAGAGGTAGACGTCGTCGAGTTGCCCGACCTCGGGCTCGATGTCGCGCGGCACGGCCAGGTCGACCATGAACATCGGACGGCGCTTGCGCACCTTCAGCGCGCGTTCCACGGCGCCCAAGCCGATCAGCGGCAGCGTGCTCGCGGTACAGGAGACGACGGCGTCGAACTCGTGCAGCCGCGCGGGCAGGTCCGCCAGGCGCAGCGCCTGTGCGCCGAAGCGCGCCGCCAGCGCCTCGCCGCGCTCGAGGGTGCGGTTGGCCACTGCCATCGCCGCCGGCTCGCGCGCAGCGAAGTGCGTGGCCACGAGCTCGATCATCTCGCCCGCGCCGACGAAGAGCACGCGGATGCGGCGCAGGTCCTCGAAGAGCTGACTGGCCAGGCGCACGGCTGCAGCGGCCATGCTCACCGAATGCTCGCCGATCTCGGTGGAACTGCGCACCTCCTTGGCCACGGAGAACGAGCGCTGGAAGAGCTGGTGCAGCGTGGTGCCGAGGGTGCCGGCGTCCTCCGCCTCGCGCACGGCCTGCTTCATCTGGCCGAGGATCTGCGGTTCGCCCAGCACCATCGAGTCCAGGCCCGAGGCCACGCGAAAGGCGTGGCGCGCGGCCGCACCGTCTTGCATCACGTAGGCGTGGGACTCGAGCTGCGCCGGCGCGATGCTGGCGTGGGCGGCCAGGAACGACACCGCCGAGGGGACGAGCTGTACGGCGGGGGCGGGCGAGGCGAGGTAGAGCTCGGTGCGGTTGCAGGTGGAGACCAGCGCCGCCTCGGGGTGGGCGCGAGACAACTGATCGCGCAGCTGCAGCAAGGTCGGTGCCACCTGCCCGGGTGCGAAGGCCAGGCGGCCGCGCAGGTCCAGCGGCGCGGTGGTGTGGTTCAGCCCGAGTGCGAAGACCCCCATGCCCGGATTGTAAGATTGGCCCGATCCCTACCTCGCCGGCGCCCGTGCGCCGTGGCTCGCCGCCGTGGACCCCGTCGATGTGCTCTGGCACCTGCTGAACTTCGCCTGGCCAGCGCTGGGCGTGGGCGTGCTCGGGGCGCTCGGGGCCAAGTTGCTGTGGCGCCAGGAACTGCGCCGGGCGAGCTGGCGGCGGCTCGCGGGGTGGGCGTCGGCGGCGGGGCTCGCCGCGCTCACGGCCGGCCTCGTGCTGTTCGGCCGCGATGGCCGGATGGCCACCTACCTGATGCTCGTCGTTGCCAGCGCAGCGGCGCTGTGGTGGGCGGCCTTCGGGCCCGGGCGGCGCTGAAAGACGCTGACCAAGCGCTCAGCGGCGCCGCTGCACCGGTTCAGGCCTCGCGCGTCAACACCTCGCCGCGCAGCGAGTGCGGCAGGGCCTGCGTGATCGTCACGTCGATCATCTGCCCGATGAGCCGCGGTGCGCCCGCGAAGTTGACGATGCGGTTGCACTCGGTGCGGCCCATCAGTTCGTTGCGGTCCTTGCGCGAGGGCCCTTCCACGAGGATACGCTGCACAGTGCCCACGCGCGAGGCCGAGATGCGCCGCACGTTGGCCTCGATCGTGCCCTGCAGCCGCTGCAGCCGCTCGAGCTTCAGGGCCTGGGGCGTGTCGTCCGGCAGGGCGGCGGCCGGCGTGCCCGGACGCGGGCTGAAGACGAAGCTGAAGCTCGCATCGAAGCCGATCTCCTCGATCAGGTCCATCATGCGCTCGAAGTCCTCGGCGGTTTCGCCCGGGAAGCCGACGATGAAGTCGCTGGACAGGCTGATGTCCGGCCGCACGCGGCGCAGCGCGCGGATCGTGCTCTTGTACTGCAGCGCGGTGTAGCCGCGCTTCATCGCCGAGAGGATGCGGTCGCTGCCGTGCTGCACGGGCAGGTGCAGGTGGCTCACCAGCTTGTCGACCTTGCCGTACACCTCAACGAGTCGCTGGGTGAATTCGTTGGGGTGGCTGGTGGTGAAGCGAATCCGCTCGATGCCAGGGATCTCGGCCACGTACTCGATCAGCAGG
>JBDKFA010000104.1:0-7984 GCA_039798945.1 Pseudomonadota bacterium
GCCGTCGCGCTCGACCACGGGGCGCGGCTTGGCGAAGTACAGCGGCACGATCGGGATGCTCTCGAGGTGGATGTACTGCCACACGTCGAGCTCGGTCCAGTTGCTGATCGGGAACACGCGCAGGTGCTCGCCCGGGGCCACACGGGCGTTGTACAGGCTCCACAACTCGGGGCGCTGGTTCTTCGGGTCCCACTGGCCCCAGGTGTCGCGCACGCTGAAGATGCGCTCCTTGGCGCGTGCCTTCTCCTCATCGCGGCGGGCGCCGCCGATCAGCGCGTCGAAGCCGAACTCCGCCACCGCGTCGAGCAGCGTCACGCTCTGGTGCGGGTTGCGCAGTTCGTCCAGGCGGCGCAGCACCACCCGGCCGCGGGCGATCGATTCGTCGAGCGTGCGCACGATCAGCCGCTCACCGAGCTCGGCGGCGCGCGCATCGCGAAACGCGATCACCTCCTCGAAGTTGTGGCCGGTGTCGATGTGCAGCAGCGGAAACGGCAGCCGCCCCGGCCGGAAGGCCTTCGTCGCCAGGTGCAGCACCACGGCGGAGTCCTTGCCGCCGGAGAACAGCAGCGCCGGGCGTTCGCATTGCCCCGCCACCTCTCGCAGCACGTGGATCGCCTCGGCCTCGAGCCAGTCGAGGTGGCTCAGCCGAGCGGGCGACAGCGCAGGCTCGACCGACAGCGCATCAGCTTCCATGCAGAACCCCTTCGCTGTTCGGTGCCGGTTGCACACCTTGCTCCCCCGCCAAGACGGGCGTGCGGCGGGCCTGCACCGGCTGGGCTGCAGGCGCATGCAGGCCGCACTCCTTGCCCCCAGGCTCCTCCCACCACCAGCGCCCGGCGCGCACGTCCTCGCCGGCCGTGATCGCGCGCGTGCAAGGCGCACAGCCGATGCTCGGGAAGCGCCGGGCGTGCAGCGCATTCACCGGCACCTCGTGCACACGGAGATAGGCCCACACGTCGTCCTCGCTCCAGTCGTGCAGCGGGTTGACCTTGAGGACACCGGGCCGGGAGTCCGGCTCGAGTGCCTGCAGCGCCGTGCGCGTGGCGGATTGGGCGGCTCGTTGTCCGGTGACCCAGGCGCCGCGGCCTGCCAACGCGCGCTGCAGTGGCTGCACCTTGCGCACGGCGCAGCAGGCACGACGCTTGTCGACACTCTCGTAAAAGCCGTTGCTGCCTTGCTCGGCGATGAGTTGGCTCACAGCCTGAGCTTCAGGGAAGCACACCGTGAAGACGTGCCCGTAGCGCTGCTCGATCCCTCGCATCAACGCATGGGTCTCCTCCGGCAGGCGCCCCGTGTCGAGCGTGAAGATGTCGATGGGCAGCGCGTGGCGAACGATGAGGTCCAGCAACACCATGTCCTCCGCACCGAAGCTCGAGGAGAACGCCGGACGCGGGCGCGACGCGGCGCACTCCAGCCAGCCGAGGGCGCTCGAGATGCGGGCTTCGAGGTTCGCAGACATGGCCGGCACTGTAGGCAGCCGGGCCGCCACCGCCAACGACGCGTTCGGCATGAGCAATGTCGATTTCCGCGTTTGGCGCGCCTGCCGCCCGGGCCTAGAGTCCGCCCCCGGCCATGTACACCTACACCGACTTCGACCGCAACTTCGTCCGCGCACGCGCGGCGCAGTACCGTGACCAGCTCGAACGCCACCTGCGTGGCGAGCTGCCCGATGACGAGTTCCGCCCGCTGCGCCTGCAAAACGGCTGGTACGTGCAGCGTCACGCACCGATGCTGCGCGTGGCCATTCCCTATGGCGTGCTCGCCGCGCGGCAGCTGCGCCAGCTCGCCCGCATTGCCCGCGAGTTCGACCTGCAGGACGCCGGCACCCCGGCGCAGCGCGGCGGTTTCGGCCACTTCACGACGCGCCAGAACCTGCAGTTCAACTGGATCCCGCTGGCGCGCAGCGCCGACGTGATGGACCTGCTGGCCGACGTGGACATGCACGGCATCCAGACGAGCGGCAACTGCATCCGCAACATCACCACAGATGCCCTGGCCGGCATCGCCCCGGACGAGATCGCCGACCCGCGCCCCTGGTGCGAGGTCCTGCGTCAGTGGAGCACGCTGCACCCGGAGTTCGCGTTCCTGCCGCGCAAGTTCAAGATCGCGGTCAGCGGCGCGCGCGAGGATCGCGCCGCGATTGGCTGGCACGACATCGGGCTGCAGCTGTGCCGGGACGACACCGGGGCCCTTGGCTTCACGGTGTACGCCGGTGGTGGCATGGGGCGCACGCCCGTCATCGCCACACGCGTGTCCGAGTTCGTGCCGGCGCTCGACATCCTGCTCTTCCTCGAGGCCATCCTGCGCGTCTACAACCGCTACGGCCGGCGCGACAACCTCTACAAGGCGCGCATCAAGATCCTCGTGCGCAGCGAGGGCGAGCGCTTCGTGCAGGCGGTGCAGCAGGAATACGCGGCCATCCGCGCGCAGGGCGGGGGCTTCATCGCGCGGCCCATCGACCCCGCGGAGGTGGCCCGCATCGCGGCGTGCTTTGCGGCACCCGCAACGGATGTCGCGGCGGGGCGCAGCGATGCCGGGCCCGACACGGCTCGCGGCGCCCCCCTCGACGGGAGCACCTCCCCGCACGCGGCCGCGGCCACCCGTCCCCTCGCCTTCCAACGCTGGCTGGCCCGCAACGTGCAGCCGCACCGCGAGCCCGGCCTTCGCGCCGTCACGCTCTCCTTGAAGCGGCCCGGCCAGCCTCCCGGCGACCTGGACGCCGACCAAATGGAGGCATGCGCCGAACTCGCCGAGCGCTTCAGCGCGGGCGAGCTGCGCGTGACTCACGACCAGAACCTGCTGCTGCCTGGGGTGCGTGAGCGCGACCTCGCGGCGCTTTGGCATGGCGCATCGGAACTGGGCCTGGCGCGGCCGAACATCGGCCTGCTCACCGACATGATCGCCTGCCCCGGTGGCGATCTGTGCGCGCTGGCCAATGCCCGCTCGCTGCCGATTGCCGCCGCGCTCGCCGAGCGCTTCGACGATCTGGACACCCAGCACGACATCGGCGACATCGACCTGCACCTGAGCGGCTGCATCAACAGCTGCGGCCACCACCACAGCGGCCACCTCGGCATCCTGGGCGTCGACAAGGACGGCAGCGAGTGGTACCAGCTCACGCTTGGCGGCAGCGACGGCAGCACGGCTTCGGGCCCCGCACGCCCAGGCCAGGTCATCGGCCCCGCGTTTGCGGCCGACGAGGTTGTGGACGCGGTGGAGGCGGTGATCGACACCTACCGCCGGGAGCGTCTCCACGGCGAGCGCTTCGTCGATGCGGTGCGGCGGCTTGGCAGTGCACCGTTCCGCGCGGCGGCCGATGCCATCAGACAGGCCACCGCTCGCCCGCTGACTGCGTCCGCCTGAACACCCCATGCCTGTCACGAACCGATGAACCTCGACCCCACCCCGCTGGACGCGTTCGACCTCGAGACCTGGCAGGCCGTGCGTGAGGCGTGGCCGGCTGACGGCCAAGCGGCCGTGCGCCTGCCCAACGACGTCGACCCGGACATCCTGGCGCCAGACCTGGCCCGCCTGCGCGCGGTACTGCTGCAGTTCCCGAAATGGACCGATGGCCGCGCCTACAGCCAGGCCTGGCTGCTGCGCGCGCGGTTGGGCTGGCGCGGCGAGATCCGCGCCACGGGCGACGTGGTGGTGGACATGGCGCCGCTGCTGCGGCGCACCGGTTTCGACGCAGCGGAACTGCGCCCCGGCCAGTCCCGCGAAGCCGCCCAGCGCGCGCTCGGCTTCTTCGACGGACACTACCAGCGGGACTGGCAGCCCACGCCAGCCTGAGGCCTCACCGAGCCGCTTGGCCCGCCTGGCGCCCGGCCTCCAGGGCCTGAACCGCCGCCGCGACCCCATCCCGCCCATGCGGGATGCCCAGCGCGCGCAGGGCGCCCTCCATGGCCGCGAGGCACCCGAGGATTCCCGCCGGGTTCTGGTCGCCCAGGTGCCCGATGCGAAAGCCCCGGCCCTGCAGCGGGCCAAGGGCCCCCGCGAAGGCCACCTGGTAGTGCTCACGCGCAATCGCCCGCAGCCGGTCCACGTCGGTACCCGGCGGCACGGTGACGGTGGTCACGGACACCGAGCGCGACTCGGGCCGCTGCGCGAAGAAACCAAGCGCCCCCTCGCGGCTCCACGCCTGCACGGCGGCGTGCACCGCATCGGCGTGCCGGCGGTGGCGGGCCCATACGTTGTCGAGCCCTTCGCGAAACAGCAGGCCGAGTGCCGCTTCCAGGCCCGCGATCAGCGTCTGCGGTGCCGTGCCGCAGAACTTCATGTAGGAGAGCTCGCTCTTGCGGCGCACCACGTCCCAGTAGAAGCGCGGCGCCGGGTTGCGCCGGGCCAGCTCCATCGCACGCGCGTTGACGGCGAGGATGCCGACCCCCGGCGGGCACATCAGGCCCTTCTGCGAGGCCCCCACCACGACGTCGGCGCCGAGGGCGTCCATCGAGAACGGCGCCGCCCCGAGCGAGGCCACCACGTCCACGACGAAGAGTGCCGGGTGGCCGGTGGCGTCGATCGCGCGCTTGAGCGAGGCGAGGTCGGTGGTGACGCCGCTGGAGGTGTCGGTGTGCACGACGAAGATGGCGCCGATCTCGCGAGCCGTGTCGCGCTCGAGGGCCTGCACCACCGCCTGCTCGTCGATCGGCAGCCCCTCGATCCACGGCGTGCGCACGACGCGGCGGCCGAGCTTCTCCGTCTGCACCGCCCACGATTCGGAGAAGTGCCCGGTGCCGGGCACGAGCGCCGTGCCGCCGTGGGGCAGCAGGTTCTCCACCGCCGCTTCCCACACGCCGTGGCCGTTGGAGATGTAGAGGAACACATCCCCCTCGGCCGTGCCGAGCAGGCACTTCAAACCCGTCTCACAGGCGGCGATGGTCTCGTCCACGCGCGGGTCGGCCAGGTCCATCGGCTGGCGCGTCATCGCCCACAGCACCTCGTCGGGCACGGGCGTGGGGCCGGGGGAATGCAGGAAGCGCCGTCCCGGGATGCGGTGGCGGAACGAGGACGGGGGATCGGTGGGGTCCAGCAGGGTCATGGGCAGTCGACCACGAAGAAGTGACGGTACAAGTGGGTGATGTTCGCGAAGCAAGCCTCGGCGTCGTGCGGATGAGGGCCCTTCAGAACCACGTCACCAGCGCATCGACGATGCGCCAGTCGTCGTCGACGAGCGCCATCCAGCGCCACTTGTCGAAGGTCGTACAGGGGTGGGAGATGCCGAGCGCGACACGGTCGCCCACCTGCAGCCCGGCGTCGTCGGCCCCCAACCGCAGGTAGGCATGCTGGTCGTTCATGCCCGAGACGTGCCAGCCCTCGGGCACGGGTCGCGGCACGCCCTCACCGCGCGCGCACCGGCGCACCGGAATGGGCATCTCGATGTCGTAGGACACATCGCGCCGCCCTGCCGTGAGGATGGCCAGGCCCGGCTCGGGCATCGACTGCACCGTGGCCCACACCTCGAGAGCCGCCTGCAGCCCCGCGCTCGCGTCGCAGCCGATGCGGCGGTTGAGCACCGAGACGAGCCGCTGGTATCGGCCATGGTCGTGCGTGAGGTAGCAGCCCGAGCGCAAGAGCCCCTGCACCGGGCGCGACAGCGCCGGGCGCAGCCCCGGGGCCACGAGGTCGAAGACGCCTGAGCCACCCGCCGAGAGGAGCACGGGCTCCGCCGGGTCGACGGTGTCGAAGAGGCCTTCGGCCTCGAGTGCCTGCGCGACAGCCGCGATGCGGGCCATCAGCGCCTCGGCCATCGGCCGGTCCTGCGCCTCGTCCCCCGTCGCGCCGAGCCCCTCGTAGCCTTCCACGCCGACGAGCCGGACCGCCGGGCTCGCCTGCGCCAGGCGGGCCAGTGCGAGTGCCTCGTCGTGCGTACGGCAGCCGGTGCGCCCGCCCGGGATCCCCACTTCCAGCAGCACTTCGAACGGTGTAGGCGGCGAAACGGCCTCGATCAGCGCGAGCTGCGCGGGCGAGTCGAGCAGGAACACGATGCGCAGCCCCGGGTACTGCGCGAGCATCTGCTGCAGCGCGCCGAGCTCGGGGGCGGTGAGCACCTGGTTGGCCACCAGCACGCGCCGCACGCCCGCAGCCACGGCCACCTGCGCCTGCGCGGCGTTGGCCACCGTGATGCCCCACGCCCCTGCGCCCACCTGGGCCTGGAAGAGCTGCGGAGAAAGGGTCGTCTTGCCGTGCGGCGCCAGGCCCACGCCGCGCGTGGCGGCGAAGCCCTGCATCCACTGCAGGTTGTGCGCAAGGGCTGAGGTGCGGATCACCGCCAGCGGGAGCGGAACGTCGCCCCCCAGCAGGTGCCAGCCCTGCGCACCCACCTGGGAGCGGCGCAGCGGGCCTGCGGCGGCCGGGTAGCCCTTCAGCCAGGGCCCGAGCAGCGGGTCGAGCAGTTGGTCGAGCGAGGCGTCGAGCGGATGGTCCAACGGGTTGTCGGCGGCGTTCGTCACGAACGCGATCGTCTCATGCCGCCACCGCGCCTGCACGCAGCGCCTCCCGCGCGAGCTCGAACACCTGCTGCGGCGAATGCTCGCGCAGCCGATGGTCGCTCCACACCTGGCGCCAGCGCCGCGCGCCCGGCTGGCCGTTTCGCAGCCCGAGCATGTGGCGCGCCACCTGGTTCCAGGGCGTGCCCCGCGCGGCCTGCTCGCGCGCCATGTAGGTCACCAGCTGCTCTTCCACCGCATCGCGGTCCGGGGCGGGGTCTTCCTCCGCGCCCAGGAAGCTCGTGTCCCAGCGCGCGAGCTCCCACGGATGGTGGTAGGCGCGGCGGCCCAGCATCGCACCGTCCAGGTGCGCGAGTTGTTCGGCGATCTGCTCCGTCGTTTCCAGCCCGCCATTGACGGCGATGGTGAGCCGCGGGAAATCTGCCTTCAGCCGGCGCACCACCTCGTACCGCAACGGCGGCACCTCGCGGTTTTCCTTGGGGCTCAGCCCTTCGAGCCAGGCGTTACGCGCGTGCACGATGAACACCTGGCAACCGCCGCGCTCGGCCACCGTGCCGACGAAGTCCTGCACGAAGCCATAGGACTCGTCGCGCCCGAGGCCAATGCGGTGCTTGACCGTGACCGGCACGTCCACCACCGCGCGCATCGCGGCCACACAGTCGGCCACGAGCTGCGGCTCGCCCATCAGGCAGGCCCCGAAGGCGCCCCGCTGCACGCGCTCGCTCGGGCAGCCGCAGTTCAGGTTCACCTCATCGTAGCCCCACTGCTGCGCGAGCCGCGCGCAGCGGGCGAGGTCCTCGGGCTCGCTGCCGCCGAGCTGCAGCGCCACCGGGTGTTCGACCGGGTCGTAGCCCAGGTGGCGCGGCACATCGCCATGCAGCAACGCGCCGGTCGTCACCATCTCGGTGTACAGCCGCGTGCGCCGCGTCAGCAGGCGGTGGAAGAACCGGCAGTGGCGGTCCGTCCAGTCCATCATCGGCGCCACGCTCAGGCGCCAGGGAGAGTCGCGGCCGGTGGGCACGGTGCAGGTCAGGAGGGTGCCGGTAGATCGGGGACGACAGGCCTGCTCAAGCTGGCACCGAGAAGGCGGCGCGAATGAAGCGGTGGCCCAGGCTGATGCCTCAGCCCGCCTCGCGCGAGGCCCGCTTGCGCTCGTGTTCCTTCAGGAAGCGCTTGCGCAACCGGATGCTGCGCGGCGTGATCTCCACCAGCTCGTCGTCGGCGATGAACTCCACCGCGTACTCGAGCGTGAGCAGGATCGGCGGCGTGATCTTGATCGCGTCCTCCTTGCCGCTGACGCGGAAGTTGGTCAGCTGCTTGGTGCGTACCGCGTTCACGACGAGGTCGTTGTCGCGGCTGTGGATGCCCACGATCATGCCCTCGTACACAGGGTCGCCGGGCTTGACGAACATGCGCCCGCGGTCGTCGAGCTTGCCCAGCGCGTAGGTCACGATCTCGCCGTCCTCCTGGCTGATCAGCACGCCGTTCTTGCGCCCGCGGCCGTCGGGCTGCATGTCCAGCAGCTCGCCCTTGCG
>JBDKFA010000105.1:0-8619 GCA_039798945.1 Pseudomonadota bacterium
CGGTCGCGAAAGGCCTTGAGCGCGTCCAGGTCGAGCTTCTTGGCTTGGTGCGCGGTCATGCGGCTCTCGCCTGCACCGCCCATCCCGTAGCCCTTCTTCGTCTTGGCGAGGATGACCGTGGGCCGGCCGCGGTGTGCGCGCGCCGCGGCAAAGGCGGCGTACAGCTTGCGGAAGTCGTGCCCGCCGCGCTTGAGCGAATCGATCTCGGCCTCGCTCATGTGGGCCACGAGCTTTTGCACCTCGGGGTCCTGGCGGAAGAAGTGCTCGACGTTGTAGGCGCCGTCGTTGGCCCCGAGCGTCTGGTACTGCCCATCCACCGTGCGGCTGAGCGCGCGCAGCAGCACGTGGCGCGTGTCGCGAGCGAAGAGGGCGTCCCAGTCGCTGCCCCACAGCACCTTGATGACGTTCCAGCCCGCGCCCGTGAAGAGCGCCTCGAGCTCCTGGATGATCTGCCCGTTGCCGCGCACCGGCCCGTCCAGGCGCTGCAGGTTGCAGTTGACGATGAAGGTGAGGTTGTCCAGCCGCTCGCGCGCGGCCAGCGTGAGCCCGGAGATCGACTCGGGCTCGTCCATCTCGCCGTCGCCGAACACGCCCCAGACGTGGCGCGAGGAGGTGTCCAGCAACCCGCGCGCCTGCAGGTAGCGCATGAAGCGCGCCTGGTACACGGCGTTGAGAGGCCCCAGGCCCATCGAGCCGGTGGGGAACTGCCAGAAGTCGGGCATCAGCCACGGGTGCGGGTACGAGCACAGTCCGCCGCCGCCCACCTCCTGGCGGTAGCGCGCGAGCTGCGAGTCGCTCAGGCGCCCCTCGAGAAAGGCGCGGGCGTACACGCCCGGTGCGGAGTGGGGCTGGAAGTAGACGAGGTCGCTCGACTGGCCATCCGCGCTGCCGCGGAAGAAGTGGTTGAAGCCGAGCTCGAAGATCTCGGCGGCCGACGCGTAGCTCGCGATGTGGCCGCCGAGCTCGCCATAGGCCTGGTTCGCACGCGCCACCATCGCCAGCGCGTTCCAGCGCATCCACGCGGTGAGCCGCTCCTCCAGCACCAGGTCGCCCGGGTACGGGCCCTGACGCTCCAGCGGGATCGTGTTGCGGTAGGCCGAAAACGGCTGCACGTGGGGCACGATCCCGAGTTCCTGCGCTTGCTGCTCGAGCTGCTCGAGCAGGAACATCCCGCGCTCCGGGCCGCCGGTTTCGACCGCCGCGCGCAGCGCCTCGAGCCACTCGGCGGTTTCCACGGGATCGGTGTCGGCAGCGGCGGCCGCTGCGACCGCCAGCGGCGCAGGCGTGACCGGTTCGGGGGCACCCATGACAGTCTCCAGGCTCCTGGCCGGCTCCTTGCCAGCACGCAAGCGGCGCAGCGTATCAGGCCCCCGCCGGGGCATGCGCCGCTGGGGCCATCGCCTCGCGCCTCAGTCCCCGAGCGCCATCGCCTGCTTCAGGAAGAGCACGGTCGCCGCCAGGAGGTAGTCGCTGTTCTCGCGCCGCGTCAAGCCGTGGCCCTCGTTGTCGGCCAGCAGGTACCACACCGGCGTGCCGTTGGCGCGCACGCGCTGCACGATCTGCTCGGCCTCGGTCCACGGCACGCGCGGGTCGTTGCGGCCCTGCACGACGAACAGCGGCTTGACGATGCGATGCGCGTTCGTCAGTGGCGAGATGCGGTCCAGGAACTCGCGCATGGCCGGGTCGCGCTCGTCGCCGTACTCGGCGCGGCGCAGGTCGCGCCGGTAGCTCTCGGTGCGCTGCAGGAAGCTCACGAAGTGAGAGATGCCCACGCTGCTGATGGCGCCTGCGATGCGCTGCGGGTAGGTGGCCGCCACCGCCAGGCTCATGTAGCCGCCGTAGCTGCCGCCGGTGACGACGACCCGGCTCGCATCGAGCTGCGGCTGCGTGGCGATCCAGTCCAGGAGCGCGCCGATGTCGCGCACCGCATCCTCGCGCAGCCGGCCGTTGTCCAGCGCCAGGTACTGCTTGCCGTAGCCGCTGGAGCCGCGCACGTTGGGCTGCAGCACGGCGACGCCGTACTCCTGCAGCAGCAGGTTGTAGCGCCCCGCGTAACCGGCGCGCGCCTGCGACTCGGGCCCGCCGTGGATGCTCACGAGCACGGGCCGCGGCCCGGCGAAACGGGCCGGCGGCAGGTGGAGCAGGCCCGGGATCATGCGGGCGTCGAAGCTCGGCCAGCGCACCACCTGCGGCTCGGCCAGCTGTCGGCCGGGCGCCGGCGCGGGCTCGCGCATCCAGGCCTGCACGCGCGCCGAGGGCCACTCCAGGGTGTAGAGCTGGTTGGGCGCCAGCGCGCTGCTCAGCGCGAAGGCGAGCTCGTTGCGCTGCGGGTGCCACATCATGCGCGTGAGGCTGCCCGGCGGCAGCACCGGCAGGGTTGCGAGGCGGCCGCTGTCGGCGTCCATCAGCCGCAGCTCGCCGCGGCCGTCCACGTTCACCATCAGCGCCAGCCAGCGCCGGTCGGGCGAGAGCGTCGCGGCTTCCACGTCCCAGCCGATGTCGGCGGTGAGGCGGCGCACCGGACCCGGGCTTGGGGCCTGGCCTTGACCCTGTGGCTGCCCCTGTGGCTGCCCATGCGCCTGCCCCGGTGGCTGCGCGGTCGCCAGCTCCAGCCGCACGAGCTCGCGGAAGTCGCCGTACCGGTCGCTGAGCAGCCACAGCGAGGCGCCATCCGCGCTCAGTCCCACCGGCCGTTCGCTGGCCTCGGGCTCGCCCTCGCGCGGCAGCAGCTGGCGCAGCCGGCCGTCGGGCAGGTCCATCAGCCACACCTGCGAGGTTTCGGCCGAGCGGCGCCGCTCGAGCACGAGCCGCCGCCCGTCGGCCGACACCGCGGCCGCCCGCCAGCCGGGCCCGGCGAGCTGTGCCAGCCGGGTGCGCGTGTCGGGCTGCAGCGGGTCGACGAGCCACAGCTCGGTGGCCAGCTCCTCGCGCGTGCCGGCCTCGGCCGTGCGGTCCAGCGGTACCGCACTCGCGACAAAGCGCGCGCCGTCGGGCAGCCACAGCTGGAACTGCCAGCGGTGCTCGGCATCGGTGAGCACGACCTCCGGCCGGCCCGGGCCGTCCAGCCGGAACAGCCGGAACGCCTCGCTGCCGCCGCGGGCGCGCTGCACGACGAGGTAGCGGCCCTCGCGCGGCTCCCAGGTGGCCAGCGCCACCGCCTCCTCGCCGCGCGACAGGCGCTGCGCTGGCGCCCCGGGAGCCGGCAGCCGAAACACCTGGCTCACGCTGCTGTCGGCGGGCCGGCGCGAGACGAGCAGCTCGCGCTGCACCGGGTGCCAGCCCGCCAGCGCCGCCGCCTCGTAGCGGCTGGCGGACGCCAGCGCGGGGGCGGGCAGCGGCGGCACGGGCGGCATGCCCGAGGCGTTCAGCCCCGGCGGCAGCGCAAGGGCCGCCTCGCGCGCCTGAGCCGCCGGCACCCCCGCCGCGAGCACCAGCGCAAGCCCGGGCGCCAGCAGCGCCCGGGCCATGCGCCACACCCCGCCGGCCGTACCTCGGATGTCGCCGGACCGGGCCGGTGGGAGCCAGGCTGCGCCCGACGGGTCGGCCCGGCGCCGGGTTCCAGCTTGCGTGAGCATCATGTGCACCGATTGTGCGACCGCGCGCAGCCGCCTCACAATGCACGGGCTCCCGCGCCTCGCGCGCGCACTGCCCAAACTGCCAACACCGCCATCGCCATGCCCAAGAACTTCGACCACATGGAAGACAGCAACCGCAGCGCCAACCCGAGCATCCACGAGGTGTCGCAGCCCGAGCGGCGCACCTGGCTGCGCGGTGCCGCCGGTGCGGCGCTGCTGCCGTGGCTGGCCCCGGGGCTCGCACCGCTGTCCGGCTGTGCCGCACCGGCCACTGGCGGCGCGGGCGCCGCAACCGCGCCGGCGCAGCCCGCGATCGGCTTCGCCTCCGTGCCCCCGGGCGTCGGTGACCGCCTCGTCGTGCCCGAAGGCTATGTCGCCAGCGCCCTCGCGCAATGGGGCGAGCCCGTGGGCGTGCCGGGCAACATGCCGCCCTTCAAGCCCGATGCCGGCAACTCCGCCGCCGAGCAGGCGGTGCAGATGGGCATGCACCACGACGGCATCCACTACTACGCGCTCGACGGTTCACGCCGGGGCCTGCTCGCGATGAACCACGAGTACACCGACGACGGGCTGCTGCACGTGGGCGGCATGAGCCCGTGGACGGCAGAGAAGGTGCGCAAGAGCCAGATGGCGCACGGCCTGTCGGTCATCGAGGTCGAGCAGCGCGACGGCGCCTGGCAGATGGTGCGCCCGTCGCGCTACGCGCGGCGCGTGACGATGGACACGCCCTTCGAAGTCGGCGGCCCGGCGCGCGGCCACGCGATGATGAAGACCGCCGCTGACCCCACAGGCACGCGCGTGCTGGGCACACTGAACAATTGCGCCAGCGGCAAGACGCCCTGGGGCACGTACCTGTCGGGCGAGGAGAACTGGGCCGGCTACTTCAGCGGCAGCGACCGGCCCACACCGCACGAGCGGCGCTGGGGCATCCGCAAGACGGGCTGGTACCGCTGGGCCGAGCACGACGCGCGCTTCGACGCGGTGCAAAACCCCAACGAGCCCAACCGCTTCGGCTGGGTCGTCGAGCTCGACCCGATGGACCCCACGAGCACGCCCGTCAAGCGCACCGCGCTCGGGCGCGCGGCGCACGAGGGCGCGTGGGTCGCGGTGACGAAGTCGCAGCGCGCCGTCGTCTATTCGGGCGAGGACGCGCGCTTCGAGTACATCTACCGCTTCGTGAGCCGCGATGCGATCCGCCCGGCGGGGGGTGGCCTGACGGCCGCGCAGGCCAACCGCGAGCTGCTCGACCACGGCACGCTGTACGTGGCGCGCTTCGACGCCGACGGCACTGGCCGCTGGCTGCCAATGGCGCACGGCCAGGGGCCGCTGACTGCGGCGAACGGTTTCGCCGACCAGGGGGAAGTCGTGATCAAGGCGCGCCAGGCGGCCGACCTGCTCGGCGGCACCAAGATGGACCGCCCGGAATGGCTCGCCATCGACGAGCGCAGCCGCTGGGTCTACTGCACGCTGACCAACAACTCCGCGCGCGGGCAGGCCGGCCAGCCCGGGGTGGACGCGGCCAACCCGCGGGCGAACAACACCTTCGGCCACATCATCCGCTGGCGCGAGGCGGGCGACTTCGACGGCGAGACCTTCGAGTGGAACCACCTCGTGCTGGCTGGCGATCCCGCCAACGAGCGCGCCGAGGCCCAGGGCAACATCCGCGGCGACGTCTACGCTTGCCCGGACGGCATCGCCTTCGATGCGCGCGGCGTGCTGTGGATCCAGACCGACGCCTCGACCTCGCAGATGCACAAGGGCGAGCTCGCGCGCGTGGGCAACAACCAGATGCTCGCCTGCGACCCCGCCACCGGCCAGACCCGGCGTTTCCTGACCGGCCCCGCGGGCTGCGAGATCACGGGCGTCACGTGGACGCCCGACGGGCGCACGATGTTCGTCAACGTGCAGCACCCGGGCGAGACCCCGAGCGACCGCAGCGACCCCGTCGAGCCGCGCAAGTTCTCGAACTGGCCTGACTACCGGCCCGATGGCCGGCCGCGCTCGTCCACCGTGGTGGTGCGTCGGCGCGACGGCGGCGTCATCGGCACCTGAAGGCAGCCCCTGTCGAGGAAACGCCGAGCCGCCCCGGGTTTGCGGACGCCCCCGCTGGGGGGCAGGGCCGGGCGTGCCCGGCCATGGCGGAGTCAGAACCGCAGCGCCGACTGCGCCGCGAGCCACGCTACCGGCGCCCATGCCGCCACGTTCTGGCGCAGCGCGGCGGCATCGATCCGCTCGAGCGTGTCGTTGTCGGTGTGGTGCACGTCGAAGTAGTCGGTGCCGTCTTGCGAGAGCTCGATGGCGCTCCAGCGGTTGCGCCGCATCAGCACCGCCGCGTCCGGCCCCGGGTTGCCCTGGTTGTCGCCGAGGGCCACCTGCAGCGGCGCGAGCACCGGGGCCATGGCCTCGATGGCTGTCCAGGCCTCGGGGGCCACGCGGCTGCGCAGCCGCCACACGCGGCCCGCACCAAAGTCGCTCTCGCCCACGAGCTGGTGCGGCTCGTCGCGGTAGCGCTCGGCATAGTGGCGCGCGCCGTCGAAGCCGTTTTCCTCGTTGCCGAAGAGCACCACGCGCACGGTGCGCCGCGGGGCGCGGCCGAGCGCGATCAGCTGGTGCGCCGCGGCCGTGACGATGGCCACGCCCGCTGCGTTGTCCAGCGCCCCTTGCCCGACGTCCCACGAGTCCAGGTGCGCGCCGACGAGCACGATCTCACGTGCGAGGTCCGTACCCGGGACTTCCGCGATCACGTTGTGGGTGAGCGCCGGCACGCCTTGCGCGGCGCCCACGACGAGCCGCAGCCGAAGCACCGCACCGGCCGCGTGCAGCCGCGCGAGCAGCTGCGCATCGGGCACCGACAGCGCCGCCGCAGGCACCACCGGGCGGGCCGGATCCACCGCCATCATCCCCGTGTGCGCCACCCGGTCGCGGTCGGTGCCGATGGAGCGGATCACGAGTGCGAGCGCGCCGCGGCGCGCCGCCTCCTGGGGCCCAAGCACCCGTGCCCGCACCGCCTGCCCGTAGCCGCTGCCGTCCACGGTGCGCGCGGTGGGCTGGTCGATGAAGACGATGCGCCCGCGCGCACGCTCGCTGCCATCGGCTTGCAGCGCGACGAAGTCCGGGTACACGGCGAGTTCGCCCTCCAGGCCGCCAGCCGGCGTGGGCGGGCTGTTGCCAAGCGCCGTCATCACGAGCGCGCGCCGGTGCGGCGCGGTGAGCTCGGCCGAGCCCGGGCCGCGCTGCCAGACCTGCAGGGGAATCGGATCGGCGCGCACACGCGCGAAACCAAGCGCCGCGAGCCGCGCCCGCGCCCAGGCCACCGCCCGCGCATCGGCCTCGGAACCCGCCGGTCGCGGGCCAATCTCGGTGCACAGGCTTTCGGCGAGCTGCCACGCCAGCGGGTCGTGCAGTGCGCGCTCGCGCAGGCGCGCGGCGTGGGCGAGGTCCTCGGCGGTGTAGGGTGAAGGCGCGGCCGGGGCGGAAGGCATTGCGCTGGCCAGTGCGGCTCCGGGCCCGGCCAGCGCAGCGAACATCGCCAGCACCTGGCGGCGCCGGGGCCCGGCGCGAAGGGGTCCATGCGAGGACCCCAGGCGGGGCTCGCGCTCAGGCCCTTGCAGGGGCTCGTGCAGGCTCACGGGGTGGGTGCAGGCTCACCGCGCCGTGGGCATCGCGAATTCCGCGCCCTTGCCGATCGAGTCGGGCCAGCGCTGCATCACGCTCTTTTGCTTCGTGTAGAAGCGCACGCCCTCCTCGCCGTAGGCGTGCATGTCGCCAAAGAGGCTCCTCTTCCAGCCGCCAAAGCCGTGCCAGGCCATCGGCACCGGGATCGGCACGTTGATGCCCACCATGCCGACCTGGATGCGGCGCGCGAACTCGCGCGCCACGCCGCCGTCGCCGGTGAAGCACGACACGCCGTTGCCGTACTCGTGCGCGTTCACGAGCGCCACGGCCTCGGCGAAGTCCTTCACGCGCACGCAGGCGAGCACGGGGCCGAAGATCTCCTCGCGGTAGATGCGCATGGCCGGCGTCACGTGGTCGAAGAGCGTGCCGCCGGTGAAGAAGCCCTGCTCGAGGCCCGGCACCTTCAGCCCGCGGCCGTCCACCACGAGCGTGGCGCCTTCTTCCAAGCCGATCCCGATGTAGCCCTCGATGCGGTCGCGCGCCTCGCGCGTGACGATCGGGCCCATCTCGGCGTCGGCCTCCAGGCCGTTCTTCACCTTCAGTGTGCGCGCGCGTTCGGCCAGCCGCGGCACGATGCGCTCGCCCACGTCGCCCACGAGCACCGCCACCGAGATCGCCATGCAGCGCTCGCCGGCCGAACCGTAGGCGCTGCCGATCAGCGCATCCACCGCCTGGTCGATGTCGGCGTCGGGCATCACCACCATGTGGTTCTTCGCGCCACCGAGTGCCTGCACGCGCTTGCCGTGGCGCGCGCCGGTCTCGTAGATGTACTGCGCGATCGGCGTGGAGCCCACGAAGGAGACAGCCTGCACGTCCGGGTGGGTGAGGAGCGCGTCCACGGCCACCTTGTCGCCCTGCACGACGTTGAAGACGCCGTCGGGCAGCCCGGCCTCCTTGAGCAGCTGGGCCATGAAGAGCGAGGCGCTCGGGTCGCGCTCGCTCGGCTTGAGCACGAAGGCATTGCCGCAGGCGATCGCCACCGGGAACATCCAGCACGGCACCATGCACGGGAAGTTGAACGGCGTGATGCCGGCCACCACGCCCAGCGACTGGCGCATCGTCCAGTTGTCGATGCCGGTCGAGACCTGGTCGGTGTAGTCGCCCTTGAGCAGTTGCGGGATGCCGCAGGCGAACTCGACGATGTCGATGCCCCGGCTGACTTCGCCGATCGCGTCGGTGAAGACCTTGCCGTGTTCGGCGGTGATCATGGCGGCGAGTTCGTCGCGGTGCTGGTTCATCAGCACGAGGAAGTTGTTCATGACCCGCGCACGGCGGATCGGCGGCGTCTCGGACCACGCGGGGAACGCCGCCTTGGCGGAAGCGACGGCGGCGTTCACCTCCTCGACCGACGCCAGCGCAACCTGCCGGG
>JBDKFA010000106.1:0-6567 GCA_039798945.1 Pseudomonadota bacterium
GACCGGCGGCGCCTCCCGCCTCCGTGAAACGCCCATGAAACAGCCCGGTTACCGGCCCTTACACTCGCGACCGTGCCCATCCTCGAGAGCGACTCCATGCCCTACGCGACCCTCGGTTCCCGTGTTCCAGGCACCGCCGTGCACCCACGCCGGCTGGCCGTGGTCTCCCTTCTCGGCCTGCTCGCCGCCTGTGGTGGCGGCGGTGACGGCTCCCCCACGCCCGCCGCGCAGGCCCCGACGCTGCTGATCCGCAGCGATGTGACGGGCGAGGTCCGCGGCAACGTCAACGTGCAGTTCTTCTTCAGCGCACCCGTGCTGTTCACCGGCGGCCAGGCCGAGCTCGGCTTCAGCCTGAGCGGTGCCAGCAAGGTGCCCGGCAGCTTCAAGCAGCTCAGTTCGGACACCTGGCAGGTGACCTTGACGCCCTCGGCCAACCAGCAGGGGATGATCGATCTGCGGGTGCCCCCGGGCGCGTTCACCGACAGCACGGGTGCGGCCAGCAACACGGCGGCCTACGAGTACGCGCAGCCGTTCAACACCATCGCGCCCTTCGCGAAGCTCGAGTTCGGCGGGCCCGTCAATGCCTTCGGCTACATCGCAGCAGCCGGCACCTTCACGCTGCGCTTCGATACCGTGCTCGATGCACCGCTGGCGGCGGACAAGATTGGCACCACCGCCGGCACGATCGGCCAGTTCCAGAAGACCTCCGGCACGGGCCAGAAGGACACCTACACCTTCGTCTTCTCGCCGCCACCCGCCACCTTCGGCAGCGTGACCTTCGAGCTTCCCAAGGGAGCCGTCACCTCGGGCGGCATCCCGAACAACCGGGATTGGTGGAACTTCGGGCTTGCCACCCCCTGAGCCGCGGGCGCCGGCCAGATGGCCGGCATGAGGGCTCAGGCCCCGTGGCCCTTGATGTACGTCTCGAGGTAGGACACCTGCTCGCCGAGCTGGCGGATCATGTCCTTGACGATGTCGCCGATGGAGACGACCCCGACCACGCGTGCGCCCTCCATCACCGGCAGGTGACGGAAGTTGCGGCTGGCCATCAGGCCCATGCAGGCCTCGAGGTGGTCGCTGGGTTTCACGGTCATGGGGTCGCGCGTCATGATCTCGCCCACGGCCGTCGTCCGCGCATCCTTTCCCTCCAGGAGCACGCGGATCGCGCAGTCGCCCTGGGTGATGATGCCCACCAGGCGCTCGCCCTCGAACACCAGCACGGAGCGCACGCGGTTGCCCTTCATCAGTTCGAGGGCGCGTTGCACCATGTCCTGGGGCGAGACGTGGATCAGGGTGGCGGGCTTCTGGCTCAGGCAGGTCTTGACGGTGGTCACGGCGGGTCCTTGGCAACGATCGCCGTCACTTTACCTATACATCTCCGTTTGTCAACTTGACATGACACACCGCCCTTGCCCGGGTTGGCGCCCGATTCATCGCCAGTACATGAGCGCCCAGTAGTGGCGCCACAGGAGCACGCAGGCGGACGGGTCCACGGCGGCCACGGCGTCGCGCAGCTCGCCCTCGCCCGGGAAGTTCTTCAGCACGCGGTGCTCACTGCCATCGGCCAGCTTGCGCAGTTGCCAGGTATCGCCCGCGGCGTCCGCCGGACCGATCGGGGTGCTGCTGCCCTCGACGTACCGGTTGTCCAGGAACACCACGGGCGAGCCCGGCCGCAGACGGCCATGCACCCCCTCGAGGAAGGACTGCAGCCTCGCACGCGGCACGTGTGACCACCAGAACCCCGCGAAGCAGGCGTCGAGCTCGCCCAGCTCCACGGGCAGCACATAGGCATCGCCCTGCACGAACCGCACGCGGTCGGCGGCCACGCCGCGGGAGCGGGCGATCGCCAGCGTCTCCTCGGTCGCATCGAGTGCCGTCACGTGGCGGGCCGCCACGGCCAGCACGCGCGTCCACCAGCCGGTGCCGCACGCCAGCTCCAGCACGCGCCGCCCCGCGAACACCGTGGGCAGCCAGGCCTCGATCGCACGCAGCTCCGGCTGCCGCTCGGGCTTCCCATAGACGCGGTCGTACTCGCGTGCCCGGGCCGCGTAGTAGGCCTGGAGGGGGTCCGTAGGGTCCAGGACAAGCTCCTTCACGTGGCGCGTGCGGCCGCTTCAGGTGCCGCAAAACGTGCGGTAGCAAGCCGTGACTTCCGGCGCCGCGGGCTGAGCGTAGGCATCCGCGGCCGGGCGCTCGTCGAAAGGCTGGCGCAACGCCTCGAGCATGGCCTCGAAGGGGCCCAGGTCATCGGCCTCGGTGGCTGCGGCGAGTGCTTCCTCCACCCGGTGGTTGCGGGGGATGAGCCACGGGCTGGCCTGGCGCATCGACGTGGCTGGCAGGGGCCGCGCCACCTGCGTCCGCCGCGCGCGCCAGCCCGCCAGCCAGTCCACCACGGCTGCAGGCGGCTCGGGTCGCCCGAAGAGGGGAGCCAGCGGCGCCAAGATGGTTCGGATGCTGCCGCCATGCACCTCGGCAGCAACGGCGGGAACGTCCGCACCGGTCGTGTTGCCACCATCCGCCAGATGCGCCCGTGCCACACCCTCCACCTGGTCCGCCACGTCTGCCAGACGGCGCCAACCGAGCGTGAAGTCCACGCGGTGCGCCTGCAGCAGCGCCAGCCAGTCGTCGGCCAGTGCCGCATCCGCCTCGTCCTGCGCCGCGTCCGGCCGCTCGGGTGGCGGCAGCCCCAGCTTCGCACGCTGGCCCGCCAGCAAGGCCTGTGCGAACCAGCCCGGGAAGGCTTCGATCACCTGCATCGCCCGCCCCACAGCCACCTGGGTATCGGCGTCGAACAGCGGCAGCAGGGCTTCGGCCAGGCGCGCCAGGTTCCAGCGCGCGATGGTCGGCTGGTTGCCGAACGCATAGCGGCCGTGGTGGTCGATCGAGCTGAACACGGCGTCGGGATCGCAGGCCTCCAGGAACGCACAGGGGCCGTAGTCGATCGTCTCGCCGGAGATCGTCATGTTGTCGGTGTTCATCACGCCGTGGATGAAACCCACGTTCATCCACTGCGCGACGAGCGCGGCTTGCCGGCGCGCCACGGCCTCGAAGAAGGCGAGGAAACGGTCCGGCTGGCCCACGAGCTGCGGGTCGTGGCGCGCAATCGCGTACTCGGCCAGCCTGCGCACGCGCTCGGTCTCGCCACGGGCTGCAAAGTACTGGAAGGTGCCCACCCGAAGGTGACTGGCCGCCACGCGGGTGAGCACGCCGCCGGGCAGCTTCGCCTCGCGCAGCACCACTTCGCCCGTGGCGGCGACGGCCAGCGCCCGCGTGGTGGGGATGCCCAGGGCGTGCATGGCCTCGCCGACGAGCACCTCGCGCAGCATCGGTCCCACTGCGGCCTTGCCATCACCCGCGCGCGAAAAGGGCGTCCGTCCGGAGCCCTTGAACGCCAGGTCGCGCCGCCGCCCCTGGCGATCGACGATCTCGCCGATCAGCAGCGCCCGCCCGTCACCGAGCTGCGGAGAGAAGCCGCCGAACTGGTGCCCGGCGTACGCCTGGGCAATCGGCTGGGCGCCATCGGGCAGTTCGTTGCCGGCAAACAACCGCGCCCCAGGCTCGCCGGCGAGCAACGCATCGTCGAGCCCGAGCTCGCGTGCCAGCGGCCGGTTCAGGAAGAGCAGCCGCGGCGCCCGAGCCGGCGTCGGGGGCCAGGCCACGAAGCAGCCGTCAAGCTCGCGGGCGTAGGTGTTGTCGAAGGCGAAGCCGGCAGCGGCGAGCATCGGGGGTCGATCGTCCGCTCAGGTTGCCAGCTGCCGTGGCCGCGAGCCGGAAGCCTCGTCCTGGGGCACGAAGATCCACAGCAGCACGTAGGCGATCACGCCCGCCCCGCCCCACAGCGCCAGCACGCAGGTGAGCAGCCGCCAGATCCACGCGGCGACGCCCGTCGAGCGGGCCAGGCCGCCACACACCCCGCCCAGCCAGCGGTCGTCCAGGCTGCGCCGCAGGCGGTTCATCGCGGTGACCAGGCGGGCATCCGCGATGTCCTGTGCCGCGAGCACGCGCGCCTTCGCCTGCGTGAACTCGGCGTCCGTCAGTGCGCCGCTGCGGTGCAGCTCGGCCAATCGGGTCAGTTCGTCGGTGGTGGACATGTCGGTCTCCGTGTGCGTCACGATGAAGAGGAGCGCATCGTGCCGCCAAGCCAGGCAGGCGCGCCATCCCCATGCGACCAAAGCCCTGACGGGGGTGCCGGAATGCGCCCTGCGCCGACGGGCCGCTGCGGCCCTGCGCACGGGGCAGAGGCCCGCCAGCGACGGCCCGCTGCGCCCATCAGCGCCCCTTCCAGTCGGGCGGCCGCTTGTCGATGAAGGCCTGCACCCCCTCGAGTGCCGACTCGTCCATCATGTTGCAGGCCATCGTGCGGGAGGCGTCCTCATAGGCCGACTCGATGCCGGTCTCGAGTTGCCGGTAGAAGAGCGCCTTGCCCATGGCCAGCGCCACGCGCGGCTTGGCGACGATCGAGGCGGCGAGCGCCTCCACCTCCTCGTCCAGCCGCTCGGCCGGCACGACGCGGTTCACGAGCCCGCGGGCAAGCGCCTCCTGGGCGTCGATGAAGCGGCCGGTCACGAGCATCTCGAAGGCGGCCTTGCGCGGCAGGTTGCGGCTGAGCGCCACGCTCGGCGTCGAGCAGAAGAGCCCGAGGTTGACACCGCTCACCGCGAACCGCGCTCCTTCGGCAGCCACCGCCAGGTCGCACATGGCCACCAGCTGGCAACCCGCAGCCGTGGCGATGCCGTGCACCCGCGCGATGACGGGCACAGGCAGTTTCTGGATCGTCATCATCATTCGGCCGCACTGCGCGAAGAGTCGTTCGTAATAGGCCTGCGAGGGCTCGGCGCGCATCTCCTTCAGGTCGTGCCCGGCGCAGAAGGCCTTGCCCGAGCCGGCCAGCACCACCACGCGCGCCGAATCGTCGGCAGCCACCGCGTCGAGTTCGGCCTGCAGTGCCTCGAGCACGCCTTCGGAGAGGCTGTTGAAGGCGCTGCCGCGGTTGATCGTCAAGCGCACCACACCGCGGGCGTCGGTGTCGCGCTGGACCAGCGGATCGGCCAGCGCCTGGGGGTCGGTAGGGGCGTTCATGTCGATTTCCTCGCATCGTTCGACGTTCAGCGGTGAGCAGACTGGGCGCAGGCGGTACCCGCTGCGCCGCAGGCTGCTCATTCGATGGCACTGCTGCTGCGCGCCCGCTCGCGCAGCTGGAACTTCTGGATCTTGCCGGTACTCGTCTTCGGGATCGGCTCGAAGCGGATGTCGCGCGGCACCTTGTAGCCGGCCAGCAGCGCCTTGCAGTGCGCCACGAGTTCCGCCGCATCGGCCTGCGCGCCCGGCTTGAGCTCCACGTAGGCGAGCGGCGTCTCGCCCCACTTCGGGTCGGGCTTGGCCACCACCGCACAGGCCATCACGGCCGGGTGCCGGTAGAGCGCATCCTCCACCTCGAGCGAGCTGATGTTCTCGCCGCCGGAGATGATGATGTCCTTGCTGCGGTCGCGGATCTTCACGTAGCGGTCGCTCTCCATCACCGCGAGGTCGCCGGTGTGGAACCAGCCGCCAGCGAAGGCCTTGGCTGTGGCCGCGGGGTTCTTCAGGTAGCCCTTCATCACGATGTTGCCGCGGACCATGATCTCGCCCATTGTCTGGCCATCGGCCGGCGTCTCGGCCATCGTCTCGGGGTCGAGCACCGTCATGCCCTCCTGCAGCATGTAGCGCACGCCCTGCCGGCCGTTGAGCCGCGTCTGCTCGGACAGGCTCTCGCCGGCCCAGGCCTCGCGCTTCACGGCCACCGACGCCGGGCCGTACACCTCGGTCAGGCCGTAGACGTGCGTGATGTCGAAGCCCAGCCGCGCCATGCCTTCGATCATCGACGCCGGCGGCGCCGCACCGGCCACCATACCGCGCACCTGCTGGTCGATGCCGGCCCGCCACTCGGCCGGCGCGTTGATCAGCAGGTTGTGCACGATGGGCGCGGCGCAGTAGTGGTCGACCGCGTGCTCGCGCATCGCGTCGAGGATTGCCTTGGCTTCCACGCGGCGCAGGCACACGTGGGTGCCGCCAAGCATGGCCACCGTCCACGGGAAGCACCAGCCGTTGCAGTGGAACATCGGCAGCGTCCACAGGTACTTCGGGAAGTGCGGCATCGTCCAGGTGGCCGCGTTGCACACCGCGTTGAGGTAGGCGCCGCGGTGGTGCGTGACCACGCCCTTGGGATCGCCCGTGGTGCCGCTCGTGTAGCTCACCGCGATGGCATCCCACTCGTCGGCCGGTCCCTCCAGACGAGCCAGCGGCGCGTGGGCAGCGATCCACGCCTCGTAATCGAGCGTGCCCACGCACTCGCCAGACCCGGCGTACTCGCTGTCGCAAACGTCCACCACCGTGAGGGTCCGGCCGTGCTCTGACTTCAGCAGCGCCAGCGCCTGCGCCATCACGGGTGCGAACTCGCGGTCGGTGATCAGCACCTGCGCCTCGCAGTGGTTCATTTGCCAGGCCAGCAGGGCCGGATCGAGCCGGGTGTTGAGGGCGTTGAGCACCGCGCCGAGTGCAGGTACCGCGTAGTGGGCCTCCACCATCTCG
>JBDKFA010000107.1:0-13081 GCA_039798945.1 Pseudomonadota bacterium
GTGCGCGAGGCGCTCGTCGCGCGCGGCCTGAGTGCCGAACGGCTCTTCCTCGGTGCGCCCCGGCTGCGCGTGTCGGGCGAAGACGATGGCGCCTGGACGCCACGCGTGCAGCTGGCGATCACCGGGCCGTGACTCCGAAGGACAGGCCGGGAGGCCCCCCAGCCTCGTTGACCCCGTCGGGGGGCCGGGCCGGGGGCGCCCGGCCGTCGGGGGCTCAGAAGAACGCCTGCAGCCCCGTCTGCGCGCGCCCGAGGATCAGCGCGTGCACGTCGTGCGTGCCCTCGTAGGTGTTCACCGTCTCGAGGTTGATCATGTGGCGGATCACGTGGTATTCGTCGTGGATGCCGTTGCCGCCGTGCATGTCGCGCGCCATCCGGGCGATCTCGAGGGCCTTGCCGCAGGAGTTGCGCTTGACGAGGGAGATCATCTCCGGCGCGGCGCGGTGCTCGTCCATCAGCCTTCCCACGCGCAGCACCGACTGCAGCCCGAGCGTGATCTCGGTCTGCATGTCGGCGAGCTTCTTCTGGATCAGCTGGTTCTGCGCGAGCGGGCGGCCGAACTGCTTGCGGTCCAGCGTGTACTGGCGCGCCGCGTGCCAGCAGAACTCGGCTGCCCCGAGCGCCCCCCAGGCGATGCCGTAACGCGCCTTGTTCAGGCAGCCAAACGGCCCCTTCAGGCCGTTCACGCCCGGCAGCAGGTTGGCCTCGGGCACGAACACGTCGTCCATCACGATCTCGCCCGTGATGCTCGCGCGCAGGCTCATCTTGCCCTCGATCTTCGGGGCGGTGAGGCCCTTCATCCCCTTCTCCAGGATGAAGCCGTGGATGCACTCCTGTCCGCCGACGCGGCCGTCCGGGTCCTCCTTTTTCGCCCACACGACGAACACATCCGCGATCGGCGAGTTCGTGATCCACATCTTGCTGCCCTTGAGCACGTAGCCGCCGTCCACGGGCCGGGCGCGCGTGAGCATGCTCGCGGGGTCGCTGCCGTGGTTCGGCTCGGTCAGGCCGAAGCAGCCCACCCACTCGCCGGTGGCGAGCTTGGGCAGGTACTTCTGGCGCTGCGCCTCGCTGCCGTAGGCGTGGATCGGGTGCATGACGAGCGAGCTCTGCACGCTCATCGCGCTGCGGTAGCCCGAGTCCACGCGCTCGACCTCGCGCGCCACGAGCCCGTAGCACACGTGGTTCAACCCCGCGCAGCCGTAGCCCTCGATGGTGCTGCCCAGCAGCCCGAGCGCGCCCATCTCGCTCATGATGTCGCGGTCGAAGCTTTCGTGGCGGGCGGCCATCAGCACGCGCGTCTGCAGCTTGTCCTGGCAGTAGGCGTGGGCGGCGTCGCGCACCGCGCGCTCGTCCTCGGTGAGCTGCTCGTCGAACAGGAAAGGGTCATCCCAGCGGAACTTGGCGGCCATGGTCGGGGTCTCCGGATAATCCCGGGTAGTGTAGGAAAAGCGCCGTCCCGCCGCGGGCGCTCGGGATTCGAAGGCCGCGGCAGGCGATCCAGGGCCCGCCATGTCGCGGGCGGCGCAGCAGCAGGAGCAAGGCAGACATGGCGATTCAGCAGATCACGCTCGGCGGCGGGTGCTTCTGGTGCCTGGAGGCGGTCTACGAGCTCGTGGAGGGCGTGACCGCCGTGGAATCGGGCTACGCCAACGGCCACGTGCGTGCCCCTACCTACGAGCAGGTGTGCGGGGGCGACACGGGGCACGTGGAGGTGGTGCGCGTGAGCTTCGACGACGCGCGCATCGGCCTGCGCGAGGTGCTCGAGATCTTCTTCTCGATCCACGACCCCACCACGCCGAACCGCCAGGGCAACGATGTCGGCCCGCAGTACCGCTCGGGCATCTACTGGCACGACGACGCCCAGCGCGAGGTGGCGCAGGCCGTGTGGAACGAGGCCCAGGCCGCGCACGGCGGGCGCGTGGTGACCGAGCTCGAGCCGCTGGACAACTACTGGCGCGCCGAGGATTACCACCAGCACTACTACGCGAACCACCCGGGCCAGGGCTACTGCGCCTTCGTCGTCGGCCCCAAGGTGGAGAAGTTCCGGCGCACCTTCCGCGCGCGGCTGAAGCCTGGCGCCTGAGGTGCGCAGGCGAGCGCCATCGCGGGGCGGGAAGCGGGCTGGGCGGCGGGCGGGGCGGCGGGAGGCACCGTGATCGTCGCGCACGGCCTCACCCACGCCTACCCCGGTGCCCCGGCACTCGCGTGGCCCGACTTCGAGGCTGCGCAGGGCGCGGTGGTGCGCGTGGCCGGCCCCTCGGGCAGCGGCAAGTCCACCTTGCTCGCGCTGCTGGCCGGGTTGCTGGCGGTGCAGGGCGGGCAGCTGCAGGTGGCCGGCACCGAGCTCGCGGGCATGCCGGCGAGCGCGCGCGACGCCTGGCGCGCACGCATGCTCGGTTTCGTGCCGCAGCGCCTGCATCTGAGCGAAGGCCTGAGCGTCGCGCGCAACCTCGCGCTGCCCGACCTGGCGGCCGGCCGGCCGGTGCAGGAGGCGCGCATCGACGAGCTGCTCGCGCGACTCGGGCTGCAGGGGCTGCAAGGCCGGCTGCCCGGCACGCTCAGCGGCGGGCAGGCCCAACGCGTCGCCCTTGCGCGAGCCCTGGTGCATCGGCCGCGAGTGCTGCTGGCTGACGAGCCCACGGCGCACCTGGACGACGAGGCGGCGGCGGCGGCGCTTCGTTTGCTGGCCGAGGTGGCCTCCCAGGAGGGTGCCACGCTCGTCGTGGCCACCCACGACGCGCGCGTGGGAAGCGCCTGGCCGCACGCGCGAACCTGGGCGATCGGGGAGGGGCGGCCATGAGGCTGGCGGTGCTCGCCTGGCACTACCTGTGGTCGCGCCCATTGGTGGCGGCGCTGAACGTGCTCATGGTGGCGCTGGGCGTGGCGTCCATCGTGCTCGTCACCCTGGCGGGCGAGCAGCTCGAGGACCGCGCGCGCCGCGACCTGGCTGGCGTGGACCTCGTCGTGGGCGCCAAGGGGAGTCCGCTGCAGCTGATCCTGGCGGGGGTGTTCCACGTCGACGTGCCCACCGGCAACATCCCGCTGGCCACGCTCGAGACGCTGCGCGCGCACCCGCTGGTCGAGCAGGTGCTGCCGCTGTCGCTGGGCGACTCGCTGCAAGGCCAGCGCATCGTGGGCACCGAGCGTGCCTATGCGCTGGCACTCGGCGGCCGGCTCGCGCACGGCCAGTGGTGGGTGCAGCCGATGCAGGCCGTGCTCGGCGCCGACGTGGCACGGCGCACGGGCCTGGCGACCGGCACGCGCTTCGTGGGCACCCACGGCCTCGGCGCCAATGGGCACGCGCACGAAGAGTCGCCCTACACGGTCACGGGCGTGCTGGCGCCTTGCGCGTGCGTGCTCGACGTGCTGGTGCTGACCTCGCTCGAGTCGGTGTGGCAGGTGCACGAGGTGGGCACGCTCGGCAGGCAAGCCTCGGCCGAGGACCGGGCGCTCCTGGCGGCTGAACGCGAGGTCACGCTGGCGCTCGTGCGCTACCGCTCGCCGCTGGCGGCCGCCACGTTGCCGCGCTGGGTGAATGCGCAGCCGGGCCTGCAGGCCGGGGTACCCGCCATCGAGGCGGCGCGGCTCTTTCGCAACCTGGGAATGGGGCTCGAGGCGCTGCGGCTGTTCGCGGCAGCCTGGCTCGTCATGGCCGCGCTGGCGCTGGCCGTGGCGCTGGCCCAGGCCGTACGCGAGCGCGAGCCCGACCTCGCCATGCTGCGCATGCTGGGTGCGCCGCCCTGGCGCGTCGCGGCGGTGGTGGCCTGCGAGGCGCTGTGGCTCGCGCTCCTCGGGATGGCGGCCGGGCTGGCCGCGGGGCATGCCGCGGCCGAACTTCTGGGCACGCTGCGCGTGGCCGAGCGTACGCTGCCGTTGACCGGCTGGTGGTGGTCTGCCCAGGAGACGGTGCTCGTCGCCGGGGTACTGGGGCTGGCCGTGGCGGCCTGCGCGTTGCCGGTGTGGCGGGTGCTGCGTCTGGATGTCACACTGCTGCTGCAGGCGCCGCGCTGAGCGCCCGGAACTCTCCACGGGTCGGGATGTCCAACGCTGCGCGGGGCGTGGCCTGCCACGAGTCCCCTGTCACCTCCCCGTTTTCTGCCGACCGACCCGCCGGAGCCCCGATGCCTTCCACCCGACAAGCCCTTTGGTCCGTCCCCCGCCTTGCGCGCGGGCTGCTTCTGGTCGCCCTCGCGGCGGTACCTGCCTGGGTGGCGGTGGCTGCGGCCTCGGGCAAGGTCTCCGACCACGCGCGGCGAGACATCGAACGCCACCGCGCCATGGCCCTCGCGCACGAGGGGGCCGCGCGCTGCCTGGAGTCCGGCCGCCCCTACGAGCAGTGCCAGCGCGAGTTGCAGGCGGCCTGCAAAGGCCTCGCCATCGGCAAGTACTGCGGCATGCGCCACGAGCATTGACGATGAAGCCCTTGGCATTCGATCGCGCGCGGCCGCGGGGCGCCGCGGCAGGCGCCCGCCGTTCTCCCCGCGCCGTCTCGAGTGTGGCGTGGCGGGCGGTGGCCGCCGGCTTCCTGGTGTGGGTCGCCGCCGCGGCCGGCAGCGCCTGGGCCCAGCCGGCGCCTGGCTCGTCTCGCGTGCCGGCGCCGCCACCCTTCGGCCTCGGCCCGGGCTACCACGACCCCCGCAGCGCCTTCAAGCCCCTGGAAGAGCGCGAGGGTGTGGTGTCCTGGGCGCTGCTGTCATCGGTGCAGCTCAAGCCCGAGAGGGCGCGCGTGGTGCCGGTGTTCCCGCCGGCGGTGCGTGCGCTCCACGACAAGACGGTGAAGGTGCAGGGCTTCATGCTCCCGCTCGAGCCCGGGGAGCGCCAGCGTCACTTCCTGCTCTCGTCCGTGCCCACGACCTGCTCGTTCTGCGTGCCCGCCGGGCCGGAGGGGCTGGTGGAGGTGCGCACGCGCGAGCCCGTGAAGGTGACGGTGGACGCGATCACCGTCGAGGGACGCATGGCGGTGCTCGGCGACGACAAGTTCGGCCTGCTGTACCGGGGGACGGAAGCGGTCCAGAGCCCGACTCCGTGAGTCCGCCCGGCCGCGGCGGGGCGGGCTCGGGGGCCTGCCCCGGCAGCAAGGGTGGGTGCTGCGCTCAGGGCGCCAGCCGCTCGCGCACCCAGGCACCGCCCTCCAGCCGGTAGCGCAACCGGTCGTGCAGCCGTGAAGGACGGCCTTGCCAGAACTCCCAGCGGTCCGGCACCAACCGGAAGCCGCCCCAGTGCGCGGGCCGCGGCGGGTTCAGCAGGAACTGCGCGCTGTAGCGCGCCGCCGAGGCGACGAGCACCGCGCGCGAGCCGATGACCTGACTTTGCGGCGAGGCCCATGCGCCGATGCGCGAATCCAGCGGGCGGCTCGCGTAGTAGGCGTCGGACTCCGCCTCGGACACCTTTTCCACCCGGCCCTCGATGCGCACCACGCGCTCGAGCTCGACCCAGTGGAACTGCAGCGCGGCGTGCGGGTTGTCCGCGAGTTCGCGGCCCTTGCGGCTGTCGTAGTTCGTGTACCAGACGATGCCGCGTGCGTCCAAGCCCTTGATCAGCACGATGCGCGTGGAGGGACGCCCATCCGGGCCGACGGTGGCCAGCGTCATCGCGTTCGGCTCGGGCAGCTTCGCATCGATCGCCTGTGCAAGCCAGGCCTCGAACTGCCGCAGCGGATCGGCGTCCGAGGCCGCCTCGTCGAGCGCGGCGCGCTCGTAGCTCTTGCGCAATTGAGCCAGGTCGTCGTGTCGGGGGTCCATGCAGGCAGCATAGCAAGCCTGCACCGGCGCCGGGCAGCGCCGCCAGCAGCCTTTCGGAACCCGACCTTAAGGGGAAGGCCTTAAGGGGATGTCCTGTTGGCGTGACAGCCCGGTGCCGCGCATCCTGACCGTGTCGCCTTCGCTTGACATGAACCTGCGCCCCATCGTCACCGTGCTGGCTGCCGGAAGAGGCAGCCGCTTCGCCGGCTCCCAGCACAAGCTCGCCCAGCCTTTCGGCGCGAGCACGGTGCTGGGCACCGTGCTCCACAACGCCCTGGCCAGCGGGCTGCCGGTGGTGGTCGTGACGACGGCTGCGCTCGCTGCCGAGGCCACGCGTCACGTGCTGCCGCGCGACGTGATCGTCGTGCGCGACGAAGAGGCCGCGCGTGGCATGGGCCACTCGATCGCTGCCGGGGTGTCCGCGCGCGTGGACGCGCCCGGCTGGCTGCTGCTGCCTGGCGACATGCCGCTGGTGCGGCCCTCGACGCTGCAGGCCGTGGCCGATGCCATCGCCGAGTACCCGGTGGTCTACGCGCAGTACCACGGCCGCCGCGGGCATCCGGTCGGGTTCGCGGCCGAGCTGCGCTCCGACCTGTTGAAGCTCACGGGGGACGAGGGCGCGCGGCGCCTGCTCGCGCGGTATCCGGCGTACGGCGCCGAACTCGACGACCCGGGCGTCCTGGTGGACGTGGACACGGTGGCGGATCTCGCGGCGGCACGCGCCCAGGCGCTGGGCGGGCCGAGCGAGCCTGCCGCGGCCGGGGATCCGGCAGCGACCGTGCTGTCACGCGCGGCCTACGGCTGAGTCCGCGAGCCCGTGGCGGGCGGCCAGGCGCACGAGCCGCTCCACTTCCCGGTCGCGCACACCATGCGCCCGCAAGGCACGGGCGGTTTCCAGCAGGTACTCGAGCGTCGTGCCAAAGCGCCCCCGCGCATGGCGCAGGATGTGCAGCAGTTGTGCGTCGTCCAGACGGGCGTGGCACTGCGGGCTGTGCCGGCTCAGCGTGAAGGCAAGGGCCTGCACGGGGCCGCCGGGCGTGTGCGCGGGAACGAAGCGCGGGTCGTAGACACCCGTCACCATCTCGCGGGCCCACAGCCGCTGCAGTGCCTCGTCGCGCTGCTCGCGGTGCAGCCGGTAGACGACACCGCGGCAGGCCCCTCCGGGCAGCATCGCGAACACGAGCCCCGGCTGCTCGGGCGTGCCGCGGTTCACCCGGGAGCGCATCCGAAGCGCGCGGTGCCAGCCGTTCACGCGTGCCGGCCGGTGTTCGGCCGCCTCGAACTCGGGCCGCCAGATGAGCGAGGCATAGCCGAAGACCCACAGGTCCGCCTGCGGGGACAGCGCCGCGCGCACGCGCGCAAGCATCGGTGCGGGGTCGCGTTCGGCGGTGAGCAGCGGGTGCATCGTGGGGCAGGTCCCGGGACAGCCCGCATTGTGGGCCCGCAGTGACCGGGCACGCCCGGCCTCGCCGGGACCTCCCAAGCCCGAGGGTTTGACGATGTAACCCAGTTACAAGACAATTCCTATTCGGTTACAACCCCCACGGCCATGACCCTGCACCCCACCGTTGCGACCGTCACCGCGCGCATCCGTAGCCGCAGCGCCCCCTCCCGCGAGGCCTACCTGGAGCGGGTACGGGCGATGGCGGCGCGCCGGCGCCCGGTGGACCGCATGGGCTGTGCCAACGTGGCCCATGCCTGGGCCGCGCTGCCGGCCTCCGACAAGCTGCGCGTGGTGGCCGAGCGTGCGCCGAACCTCGCCGTGGTGACGGCCTACAACGACATGCTCTCGGCGCACCAGCCCTACGAGGGCTTTCCGGCGGTGATCCGCGACGAGGCGCGCAGGCACGGCGCCACCGCGCAGGTGGCCGGAGGCGTGCCGGCGATGTGCGACGGTGTCACGCAGGGCGAGCCCGGCATGGAGCTCAGCCTCTTCTCGCGCGACACGATCGCCATGGGCACGGCCGTGGCCCTCACGCACGACATGTTCGACGGCGCGCTGCTGCTGGGGGTGTGCGACAAGATCGTGCCGGGCCTCCTGATCGGCGCGTTGCACTTCGGCCACCTGCCTTGCGTGTTCGTGCCGGCCGGGCCGATGAGCTCGGGCCTGTCGAACAAGGAGAAAGCCGCGGTGCGCGAGCGCTACGCGCAGGGCCTGGTCGGGCGCGAGGCGCTGCTGCAGGCCGAGGGTGCGGCCTACCATGGGCCGGGCACCTGCACCTTCTACGGCACGGCCAACAGCAACCAGATGCTGCTCGAGGCGATGGGGCTGCACGTGCCCGGCGCGGCCTTCGTGCACCCGCACGCCGGGCTGCGCGAGGCGCTCACGCGCGAGGCCGTGCGCACGGTGCTGCACCGAGCCGACGCCCCGTGCCCGCCCATCGGCCACGTGGTGGACGAGCGCGCGATCGTCAATGCGATGGCGGCGCTGCTGGCCACCGGCGGCTCCACCAACCACCTGATCCACTGGGTGGCGGTCGCCCGCGCGGCGGGCATCCTCATCGACTGGAGCGACTTCGCCGAACTCTCGGCGGTGGTGCCGCTGCTGTCACGCGTCTACCCCAACGGCAGCGCCGACGTGAATGCCTTTGAGGCGGCAGGCGGGCCGGGTTTCGTGCTGCGTGAACTCGTGGCGGCCGGGCTCGCGCATGGCGACGTGGCCACCGTGCGCGGCCCTGGGCTCGAGGCCTATGCCACGCAGCCGGTGCTGGAGGAGGGGGCCTTGCGCTGGCTGCCGCGGCCCGAGGCCAGCGGCGACGACACCGTGCTGCGGCCGGCGACTGCGCCCTTCGCACCTACGGGCGGCCTGCGGCTGCTGCGGGGCAACCTGGGCCGCGCCGTCATCAAGGTCTCGGCCGTGCCCGAGGAACGCCACGTGGTGGAGGCGCCCGCACGCGTCTTCGACTCGCAGCAGGCGCTGCAGGCGGCGTTTCAGGCGGGCGAGCTCGATCGCGACGTCGTCGCGGTGGTGCGCTTCCAGGGCCCGCGTGCGAACGGCATGCCCGAGCTGCACAAGCTCACGCCGGCGTTGTCGGTGCTGCAGGACAAGGGCTTTCGGGTCGCGCTCGTCACCGACGGGCGCATGAGCGGCGCCTCGGGCAAGGTGCCCGCGGCCATCCACGTGAGCCCCGAGGCGCTGGCTGGCGGGCCGCTGGCGCGCGTGCGCGACGGCGACCTGATTCGCGTGGACGCGGTGGCGGGCACGCTGCAGGTGCGGGTCGGGGAGGCCGAGTGGGCTGCACGCCCCCCCGCCGAGCGCAGCGCCGAGGCCGCCACGGTCAGCGCGCACGACCTGGGGCGGGAACTCTTTGCCGGCATGCGGCGCAACGTGACGAGCGCGGAAGAGGGCGCGGTGACCTGGCTGTGAACCCCATCATGAACCCCTTGGAGCTGGCCGCCCACGGCCCCGTCATCCCCGTCATCGTGCTGCAGCGCGAGGCCGACGCCGTGCCGCTGGCCCGTGCGCTCGTCGAGGGTGGCGTGCGCGTGCTGGAGGTGACGCTGCGCACGCCCGTGGCGTTGCGCGCGATCGAGCAGATCGCGCGCGCCGTGCCCGAGGCCATCGTCGGGGCCGGCACCGTGCGCTCGGCGGCCGACGCGCAGGCCGCCGCGGCGGCGGGTTGCCGCTTCGCGGTGAGCCCCGGCTACACGGTGTCCGTGTCGCAGGCCTGCCGGGCGCTGGGCCTGCCGCTGCTGCCTGGGGTGGCCACCGCCAGCGAGGTGATGCAGGCGCAAGAGGGCGGCCATGGCTTCCTGAAGTTCTTTCCGGCCAGTGCCGCCGGTGGTGTGCCGATGCTCAAGGCGCTGGCCGGGCCCTTCCCGGAGGTGGTGTTCTGCCCCACCGGCGGCATCGGGCCCGACAACGCGCACGAGTACCTGGCGCTGCCCAATGTGCGGGTGTGCGGCGGATCGTGGCTGACACCGGCCGATGCGGTGGCGGCAGGCGACTGGGCGCGCATCCGCGCGCTCGCTCGGGCCGCCGCCGCCCTGCGCACGGGCGGCTGAGCCAGGCAGGGCGGGGCCGCCTTGCCGCCACTCGAGGGGGAGCAGGCCGTCAGCCGGCTGGCCTCGGCGGCACCGTGTAGTTGAGGGCCAGCCGGCCGCCGTCGACGTAGACGATCTCGCCGGTGATGTAGCTCGCCGCATCGCTGAGCAGGAAGGCCACCGCGTCGGCCACTTCGCCCGGTTCGCCCAGCCGGCGCAGCGGCGTGCGCCCGAGGATGCGTTCGGCCGCCTCCGGGCTCGTGAGCACGGCCGCCCGCGCGAGCTCGGTGGCGATCGTGCCCGGGCCCACCGCGTTCACGCGGATGCCCCGGTCGGCGAGCGCCAGCGCCATGTTGCGCGTGAGCTGGTCGATCGCGCCCTTGCTCGCGTTGTAGCTGGTGATGGAGGGAATCGCCATCACGCCGTTGACCGAGCTCATGTTGACGATAGCCCCGAACCCCGCGCCGCCACGGTTGCGGGCCATTGCCCGCGCCACCGCCTGGCCGACGAGGAAGCTGCCCTTGAGGTTGACCGCGATCACCGCGTCCCAGTCGGCCTCGGTGATGTCGAGGAAGTCGGCAGCCTTGAAGATGCCGGCGTTGTTCACGAGCGCATCCACGTGCCCGAAGGCCTCGAGCGTGGCGGCGAGTGCCGCCTCCACGTCAGCCTTCTGGGCGACGTTGCAGCGCACGAATGCCGCGCGCGCCCCTGCTGTGCGCAATTCGGCGGCCAACGCCTCGCCCTTGTCCGCGGCCAGGTCCCACAGCGCCACGGCCGCGCCGTCGCGCGCGAGGCGCCGCGCGCAGGCCTCGCCGATACCTTGGGCCGCTCCGGTGACTACGGCCACGCGGCCTTCCAGGCCGAAATGCACACCCATCTTCGCTCCCCGCTTGCGTTCGTGTTCAGGACGCCCGGGCCGGCCGGTCTAGCCAGGCTTCCAGGCCTTGGGCGTTGAGCCCCACGTCGAGCTCGAGCAGCTCGGCAGCCTCGGCGCGCGGCATCGTGCAGCCGTGGGCGGCCAGGCTCCTCAGGTGCACCTCGCGCACAACATTCCGCAACGCCTCGCCGCGATCCGGTGCGTGATTCAGCGCACGCCCCGCGGCTTCCAGCTCGCCAAGTTGCGCCAGCAGCACCTCGGCCAGCCGTGGCACTTCCCGTACCCGGCCATAGTGGGTGAGGTACATCGCCTCGGGCTGGTAGGCCAGCATCCGCGCCACCGAGGCCCTGAGCGCCTCGGGCTCGAACTGTACCGGCGTGGTGGTGGGCAGGATCCACGGCCGGCCCTCGACGTCGAACTCGCGGTAGCTCAGCCCAAAGGTGTCGCCGGTGAACCAGCCGCGCGAGGCTTCGTCCCAGATGCAGTGGTGATGCCTGGCGTGGCCAGGCGTGTCGAGCGTCATGAGCGTGCGGCCCGCCAGCGTGATTCTGCCGCCGTCGCTGGAGGACACCACGCGCGAGGCTTCCACGGGCACGAGCTGGCCGTAGTTGCGGTCCATCTCGGCCTGCCCGTAGACAGCCAGCGCACCCTGGTAGAGGGCCGAGGGGTCGACCAAGTGGCGCGCGCCGCGCGGGTGCACAAGCACGCGTGCCTCGGGCAGCTCGCGCACCAGCGCACCCAGGCCGCCGGCGTGGTCCAGGTGCACGTGCGTGGGGATCACCCAGTCCACCGCGCTGCGCGCGAGCCCGAGGGCGTCGAGCGCGGCGAGCAGACGCGGCACCGAGAAGTTGGTGCCGGTGTCGATGAAGGCCGCGCGCCCGTCCTGCACGACCAGGTAGGCGGCGTCGAAGTCGTCGCGGTGAAAGCCCGTGTCCACGAGGTGGATGCCGTGGCCGAGCGGGTGGACGAAGGGGGGCAGGCTCATCGTGCGATTCTAGGCACGGGCCCCAGCGTGACCCCGGCATGCCCCCTCGCATGCCATGCGGAATGGTCCGATGGGTGTCCCGAGACAGGCCGGCAGGCACGCCCCTTGGCCCGCGCAACTCGCCACGCCCTGGCGCCTCGGGCGACAATCGGGCGCGACCTTTCCTCGGAGTGTGCATGCGCATCGTCTGCATCGGCGGCGGCCCCGCCGGCTTGTATTTCGCCGTGCTGATGAAGAAGCTCGACCCGGGCCACCGCATCACGGTGGTCGAGCGCAACCGTCCCTACGACACCTTTGGCTGGGGCGTGGTGTTCTCGGACGCCACGATGGACAACATGCGGCGCTGGGATGTGCAGACGGCCGACGCCATCGAGGTCGCCTTCAACCACTGGGACGACATCGAGCTGCACTTCAAGGGCCACCGCATCCGCTCGGGCGGCCACGGCTTCGTGGGCATCGGGCGCAAGAAGCTGCTCAACATCCTGCAGGCGCGCTGCGAGGAACTCGGCGTCGAGCTCGTCTTCGAGACCGAGGTCCTCGCCGACACCGACTACCCCGATGCCGACCTCGTGATCGCCAGCGACGGCATCAACTCGCGCATCCGCCAGCGCTACGCCGAGGTCTTCGAGCCCGACATCGTCACGCGGCCCAACCGCTACATCTGGCTCGGCACGACGAAGCTCTACGATGCCTTCAACTTCCACTTCGAGCGCACCGAGCACGGCTGGTTCCAGTCCCACGTCTACAAGTTCGACGACCAGACCACCACCTACATCGTCGAGACCCCCGAGCACGTGTGGAAGGCGCACGGCCTGGACCTGGCCAACACCGAGGAGTCGATCGCCTTTTGCGAGACGATCTTCGCGAAACACCTGGACGGCCACCCGCTGCTGAGCAACGCGCGCCACCTGCGCGGCTCGGCCTGGCTGAACTTCCAGCGCGTGCGCTGCAAGCGCTGGCACCACTACAACGGCCGCAGCCACGTGGTGCTGATGGGCGACGCGGTGCACACCGCGCACTTCGCGATCGGCTCGGGCACCAAGCTCGCGTTGGAAGACGCGATCGAGCTCACCCGGCTGTTCCAGGAGGCACGCGACGCGCAGCCGCCCGGCCTCCCCCACGACCCCGTGGCTGCCATCCCCGATGTGCTCGCCCGCTACCAGGCCGCGCGCGAGGTGGACGTGCTGCGGCTGCAGAACGCGGCGTGGAACGCGATGGAGTGGTTCGAGGTGGTGGGCACGCGCTATTGCGACCAGCTCGAGCCCGAGCAGTTCATGTACTCGATGCTCACGCGCAGCCAGCGCATCAGCCACGAGAACCTGCGGCTGCGCGACGCCAACTGGCTCGAGGGCTACGAGCGCTGGTTCGCGCGGCGTGCGGCGCATCAGTCGGGGCTTCCCGTGCCGGTGTCGGCACAGGAGCCTGAGCCGGCCGTGGCTGCCGCTGCGAGTGCAAGACCCGCGCCCACGCCCGTGCTCAAGCCCCCGAGCCC
>JBDKFA010000108.1:0-5510 GCA_039798945.1 Pseudomonadota bacterium
GGCGAACGGGCAAATCAGGTCGATCACCTTGATGCCCGTCTCGAGCAGCTCCTGCGAGGGGCTGAGCTCGTCGTAGGCCGGGGCCTTGCGGTGGATGGAGGCGGTGAGCTCGTGCGAGACGGGGCCGCGCTCGTCGATCGGGGTGCCCAGCACGTCCATGATGCGGCCGAGCGTGGCCTTGCCCACCGGCACCGTGATCGGCGCGCCGGTGTTCACGACCATCAGACCGCGGCGCAGACCCTCGGAGGAGCCGAGGGCGATGGTGCGCACGATGCCGTCGCCGAGCTGCTGCTGCACTTCGAGGGTGAGGGCCGAGCCTTCCATCTTGAGCGCGTCGTACACACGCGGCATCTGGTCGCGCGGGAACTCGACGTCCACGACCGCGCCGATGCACTGGACGATCTTGCCTTGGGCTTGTGCTGACATTTGGATTTCCTTGCCTAACTCGGTATGCGTCGGGATGCGGGGCCTCAGACGGCGGCAGCGCCGCCCACGATCTCGGACAGTTCCTTCGTGATCGCGGCCTGGCGGGTCTTGTTGTAGATGAGCTTGAGCTCACCGATCAGGTTGCCGGCGTTGTCGGTGGCGGCCTTCATGGCCACCATGCGCGCGCTTTGCTCGCTGGCCATGTTCTCGGCCACGGCCTGGTACACCAGGGCCTCGATGTAGCGCGTGAGCAGCTCGTCGATGACGGTGGGCGCGTCCGGCTCGTAGAGGTAGTCCCAGCCGTAGGCGCTGCGCTCGGCGGCGCTTTGCTCCAGGCGCTCGCTGGACAGCGGCAGCAGCTGCTCGACCTGCGGCTCCTGCTTCATCGTGTTGATGAACTTCGTGTAGCACAGGTACACGGTGTCGAGCTTGCCCTCGATGAAGAGGTCGAGCATGACCTTGACGGGGCCGATCAGACGCTCGAGCTGCGGCGCGTCGCCGAGCTGCACCGCGTGGCTGAGCACCGGCGCGCCGATGCGGTTCAGGAAGCCCAGGCCCTTGTTGCCGATGGCCACCGCGTGCACCGCGTTGCCGGCGGACTGCGCTTCCTTCATCTTGGCCGACACCGCGCGCAGCACGTTGGTGTTCAGGCCGCCGCACAGACCCTTGTCGGTGGTGACGACGATGAAGCCCACGGCCTTGGCGCCGCTGCCCGTGCGGGCGACGTCGCGCATGTACGGGCTCTTGTACTCGGGGTTGGCTTCCGAGAGGTGGGCCGTGATGTTGCGGATCTTGTCCGCGTAGGGGCGCGCCGAGCGCATGCGCTCCTGGGCCTTGCGCATCTTGCTGGCGGCGACCATTTCCATGGCCTTGGTGATCTTCTTGGTGTTCTCCACCGATTTGATCTTGCCGCGTATTTCCTTGCCGACCGCCATGGCCGTGCTCCTTGGGCTAGCGGTTGCTCAGGCGAAGGACTTCTTGAACGCGGCGATCGCGCTGGCAAGCTCTTCCTCGGCCGCCTTGTCCATCGCCTTGTCCTGCTCGAGCTTGGCCAGCAGCGCTGCGTGGCTGCTCTTGAGGTACTGGTGCAGGCCGCTTTCGAAGGCGAGCACCTTCTTCACGTCCACGTCGTCCAGGTAGCCCTTGTTGACCGCGTACAGCGACGCGGCCATCAGGCTGATGGGCAGCGGCAGGTACTGGGCCTGCTTCAGGAGTTCGGTCACGCGCGCGCCGCGGTCGAGCTGCTTGCGCGTGGCGGCGTCCAGGTCGCTCGCGAACTGCGCGAAGGCGGCGAGCTCGCGGTACTGCGCGAGGTCGGTACGGATGCCGCCGGACAGGCTCTTGATGAGCTTGGTCTGCGCCGCACCCCCCACCCGAGACACCGAGATACCCGCGTTGATGGCCGGGCGGATGCCGGCGTTGAACAGGTTCGTCTCCAGGAAGATCTGGCCGTCGGTGATCGAGATCACGTTGGTGGGCACGAAGGCCGAGACGTCGCCGGCCTGGGTCTCGATGACCGGCAGCGCGGTCAGCGAACCCGTCTTGCCCTTGACCTCACCCTTGGTGAAGGCTTCCACGTAGTCGGCGTTCACGCGCGCGGCACGCTCGAGCAGGCGGCTGTGCAGGTAGAACACGTCGCCGGGGAAGGCTTCGCGACCCGGCGGGCGGCGCAGCAGCAGCGAGACCTGGCGGTAGGCCACGGCCTGCTTTGACAGGTCGTCGTAGACGATGAGGGCGTCCTGGCCGCGGTCGCGGAAGTACTCGCCCATCGTGCAGCCCGAGTAGGCCGACACATACTGCATCGCCGCCGACTCGGAGGCCGACGCGGCCACGACGATGGTGTACTCCATCGCGCCGGCTTGCTCGAGCGCGCGCACCACGTTCTTGATCGACGACGCCTTCTGGCCGATGGCGACGTAGATGCAGGTCATGTTCTGACCCTTCTGGTTGATGATCGCGTCGATCGCCACGGCGGTCTTGCCGGTCTGGCGGTCGCCGATGATCAGCTCGCGCTGGCCGCGGCCCACGGGCACCATCGAGTCCAGGCACTTCAGGCCCGTCTGCACCGGCTGGTCCACGCTCTTGCGCGCGATCACGCCCGGGGCGACCTTCTCGATCACGTCGGTCATCTTGGCGTTGATCGGGCCCTTGCCGTCGATGGGCTGGCCGAGCGCGTTGACCACGCGGCCGATGAGCTCCGGGCCCACCGGCACTTCCAGGATGCGGCCCGTGCACTTGACGGTGTCGCCCTCGGAGATGTGCTCGTACTCACCCAGGATCACCGCGCCCACGGAGTCGCGCTCGAGGTTCAGCGCCAGGCCGAAGGTAGGCTGGCCACTCGGCGTGGGCGGGAACTCGAGCATCTCGCCGGCCATCGCGTCGGACAGGCCGTGCACACGGACGATGCCGTCGGTGACCGAGACCACCGTGCCCTGGTTCTTGATGTCCGCACCGGCCGCGAGGCCCTCGATGCGGCTCTTGATCAGCTCGGAGATTTCTGCGGGGTTCAGGTTCATGGGGTTCTCCCGGTCACGCCGTCAGCGCGACCTTCATCTGTTCCAGACGGGCCTTGACGGAGGTGTCGAGCACCTCGTCGCCCACGGTGACGCGGATGCCGCCGATGAGCTCGGGGCGAAGCTGCACGCTCGCTTGCAGGCGCCGGCCGAAACGCTTCTCGAGCGCGGCGACCACCTCGGCCAGTTGCGCCTCGTCCAGCGCGTAGGCGCTCTCGACGAGGGCGTCGCTGATGCCACCCTGGGCGTTGACGAGCGCGGCGAACTGCGTCGAGATCTCGGGCAGCGCGGCAAAGCGGCCGTTGTCCAGCACCACCTGCAGCAGGTTGGCCGCCCGGGGCGACAGCGCTGCGCCCTGGCCAGCGAGCAACTCGGTGACGACACCCGCCACCTGTGCCGCCGACACCTTCGGGTTGTCGGCGAACTGGCGCAACTGCGCGTCCGAAGCCAGGGTGGCGAGCGCTGCGAGCTGCTGCTTCAGCGCCGCGCCATCACCGCCCGCGGCCTTGAACAGGGCCTCGGCGTAAGGGCGCGCGATGGTCGCGATCTCGGCCATGTCAGAGCTCGGTCTTCAGGCGGTTGAGTAGCTCGGCGTGCACGCGTGCATCGACCTCGCGGCGCAGGATCTGCTCGGCGCCCTTGACGGCGAGCCCGGCCACCTGCTCGCGCAGGGCCTCGCGGGCCTTCACCGACTCCTGCTCGGCCTCGGCGCGGGCAGCGGCAATGATCTTGGCGGCTTCCTCGGCGGCGCGGCCCTTGGCCTCCTCCACCGTTTGCTGCGCGAGGCGCTCGGCGTCGGCCAGCCGGCGCGCAGCGTCGTCGCGTGCCGAAGCCAGCTGCTGCTCCACGCGGGTGTTGGCCGCCGCCAGGTCAGCCTTGGCCTTGTCGGCCGCGCTCAGGCCTTCGGCGATCTTCTTGGCGCGCTCGTCCAGGGCCGCGGTGATGGGCGGCCAGACGAACTTCATCGTGAACCAGACCAGGATCGCAAACACGATCATCTGGACGATGAGGGTGGCATTGATGCTCACGTCTCGTACCTCGTCAGTGGGTAACCGCGGACGCGCAGGGCCGTGCTGGCCCGGGCGCGCCCGGCATGCCGGCGCGAAGGGCTTACTTCGGCAGGTTGGCGATCTGGCCCAGGAAGGGGTTGGCGGTGGCGAACCACAGCGCGATGCCGGTGCCGATGATGAACGCGGCGTCGATCAGGCCGGCCAGCAGGAACATCTTGGTCTGCAGCTCATTCATGAGCTCGGGCTGGCGGGCAGCCGACTCGAGGTACTTGCTGCCCATGATGCCGATGCCGATACAGGCACCGACGGCGCCCAGACCGATGATCAGGCCGGCGGCCAGCGCGACAAAGCTGATGACTTCCATGGAAAGCTCCTAGTTCAGGTGGGGTGAGAAAAAAGCGAAAGCGTGAAGACCGGGTGCGCGCTGCGCGGACTCAGTGCGCGTCGTGCGCCTGACCGACGTACACGAGCGTGAGCATCATGAAGACGAAGGCCTGCAGCGTGATGATCAGGATGTGGAAGATCGCCCACACGCTGCCGGCGATGACATGACCGATGGCCAGACCGATGCCGGTGGCCGACAGCGACCAGGCGCCGCCCATCAGCGCGATCAGCATGAAGATGAGCTCGCCCGCGTACATGTTGCCGAACAGCCGCATGCCGTGCGAGACCGTCTTGGCGACGAACTCGATGATCTGCATCGCGAAGTTCACCGGGTACAGGTAGACCTTGTCACCGAACGGGGCCGAGAAGAGCTCGTGCACCCAGCCGCCGAAGCCCTTGATCTTCACGTTGTAGAACAGGCAGATCAGCAGCACCGACAGCGACAGGCCCATGGTGACGGAGAGGTCTGCCGTGGGCACGACGCGCATGTAGTCCTTCATGCCGAGCGCCGGGCCCACGCTGTGCCAGATGGCCGGCAGCAGGTCGACGGGCAGCAGGTCCATCGCGTTCATCAGGAAGATCCAGACGAACACCGTGAGCGCCAGCGGCGCGACGAGCTTGCGGCTCTGGGCGTTGTGGACGATGCCCTTGGCCTGGCTTTCCACCATCTCGACGAGGATCTCGACGGCAGCCTGGAAGCGGCCCGGCGCACCCGCGGTGGCCTTGGAGGCGGCCTTCCACAGCAGGAAGCAGCCCACCACGCCCAGCAGCGTGGCGTAGAAGATCGAGTCGAGGTTGAACACCGAGAAGTCGACGACGGCCGTCTGCTTCTGGTTCTGCAGGTGCTGCAGGTGGTGGACGATGTACTCGCCGGCCGTCGGGCCCTGGCCTTGTGCTGCTGACATCGGTTTCTCTCGCCCCGCTATGTTCTGTTCGTCTTGTTCAGCGGCCGCGCCACAAGAGCGCGAACCAGTACATCTTGATGCAGACCACCAGACCGACCAGCAAGGCTGGCCAGCTCAACGGCTGCAGCAGTGTCGGGGCCAGCATCAGCATCAGCACCGAAACCGCGATTTTCACCACTTCCCACAACATGAAGCTGACGGCACTGGTGCCCGGCGACATGCTGGAAAGCCGGCTGGTCATGCCGCGCGCCATCAGCGCCGCCGGCACCACC
>JBDKFA010000109.1:0-38901 GCA_039798945.1 Pseudomonadota bacterium
GATCATGCCGCAGGTGGGGCCCATCACCATGTGGGTGAACTCGACCACGCGTAGGCCGGCAAGCGGGAGCTCAGTGTCGGCGTTCATGGGCCACGGGCAGGCAGGGGACAAGGGGAGCGCACGAGCAGTGGAAACGTCGGCCCGTCGGCGTGCGGGCCAGGGCCGCCGTAGCGCCAGACTTGGCGCACCCACTGTAATCGAGTCGCCGATCGGGTAGCCTCGCCTGGTGCTCACGCTGAACCTCGGCCCGCTGGCGCTGCCCGTTACGCCCCTGCTGCTGCTTGCATCGGTGTGGCTTGCCTCGGCGCTGACCTCTCGGCTCCTGCGCAGGCAGGTGGCGCGGGCCGCTGGCGAGAGCGGCGACGGCGGGCGTGAGAGCAGGCCTGGCGAAGACAGCACTCGCCAGGCCGAAGCCGCTGGCACCACCTTTTTCGTGGCGGCTGCCCTTGGGCTTGCAGCCGCTCGCCTTGCACATGTCTGCTTGAACGCCCAGGCCTATCTCGACGATCCGATTGCACTGCTGGACATCCGCGATGGTGGATGGCACGGCGCAGCCGGATTCACGGCGGGTTTCGCGTGGTTGCTCGCGCAGGCCTGGCGCCGCCCGCCGTGGCGACGCGCGCTCGCAGCCGGGGCGCTGGCCGGTACCGCGGTGTGGCTCGCTGGCGCGGCGTTCACGGGTCTGCCGCGCGGGGCTGCGATGCCCGCCGTTGTGCTCACGCCCCTGGGCGACACGCGCACGCTCACGCTGCGCGAGGCGGCCGCAGGCCGCCCGGCGGTGGTCAACCTGTGGGCCAGCTGGTGCGGGCCGTGCCGGCAGGAGATGCCGGTGCTGGCGGCGGCGCAGCAGCGCGAGCCCTCGGTGGCCTTCCTGTTCGTGAACCAGGGCGAGGGCGAGGCCGCCGTGCTGGCCTACCTGGCCACGCTCGGCCAGCCGTTGCGCCTGGTGCTGCGCGACCCGGGATCGCAACTCGGGCCGCTCGTGGGTTCGCGCGGCCTGCCCACGACGCTCTTCTACGACGCGCAGGGGCGTCTTGTCCACGCTCACCTGGGCGTGCTCAACGCCCCAGCGTTGGCGAGCCGGTTGCGTGAATTGAAAACGCCTGCCCGCTGAGCGCCAGCAAATCCCTGCGGAGGTGTGCGCCTGGGCTGCAAGCGGGCGGGTGGGCGGGTAGAGGCACAGCTGCCGCCGGCGGATGGGCCCAGCCTGTGTCATCCCCCTTTGCGCGCCGGCTGCTCGTAGTCGTCTACCAGCCGCTGCCAGATCGCCTCGAGTTCGTAGCGCACCGAGCGGCCCAGCCCGTCCAGGTCGGGGAAGAGGCTCGCATACGTGACGTTCATCCGGTAGAGGGCGCGCATCGCCTCGCTGCGCATGGCCAGGGGCAGCACGAAGCGGATGAGCAGGCCCTGGCTTCCCCCGTAGTGGGCGAGGATCTCGTCGAGTGTGCGGTCCAGCACGCCAGGCACGACGAACAAGCCCGATTGCGCCACGAGCCGGCTGTCCATCTCCGAGGGCTCGCCGAACCACAGCACGGGCAGCTCGTTGCGCGCGAAGTAGCGCTCGAAGTGTCCGGGCACGCGCGGGTCGATGCAGGTGCGCGTGAGGGAGGGGTCGAAGTCGGGCACGCGGTGCCACAACTCGGGTGTGTTCAGTGCGTACACCGCCACGTCGGCAGCGGCGCTCTCCAGCGCGAAGAAAGCCGCGACGAAGGGTGATTTCGTGAAGTCCAGCAGCCGCGTGGGCGCCCCGTGGTGCTGCATCAGCGCCAGGCAGCGCAGGTCGTCGCCGAGTGCCGTGCCGTCGCGCAGGTAGACGTGGGCCTTGCGCCGGAACACGCGCATCGCGCGCGCCTCGCGCAACGGCCACAGCCTCGCCTCGGGCGCGTACTCGCGCAGGCGGCGCGTGAGCGAGGGCACGAGCTGCCAGTCGGGTGCCACGTGGCCGCGGAAGGCCCAACCCTCCAGCGCCTCGGTGCGCGCCACGAATTCGGACCATCTCTCCAGGCGGATCGTCTGCACGGCGGGGTTCCTCGGTTCGGCCGCCAGTGTCCTTCGGCTGGCGGAGGAACGCCAGCCGTCGTGATCCGCAAGCCCCCGCCCAGTGCCCGCCGGCACCGCGCGGCGACGCCGCCTGTGCCGCTGGGTTAGGCTGCAGGCCCGGCCCGCCCCCGCACGCCATGAAGACGCCACACGCCGATGCCCGCCGCCTGCTGATGCGCGCCGCCGCGCTCGCCCCGCTGGCTCCACTCGGAGGGCTGGCGCCGCGCCTCGCGCCCGCCCAGCCGCGCTTTCCGGACCGGCCCGTGACGGTGCTCGTGCCCTTCGCCCCGGGTGGCATCGCCGACCTCACCGCGCGCGCGGTGGCCGAGCACATGGCGGGCACGCTGGGCACCGCGATGGTGGTGGAGAACCGGCCGAGCGCGGGCAGCATCGTCGCGAGCCAGGCCGTGGCCACCGCGCGAGCGGACGGCCACACGCTGCTCCTCATGAGCAACGCCAATGCGGTGAGCGTCGGGTTGTTCCGCCGCCTGCCCTATGACCCGGCGAAGGACTTCGCACCGGTGTCCACGCTCGGCTTCTTCGACCTCGGGATCTTCGCGGCGGCGGGTGGTCGCTTCGCAACGCTGGCCGAGGCGCTCGAGTGGGCGCGCGCGAACCCGGGCCGGCTCAACGTGGGCACGATCGCCCCAGGCAGCACGCAGCACCTGGCCGCCAAGCTCTTCGAGACCGAGGCGCGCATCGACGTGCTCGTCGTGCCGTACAAGGGCAGCCCCGCCGTGCTCACGGCGCTGCGCGCGGGCGAGATCGATCTCGCCTTCGAGGTGCTCGGGCCGATGCTGCCGCAAGTCGCCGCCGGCGCCGTGAGGGCGTTGGCCGTGTCCTCGGCGCAGCGCAACCCGGCGCTGGCGGGGGTGCCCACGGTGCAGCAAGCCGGCGTGGCCGGCTATGACGTGGCCAGCTGGAACGCGCTGGCCGCACCGGCAGGCACGCCGCCCGAGGTCGTGGCCCGGCTCAACCGGGCGGTGCGTGAAGCGGTGGCCAGCCCCGCGGTGCGCGACAAGCTCGGCCGCGCGGGCATGCGGCTCGCCGCGAGCTCGCCCGCCGAGCTCCAGGCGCTGCTCGCGGCCGAGATCCGCCGCTGGGGCGAGGTGATCCGGGCGGCCAGGATCGAGCCCGAGTGAGCGTCCAGGCCTGCGGCTGCGGAAGTTCACCCCTTGAAACTCTCGCCATGCTTCCGCGGGCATGTCCTCAGACACCACGCAGCGCGTACGCGCTAAGGTCGGGCAAACCGGAATTGCCGTCCCGTCCTTCGAGGAGACCCGACCGATGAGAAGAAAGCTGCTCACCCACCTGCTGGCCTTCGGGGCCTTCGCGCTTGCCTCCGCTGGGGCCCTGGCGCAAGGCGGTGCGGCCGGCTTCCCCAACCGGCCCGTCAAGCTGATCGTGGCCGCGCCTGCGGGCAGCAGCCCGGACGCGATCTCGCGCCAGCTGGCGGCGCGGCTGAATGCGTTGTGGAACCAGTCGGTGGTGGTGGAGAACGTGGTCGGCCTGGGCGGGATCACCGGCACCGACCGCGCCGCCAAGCAACCGGCTGACGGCTACACGATCCTGCTGAGCACCATCGGTGCGATGGCGGTGAACGTCAGCATGATGGAGAAGATGCCGTACGACCCGGCCAAGGATCTCGCGCCCATCACGCTCGTGATGTCGATGCCCAACCTGCTCGTCACGCACCCGAGCGTGCCGGCCAACAACCTGCGCGAGCTCATCGACTACGCGAAGCGCAACCCCGGCAAGCTGCGCTTCGGGCACCCCGGAAGCGGCACGAGCCCCCACTTGGCGGCCGAGCTGCTGAGCCTGCAGACGGGCATCAAGATGCAGGGCATCCCCTACAAGTCCAGTGCCCAGATGATGTCCGACCTGCTGGGCGGCCACTACGAGGTGCTGTTCCACAACAGCTCGGTGGTGCTGCCGCATGCGCGCAGCGGGGCCGCGCGCCTGATGGGCATCACGAGCCCGGAGCGCATGGCTACGCTGGCCGACGTGCCCACCGTGGCCGAGGCTGGCAACCTGCCCGGGTTCGCGGTGACGGCCTGGTTCGGGCTCTACGCCCCGGCCGGCACGCCGGCGGACATCCTGGCCAAGCTCAATGCGGATGTGTCGGCCGTGTTGGCGCGCCCGGACGTCAAGGGCTGGATCGAGCAGCAAGGCGGTGTGGCCGGCGGCGGCTCGGCGCAGGCCCTGGCCGAGCACCAGGCCGCCGAGACACGCAAGTGGCGCGAGGTGGTCCGCGCCGCCAACATCAAGCCCGACTGAACGAAGGTCTGCATCCCCGGGCTTCAGACGGGCGGGCATGAACGTGGAAGCCGACGACCCGCACGCCGACATCCGCGAGGCCGTGCGGCGGCTGTGCCGGCAGTTCCCCGACACCTACTTCCGCGAGATCGACGCGCAGCGCGGCTACCCTGAGGCCTTCGTCGATGCGCTCACGCGGGCGGGGTGGCTGGCCGCGCTGATCCCCCAGGAGTACGGCGGCCCGGGCCTGTCGATGGCGCAGGCCTCGGTGATCATGGAGGAGATCAACCGCAGCGGCGGCAACGCGGGTGCCTGCCACGGCCAGATGTACGTGATGAACGCCATCGTGCGCCACGGCTCCGAGGCGCAGAAGCAGCGCTACCTGCCGGCGATCGCGGCGGGTGAGCTGCGTGTGCAGTCCATGGGCGTGACCGAGCCCACCACCGGCAGCGACACGACGCGCCTGAAGACGAGCGCGGTGCGTCGCGACGGGCGCTGGGTCGTCAACGGCCAGAAGGTCTGGATCTCGCGCGTGCAGCACAGCGACCTGATGATCCTGCTGGCGCGCACGACGCCGCTGGAGCAGGTCACGCGCAAGACGGGGGGGCTCTCGTGCTTCATCGTCGACCTGCGTGAGGCCATCGGCCGCGGGCTCACCGTGCGGCCGATTGCCAACATGGTCAACCACGAGACCAACGAGCTCTTCTTCGACAACCTCGAGATCCCCGAGGAGAGCCTGCTCGGCGTGGAGGGCGAGGGCTTCCGGGTGATCCTGGAGGGGCTCAACCCGGAGCGCACCCTGATTGCCGCCGAGTGCATCGGCGACGGCCTGTGGTTCCTCGACCGCGCCACCCGCTACGCGAACGAGCGCGTCGTCTTCGGCCGCCCGATCGGGCAGAACCAGGGGGTGCAGTTTCCGCTTGCCGAGGCCCACATCGAGCTCCAGGCGGCCAGCCTGATGCGCTGGCGCGCCTGCGAGAAGATCGACGCCGGGCAGCCCGCGGGGGCGGAGGCCAACATGGCCAAGTACCTGGCGGCCAAGGCCTCGTGGGAGGCCGCCAACGCCTGCTTGCAGACGCATGGCGGCTTCGGCTTTGCGTGCGAGGTGGACGTGGAGCGCAAGTTCCGAGAGACGCGGCTGTACCAGGTGGCGCCGATTTCCACCAACATGATCCTCGCCTACGTGGCCGAGCACGTGCTCGGCTTGCCGCGGTCGTATTGACGCGGCCGGGCGGGGACACGCCTGGCGACCCCGCCCCCAGCGCGAACGCCTAGTCGAGCTTCAGGCCGAGGTCGCGCGCGGTCTTGGGCAGCACGTCGAGTTCGCGCTGGATGACCTCGGCGAAGGCGGCTACCGTGTTGCCGGTGGTCGGCGACACGCCGCCGATCTCGTTGAGGCGGCGACGGAATTCGGGCTCGGCCACGATGGCCGCGACCTTCTCGTTGAGCAGCGTGATGATCGGCTGCGGCGTCTTGGCCGGCGCCACGAGGCCGAACCACATGTCGAAGTCCACGCCGCCGCGGATGCCCTGCTCGGTGAGGGTCGGCACGTCGGGCCACAGCTCGGAACGGGTGGCGCGCAGCTGGCCCAGGGCACGCAGCTTGCCGCCCTGGATCTGCGCACGGGCGTCGGCCGTGCCGAGCAGGCCCCAGCGCACCTCGTTGGCGAGCAGCGCCTGCGCAAGGGGCGCCCCGCCGCGGTACGGCACGTGCGTGAAGTTGCCGTCCGCAGCCGCGTTCAGCAGTTCGGAGGCCACGTGCGAGATGCCGCCTGCGCCGGTGGAGCCGTAGGGCAGCCCGCCCTTGCCGGCGGCCTTGCCCGCAGCCACGAGGTCGCGCACGGACTTCCACGGCGAATCGGCGGGCACCACCAGCACCAGCGGTGCCAGCGAGATGCGCGCGATGGGCGCCACGTCGGCGGCGGTGAAGCCGGCCTTGGCGTAGGTGACGGGGTTGATCGAGAGCATCCCCGTCAGGCTCATGGCGAGGGTATAGCCGTCGGCCGGGTTCTGCAGCATCGCCACCATGCCGAGGTTGCCGCTCGCGCCGGGCCGGTTCTCCACCACCACGCTCTGCTTGAGCTCTTCCTGCAGGCGGGGCGCCACCAGGCGCGCCGCCACGTCCGTGGCGCCTCCCGCCGGGTAGGGCACGATGATGCGGATGGGCTTGTTCGGGTAGCCCCCGGCGGCTTGTGCATGCGCGGCCAGCGGGGCAGCCAGGGCCGCGCCGATCAGGGCGGCGCCAGCCAGGAGGCGAGTCAGTCTCATCAGGGATCTCCTTGAGGGGTCGGGGGTGATGGAGGGTTTCGGTGTGTCGCGCCCAGGATCGGAGGCGGGCCAGTCTCAGCGGGCGGGATGCCCGAGCTCGTAGTGCGCCTGCCGCTCCTCGGCGGCCTGCCAGCCGATGAGCGTCTTGAAGTCGGCCATCGAGCTGCGCGCGCAGGGCAGCGGCCCGAAGACCTCGCCACGGTGCGCGGCCAGCGCCGCGAGATTGGCCTGCACGGCGGCCACCGTGCTCATCAGCGTGACGAGCGGGTAGGTCGCGAAGGCCGCCACCGACTCGACCTGCGCGCGCGTGAGGCTGGCCATCCACGTGCCTTCCATCAATTGCAGCGACAGCGGTCGGCCGCAGGCCTGGCGCAGCTCCTGGAGCTGCTCGAAGCGCTGGAAGGTGCGCGAGATGGGCTGGATCACGTCGGCACCGGCTTCCGCGTAGCGCGCCGCGCGCTCGAGCGCCTCGTGGGGGTCGGCCACGTCGGTGCGCGCGACGATGATGAGCGCCGGGTCCTGCCGAGCGTCGACGGCCGCGCGGATCTTGCCCACCGCCTCGGCCACAGGCAACGTCGTGGACTGCGCGGCCGCGGCCGGGCAGCGCTTCGGGCTCACCTGGTCTTCCAGCGACAGCGCAGCCACGCCGGCCTTCTCGAAAGCCCGCACCGTGCGCCCGACGTTGAGCACGTTGCCGTAGCCCGTGTCGGCGTCGGCGAAGATGGGCTTGCGCACGACGTTGGCGATGTGATCCACGACCTGCACGTTCTCGCTGAGCGTGTACAGCTCCATGTCGGGCTGCCCGAGCAGCGAGGCCGAGATGCCGAAGCCGGTGGTGAACACGCCGTCGAAGGGCGACTGGTCCACGAGCAAGGCGGTGAGGGCGTCCTGCACGCCGGCGAACCAGAAGGTGGAACCGTCCTGCAGGCGCTGTCGCAGCAGCTGGCGCGCGGCATTCATGTCGGGGCTTTCCCGGCGCGTGCGCGCCGTGCTTGGAGGTAAGGCAGCAGGCCGCCGGCGGCGAGCATCTGCTGCTCGGCGTGGGCCAGGGGCTGCAAGGGCAGGGACTTGCCGCTGGAGGGGTGGCGCACCAGGCTCGCGGGCCAGTCGACCTCCAGCACGTCGCCGCGCCTGGCCAGGCCCAGGATGCCCGGGCAGGTCACGAGCGGAAAGCCCATGTTGATCTCGCCCCGGAAGAAGCCTGGTGAGAACGACTCGGCCACCACGCCCGCGATGCCCAGGTGGCGCATCGCCCGCATGGCCGGGTAGTGCGGGTGGCCATAGCCGAAGTTGCGCCCGCCCACCAGCAGGTCGCCGCGCTGCACGGTGGCGGCGAAGCCCGGGGCGATGTCGCCCATGGCGAGCGCGGCGAGTTCGTCGAGGTTCGTGACCTTGATGTTGCGCACGCCGATGATGAGGTCGATGTCGTAGTCGTCCTCCTCGAACACCCAGGCCACGCGGCCGCGCAGGTTGGCCAGGCTCATCGCGCGCCCCCCAGGTAGGGCCGCGGGTCGGCGATGCGGCCCTCGACAGCGGAGGCAGCCACCACGGCGGCGTTGCACAGGTAGATCTCGGTGTCCACGCTGCCCATGCGCCCAGGCGTGTTCAGCGTGCCGGTGGAGACGGCGCGCTGGCCGTCGGCCATGGTCGCGATGCGCCCGTAGCAGTAGTCGCAGGTGGGCGAGCTCACGAAGGCGCCGGCTTCCACCAGGCACTCGATGAGCCCCTCGCGCGCGGCCTGCGCCATGATGGCCTGCGAGGTGGGAACCACGTGCAGCTGGAAGCCAGGCTTGACCTGCCGGCCGCGCAGCACCTGGGCCGCGGCTCGCAGGTCCTCCAGCCGGCCGCTGGCGCACGAGCCGAGGTAGCCGGTGTGCACTTCCAGCCCCAGGTAGTCGGTGAGGTCGCGCGTGTTGGCCGGGCTCGGCGGCACGACCACGATGGGCTGCAGGTCCGACACGTCGATCGTGACCACGCGCTCGTAGTGCGCACCGGGGTCGGGGTACACCGGGTCGAGCGCCAGGCGTGCGCGGCCCTCCATCCACGCGAGCGTGCGCGCGTCGGGTGCGACGAGCATCGTGTTGGCGCCCAGGAACATCGCCTGGCCGCAGATCGTCTGCCTGCCCTCCACGCTCATCGCGTCGATCACGGGGCCGCACAGCTCGACGGCCTTGAAGGCGCAGGAGGCCGGGCCCATGACGCGCACCATGTGGTGCACGACATCACGGGCCATGACCCCCGGCTGCAGCACGCCGGTGAGCTCGACCTTCACGGTGGCCGGCACGCGCAGTGCCACGGTCTCGGACACATAGGCCTCGAGCACACCCTTGCGCGCCCCGAAGGCGTAGGCGCCGAAGGCCCCGAGCTGGCTCACGTGGCCGTCGAAGTGGACGACGAAGGCGCCGGGCGTCGCGTACCCGAGCTCGGCGCTCACCTGGTGGCCGATGCCCTTGCGCTCGTGCACCTCCACGCCCTGCTCTGCGCCCCAGGTGCGCGTGATGCGGTGCAGCTCCTCCTCCTTCGGGGTGGCGGCGGGCACCATGTGGTCGATGAAGAGGGCGAATCGCTCCCGGCCCGGCACTTTGTCCACGCCGAGCTCGCGCGCTTCCTTGAAGAACACGTCGGTGTAGCCGGGGAAGTCGTAGCTGATGACGAAGTCCGGCCGGGCCTCGATCTCGTCACCGGGCTTCACGAAGGGCCGGCCACTGGCGCGCGCCAGGATCTTCTCGGTCATCGTTTGCGGCGGCTGATCGGCTAGCATTTCCAAAGGGTGGGAATAGTTGGGGCTGTCAGTGCAGAGTTTCAGGAACCCTAGAGGCGCTTCCGGTCGGGAAGAACCCGAAAGTTTGCCGAATAGTGGGAACGATATTCGTCCTGCTGCGTGGGCGGAGGCTGTCCGGTGACGCGGGCGCGCACCGCGCGGGCGGGCCCGAGCGGCACGCAAAGCATCGAGCGCGTGGTGGCCTTGCTGCGCGTGGTCGCCTCGCGCGGGCGCCTGGGTATGCGGCTTGCGGAGGTGAGTCTGGCCACTGGCCTGCCCTCGTCCACGTGCTACCGGATGCTGCAGTGCCTCGTGGCGCAGGGGCTGCTCGACTGCAGCCCCGTCAGCCGCAAGTACCAGCTGGGTCCGCTCATCTTCGAGCTCGGCTTGCTCGCCCGGCCCCGCCTGGATCTGGCCGAGCGCTGTGCGCCCGTGCTCGCCGAGATCGCGGAGGTGACGCAGGACACCGTGTACCTGAGCGAGCGGCGCGGGCTGGAGGCGATCTGCTCGGCGCGGGCGCTGGGCGACTACCCGATCAAGGCGCTCACGCTGGACGTCGGCGTCAGAAGGCCGATGGGCATCGGTGCCGGCGGCCTGGCCATCCTGTGCGCGCTGTCGGCCGAGGAGGCCGAGGCCGTGGTGGAGGCGAATGCGCCGCTCTACGCCCGGTTCTCGGCGCTGGACGCCGAGCGCGTGCGCGAGGCGGTGCAGCAGGGGCGCGAGCGGGGCTACGCTTTCCTCGACGGCCCCGTGGTGCCGGGAGTCGCGGCCGTGGCGGTGGCCTTCCCGGCCGAGGCCCCGGTGGCGGCGATCAGCGTCGCAGCCATCTCCTCGCGGCTGGATGCCGTTCGCCGTGCGGAGGTCGCGGCGCTGCTGGAGAGACTCGTGCAGCCCTTGCTGCGCCAGCCTGCCGCGGCCGCAGCGGGCCGGTCTTCCGGCCAGTCGGTTGGCCGGTCCGCCGGCCGGCCGAAGTCGGCCGGCACCTAGGGTGGCGCCGGCACGTGGCGCCTCACGAAGGCCACGATGTCGGCCACCGCCCGGGTGGTGGCGGGCGAATCCGGACGCTTGTTCACGAAGCCCGCATCCTCGCCCGGGTAGAGCGCGAGGCCGAGCTCGCCGCCGGCTGCGCGGTAGGCCTGTGCGAAACGCTCCAGGTGGGGTATCGGGTGCATGCGGTCTGCAGTGCCCTGCAGGACCAGCACGGGCGGGCGGGGACCGGGCTCACCGCGCTCGAGCGCGCGCAGCGGGCTGCCCTCCGCCATCGCCGCCTCGTCCGGCCAGTAGCGGTCATGGTCCGGCAGCACGCGGTCGATGCCCTCGGGATAGGGTTGCCCGCTCGCGCGCAGGGCCTGGGCGTAGTGGTAGCGGCCGAGCGGGTCGATCACGGGCCAGCACAGCACGGCGCAGGCCACGCGGGCATCTGACGGTCGGGCGCTGGCCCAGCCTGGGGGCGATGCCAGCGCCAGCGCCGCGTAGCGCGGGTCGTCCGGCCGCAGCGCCAGCAGCATGGCCTGGTGCGCACCACTGGAAAGCCCCATCACGCCGACGAGCTCGGGCCGTGTCCGACAGTGTTCGGCATGCTGCTTCAGCCAGCGAATGCCCAGGTGGATGTCGGCCAGCGAGTCGGGATAGCGGCCCTCGGGTGGCTGGCGGAAGTCCAGCGCCGCCACGCCGACGCCTTGCCTGGCCAGTGCGCGGTTCAGGAGGTCCTCGTCGAGGCGATCCCCTCGGCACCACGCGCCGCCGTGCAGTTCGGTCAGCAGCGGGAACGGGCCCGGGCCGCGCGGCAGGTACAGCCGTGCGAGCAGGGGCCGGCTGCCGTGGCGCAGGTACTCGACGTCCTGTACGTCGATCTCGAGGAGGTGCGAAGGCTCGGACATGGTCTGCAGCACTCGGGCCGGTTCAGTCGAGGATGCCTTCGAGCCACTCGGGGCCGGGCGCCAGCTCGCCGCGCTCGATGCGGCGGATCAGCGTGTTCACGCGGCGGTGCAGCGTCACGTCCACCCCCACTTCCTCGCCACGGCGGGCGACCAGGCCGTTGATGTCCTCGGTCTCGGTGCGCCGGCCCTTGAGGATGTCCTGGCCCATCGAGGGGCGCTGCGCGTCGGTGCGCGACAGGGCCACCGCCATGATCTGGTCGGTCAGGGCCAGCAGGGCGTCACGGTCGGTCTCGGCGCGCGCCAGCAGCTCCAGGTCGAGCCCGCCCACGGGTTCCAGGGCGAGGCCGAGGGCCCGGCCCACGCGTACGGCCGAGCTGCCCAGCCGGATCGACAGCGTGCGCGCCACGTCATGGGTGTCGCGCTGGCGGCCGGTCATGCCGGTGAAGGCGCAAGGCCCGTTGCGCATCGCGTTGATCGTGAGCTTGGACCAGCGCTCGCCCCACAGGTTGCTCGTCACCTTGCAGGTGTCGCCGAGAGCCAGCATGTCGGCGATGCCCTGGGCGCGAGGTGTCACCTGGCCATGCGCCTCGCCCACCCGCATGCCGGGCTTGTGGGCGTCGCCCAGCGGGGAGTGGCGCACGATGCGCCCGGGCGCGACCAGCTCGGCGGCCAGCGCGCTCACCGACACACCTAGCGTGCGCGGCCAGCCGACCACGCCCGCGATCGCTGTCTCGTTGATGCCGTTTTGCAGGGACACGACGCAGCCGGTGGCCGCGAGGTAGGGCGCGATGAGCTGCGTGGCCCATACCGTGTCGTAGGACTTCACGGCAATGAAGGCAACGTCGAACCCGCGCTCGCGCACGCACTGCTGCACCTCGTGCACGTGCAGCGCACGCACCGGGGTGCGCACCGAGCCCGAACCGCCCATGCCCTGCACCTCCAGTCCGTCGGTGCGCATCGCCTGCACGTGCTCCGGCCAGGCGTCCACGAGCACGACGTCCACGCCCGCATGGGCCAGGTGGGCGCCGACGTAGCCGCCCACTGCACCGGCACCGACGACGCACACGCGGGTCATCGCTCAGGCCTCACGCCGCACGGGCGCCCAGGCGAAGTCGCCGGCCGGCCCGTGGGCCTGCAGCTCCGCCCAGGCTTCCTCGGGCAGCCCGAGGGCCTGCAGCACGGGCTGCGTGTGCGCGCCCAGCTCCGCCGCCTCGGGCGGTTCGGCTGGCGCGGGCATCGGTGCCTCGGCGCGGGGGGTCCAGGGGAAGACGGGCACGTGGAAGTCCAACCCCCGGCAGCGCACGGTCTGCAGCTTGCCTGGGGCTCGGGCCTGAGGGGCATCCAGTACCCGCTCCAGCGGCAACACCTCGGTGCACCCGACGCCGGCCGCCTGGAGCCTGGCGGCCGTGTCCTCGAGTGCGCGCCGGCGCACAGCCTCGCGCACCAGCGCCTCGATCTGTTCGCGGGCCTTCTTGCGCTGGCGCAGCGTGGCCAGGCCCGGGTCGCCGGCCTGCGGCAGTTCCAGGGCTTCGCAGAACCTCGCCCAGTGCGCGTCGCTGAGCATCACGAGGTACAGCCATCGGCCGTCGGCGGTCTCGTAGGCGCCGTAGCCCGGCATGCTGAACTCGCCGTGCGGCTCGCGCTCGGGGCGGCCGAAGAGGTGGGTCTTCAGCTGCATCCCGACAAGGTCGCGCGCCGCGACGTGCAGCCCGGTCTCGTACAGCCCCACCTCCACGGGGGCGGGCGTGCGGCCCTGCGCCGCCTGCAGCATCGCCGCAAGCATGCCGATGACCGCGTACGCCCCGGCGAACTGGTCGTGGTACGAGGGGCCGAGCCGGCTCGGCCGGCCTTCGATGCGGTGGGACTCCATGACGCCGGTGGCGGCCTCGGCCACCGGGTTGGAGGCGAGCTCGTCGGCCTGCGGCCCGGGGCCGTAGCCGCGGATGTGGCAGTAGATCAGGCGCGGGTTCAGTGCCAGGCAGTCCTCGCGCGTGAGGCCGAGCTTGCGCGCGGCCTGTGGCGCGAGGTTGTGGACGAAGGCGTCGGCGCTGCCGAGCAGCCGGTGAAAGGCCGCGCGTCCGGGCGGGGTGGCGAGGTCCAGGCAGGCGCTCTTCTTGCCATGGCTGTAGGCGATGAAGGTCCCGCTCGGCCCGCCGCGCACCAGCGCGCGTGTGGGGTCGCCCCGTGGGGGTTCGACCTTGATCACCTCCGCGCCGAGCTGGGCCAGCAGGTGGGCGGCGAACGGTGCGGCCAGCATCGTGCCGAGCTCGACCACGCGGCGGCCGGCGAGCGGCAACGTGGCCGACGGGGGCCCGGCAGGGGGCTCGGGAGCCGGCCCGAGGGTGCGGGGAGCGCTCATAAAATGCATTCTATGAGGCCGCGGTCACCTGAAGAAGGAGGGTAATGCCAGGAAAACCCGCATTTGCAGCCCCTCTCCGGAAAATAGAATGCATTCTATGAACCCGGCGCAAAGCTGCGGCAGCCGCCGCAGGTCCCTGGCATGAGCACCGCCTACGACGACTGGGTGGGCCGCGAGGAGGTGTGTACCGAGCGCCTGTCGGTGTGGTCCGTTCGCGCCATGGCTGCCACGCTGGACCTGCCCGATGCGCCCGGTCCTGGAGAGCCGCTGCCGCCAGGCTGGCACTGGATGTACTTCAACCCCGTGGTCGCGCGCAGCGGCCTCGGCTTGGACGGGCATCCGAGGCGCGGAGGCTTCCTGCCTCCCATCGAGCTGCCGCGGCGCATGTGGGCGGGCAGCCGGTTGCGCTACCTCGCGCCCTTGCCCGTGGAGGCCGTCGCGTCGCGCACCAGTCGCATCGCGCGTGTCGAGCACAAGGTCGGGCGGCGTGGCAGCCTGTGGTTCGTCACCGTCGAGCACACCACGCGCCTGGATGGGCAGCCTTGCCTGGTCGAGGAGCAGGACATCGTCTACCGCGAGGCCGACCCGCCGGGCGCCGCCGCGCAGGCCGCCTCGCTGCAGCCCCACGCGGTGCAGCCGCAGTGGGGGCGCAGCGTCGAGCCCGACGCCACGCTGCTGTTTCGCTACTCGGCGCTCACTTTCAACGGGCACCGCATCCACTACGACGCCGACTACGTGCGCGAGGTCGAGGGCTACCCCGGCCTGATCGTGCATGGCCCGCTCACGGCCACGCTTCTGCAGCAGCTTGCGCTCGAGCACGGGGGTGGCCGGCGTCTGGCCGCCTTCGAGTTCCGCGGCGTCAGCCCGCTCTTCGCGGGCCGTGCCTTTCGCATCGAGGGGCGCGTCGCCGGCGAAGGCGCGCTCGAGCTGTGGGCCCGCGGGCCGGCCGGCGAGCTGGCCATGACGGCCCGTGCCACCCTGGCCTGACCCTCGCGGCATGCCTGCATCACCGAGCCCACGACCGACGGACTTCGCCATGACGCCTCACCCGAGCGGCCCCCCGCGCCTGGACGGCCAGGTCGCCTTCATCACTGGCGCGGCCGGCGGCATGGGCCGTGCGATCGCGCAGATCCTGCAGGGCGCCGGTGCCCAGGTCGTGGGAACGGACCTCCACGAAGAGGCCGACCTCGGCGCGGGCATCGAGTACCGCCGCTGCGATGTCACCTCGCGCGCCCACACCGAGGGGGTCATCGACGAGGTGCTCGCGCAGCGCGCACGGGTGGACATCCTCGTGCTGTGCGCGGGCGTGATTGCGCGCACCCCGCTGGCCGACAGCACCGACGACGAGTGGGACGCGATGCTCGCGGTCAACGTGCGCGGCGTCGTCAACCCGGCGCGCAAGCTCTTTCCCGTGATGTGCGCGCAGGGCTTCGGCAAGATCCTCGCGGCGGGCTCGATTGCGGCGAAGAACGGTGGCGTGGCCTCGGGCCCGGCCTACGTGGCCTCCAAGGCTGCGGTGCACGGCATGGTGCGCTGGATGGCCAAGGCCGGCGCCCCGCACGGGGTATACGCCAACACGCTCGCGCCTGGCCCTGTCGAGACGGCGATGTGGGCGAGCGTGACCGGGACCACCGGCGCCCCTGCGGCGCGCGCCACGGTGCCGCTGGGCCGCTACGGCACGTCCGAGGACATCGCGCAGGCCGCGCTCTTCCTGTGCTCGCCGGCGTCGAACTGGATCACCGGCACGTCGCTGGACATCAGCGGCGGCATGTGGATGGACTGAGGCGAGCGCGCACGGAGGCATGCGGTGAACCCGTCCCCGACCCCCCCTGACGGCCAGGGCACGCCGTTGCCCGTGATCGGCTTCGTGGGCCTGGGTGCCATCGGCGGCCCGATGTGCTGGAACCTCGCGCGCCGCTACGGCGGCGAGCTCTGGGCGCACGACGTGAACCCCGCGGCCTGGGCGGTGCTGGAGGGCACCCCGGCGCGGCGTGCCGCGAGCGTGGCCGAGCTCGCGCACGTGTGCGACATCGTGCTGCTCTCGCTGCCCGGCGGGCCGCAGGTCGAGCAGGTCTGCCTCGGCACCGGCGGGCTCGCCGACGGTCCTCGTCGCCCGTCGCTGGTGGTCGACCTCAGCACCACCACCGTCGCGAGCGCGCGCGCCGTCGCGTCGCGACTGGCCGCGCTCGGGGTCGGCTTCGCCGATGCGCCCGTAGCCCGCACCCGGGAGGCGGCGCGGCGCGGCGAGCTCAGCATCATGGTGGGGGCGGACGACTCCACCTTCGCCCGCATCGAGCCGCTCCTGCGCCTGCTCGGCACCGATGTCACGCACTGCGGTGGCGTGGGCTGCGGCCAGGTGGTCAAGCTCATCAACAACGCGCTCGTCTTCGAGCACACCGCGGCGCTGGCCGAGATGCTGGTGCTCGGCGAGCGTGCCGGCGTGCAGCCGGCCACGCTGCTGGAGGCCGTCTCGCGCGGCTCGGGCGACAGCTTCGTGCTGCGCAACCACGCCCGCAAGGCGATGCTGCCGCGCGAGTTCCCGACCCAGGCCTTCCCGCCGGAGTACGCGCTCAAGGACATCGGCTGCGTGCTCGAGCTCGCGCAGCACACGGGCACCCGCACGCCGCTGACCGCCCTGGCCCGGCGCTACTACGAGGCTGCCGTCGAACATGGCGGCGCCGGGCGCTACTTCCCGGTGGTCATCGAGCTCGTGGAGCGCGACATCGATGTCGCGCCCGAGCGCCGCGAGCCCTGAGCCCTGAGCCCTGAGCCCTGAGCCCTGAGCCCCACCGGACCGTTCACCCCCACACGAGGAACCCTCTCTTGAGCACCCCTGCAGCACCCAGCGAAGTCGGCAGCGCACCCGCCGAAGGCCGCATCACCGACCAGGCCGTGGCCGATGCGCGCGCGATGATCGGCTTGCAGCTGCGTCCCGAAGGCCCGTACCTGCAGGACGCGACCTCGGACACGCTGCGCAACTGGTGCAACGGCATCGGCGACCTGAACCCGCTGTACCGCGAGCCTGGCTACGGGGCGGCCTCTCGCCACGGCAGCCAGGTGGCGCACCCGATGTTCCCGATGGCCTACGGTTGGGTGGGCCGCACGCGCTGGGGGCTGCCCGGCGTGCACGGCTTCTACGCCGGCAACGACTGGGAGATGTTCCGCCACGTGCGCCCCGGCGAGCGCCTCACGGCCATCGAGCGCGTGGTGGGCGTCGAGGAAAAGCACAGCCAGTTCTCCGGACGGCTCGTGCTGCAGTACGTCGAGGCGAGCTACTTCAACCCGCGCGGAGAACTCGTCGCGCGGGCGCTGGGCACCTGCACGCGCCACGAGCGCAAGGCCGCGCGCGACGCCGGCAAGTACAAGGCCATCACCCAGCACGAGTACACCGACGAGGAGCGCGACCGCATCGACCAGATGGTGCTCGACGAGCCGAGGCACATCCGCGGCCAGGCCGTGCGCTACTGGGAGGACGTGCACGAGGGCGAGGAGCTGCCCACGATCGCCCGCGGCCCGCTGTCGCTGATGGACACGATGGGCTTTCTGGTCGGCTCGGGCCGCGGCCACACGCACGGCGTGGTGCTGCAGGCTGCCGTGCGCCACCCGGGTCACTTCTTTCGCAACCCCGAGGCCGGCGGCGGGGTCGAGTACACGGGCATCGGCCACCACCGCGAGTCGGTGGCCAAGGAGGTCGGCGTACCCGGCACCTACGACTACGGCCCGCAGCGCTCGGCGTGGATGGCCACGCTCGTCACGAACTGGATGGGCGATGCGGGTTTCCTCAAGCGGGTGCGCACCGAGATGCGCCGCTTCAACATCATGGGCGACACCACCTTCTGCAAGGGCCGCGTGGTGCGCAAGTACGTGAAGGACCGCGCTGCGCTCGTGGACATCGAGATCGCCGCGGAGAACCAGCGCGGCGAGGTGACCACGCCCGGCCTCGCGACGGTGGTGCTGCCCTCGCGCGACGTGCGCCTGCCGGTGTTCCTGGACGGCTCGGCGGTGGATCTCGAGTTGCCGGTGGTGCGCTGAGCCCAGGTCTTCCGGGACAAAGTCCGTGCACCCGCCCATGACAGACCCGCTGCACGAGCCCGTCCCAGGGTCGGTGGACCCGGCCGAGCTGCCCCTGGCAGGCTGCCGCGTGGTGGAGTGCGCACGCACGCCCGCTGCGGCCTACGCGGCACGCCTGCTCGCGGCGATGGGGGCGCGGGTGACGATGCTCGAGCCCGATGCAGGCTCGCCGCTGCGGCGCATGGCGCCGCGCCTGAAGGGGGGGCAGGCGGGGCAGGGCGAGAGTGCGCTGTTCGCCTACCTGGCCGCCGGCAAGCGCAGCGTGGCGTGTGAACTCGCCTCGTCGGCGGGCCAGGCGGTGCTGGCGCGCGAGCTCGCCGATGCCGATATCCTGATCGAGGACACGCCCGTGGCCGAACGCGCGGCGTGCGGGCTGGAGCCGGACGGGCCGAACGGCACCCGCGCCCGTTTTCCCTCCCTGGTGCACGCGAGCGTGCTGCCCTTCGGCGGCACGGGCCCGAAAGCGCACTGGCAGGCCGAGGAGCTCAACCTCATCCATGCCTCCGGTGAAGGCTTCCTGCTGCCCAACGGCCTGTCGCACGAGCGATTCCCGGAACGCGCGCCGCTGAAGATCTACGGCCACTTCGCGGGCTACCAGGGCGGGGCGATGGCGGCACTCGCGGCCCTGTCCGCCTGGTGGGCGGTGCCGCAATGCGGCGGACAGCACGTGGACGTGTCGGTGCAGGACGCCACGCTGGCGGTGGGAGCCTTCGCGATCCAGCGCCTGGGCGACGGCTCGCTGGAGCACCGGGCCACGCGGCGCTTTCGCTATGGGGGCGTGTTCGAGACGCGCGATGGCTTCGTCGAGCTCCTCACGCTGGAGGATCGCCAGTGGGAGGGCCTCGTGCAGCTGCTGGATCACCCGCCTTGGGCCACCGACCCGGCGCTGGCCGACCCCCTGGAGCGCAGCCGCCGCGGTGACGAGATCAACGCCCACATCCGCGCCTGGATGGCCGCGCACGACGCCGACGAGGTGGTGCGCCGGGCTCAGCGTGTCGGCGTGCCGCTGGGCAAGTACCGCTCGCCGGCCGAGGTGGTGGGCGGTGAGCACGAGCGCTCGCGCGGCCTGTTCGTGCCCTGCACACTGCCCGACGGCCGCCAGGCCAAGGTGCTGCGTGCGCCGGTCCATTTCCGGGCCACGCCCTTGCCGGCGCCAGGCCCGGTGCCTGCGCCGGGTGCCCACGGGCGCCTCGAGGAGGAGGCCCGATGAGCGGGGCCGCCATGGGCCACGAGCCTGCGTCCGGCGGCAGGGGCCGCGCGCCGTTGGCCGGCGTGCGCGTCGCCGACTTCACGATCCACGCCGCGGGCCCGTTCTGCACGCACCTGCTGTCGCAGCTCGGGGCCGAGTGCATCAAGGTGGAGAGCAGCACCCGGCTGGACGCGTTTCGCAAGCCGCATGCGGTGTATGGCCGGATGCAGGCCGCCACCTTCGACCAGGTCTCGGCCAACAAGCTCTCGGTGCGGCTGAACCTGAAGAAGCCCGAGGCCGTGGAGCTCGCCAAGCGTCTGGTCGTGGCCTGCGACGTCGCTGCCGAGAGCTTTCGTCCCGGCGTGATGAACCGGCTGGGCCTGGGCTTCGAGGCGCTGCGCCAGGTCAAGCCCGACGTCGTGCTGCTGTCGCTGTCGTCCAGCGGGCAGAGTGGGCCCGATTCGCACTTCACCGGCTATGCCCCGCTCTTCGGTGCCTGGGGTGGGCTCGGCTGGATGAGTGGCTACCCCGACGGCCCGCCGGTGGAGATGCGCCACGTGATGGACCATGCCTCGGGCATGCACGCGGCGATGGCGCTCGTGGCGGCGCTGCACCAGCGTCGGCGCACCGGCCGCGCGCAGCATGTGGACCTGGCCGCGCGCGAGGTAGCCTCGGCGATGCTGGGCGAGGCGCTCGTGCAGGCGAGTTGCGGCGAGGTGCCCGTGCGCCCGGGCAACGGCGACCTCGGCATGGCTCCGCATGGCGTGTACGCGACAGCGCAGCCCGACCGTTGGGCGACGGTGGCCGTACGCGACGACGCCCAGTGGCAGGCCTTGGCACGCGTCCTCGGCGACGCCTCGCTCGCGCAGGACCCCCGATACGCGAGCGCCGCCCGCCGCCTGCAGGCGCGCGCCGAGCTCGACACCTGGCTCGCGCAGCGACTGGCCACGCTCGACGCGGAGGACATCGTCCGTCGCCTGCAGCAAGCGGGCGTCTGTGCGCACGTCTCGTGGAGTGCGCAGGACCTCGCCGATGACGAGCACCTGCGCGCGCGCGGCTCGATCACCCGCGTCAGCGGCCCGGGTGTGGCACCGCGCTGGGCGGTGGGTGCGCCTGCCCGCTTCTCCGCCACCCCGGCGGTCGGCATCCGGCGCCTCACGCCCGAGCTGGGCCAGGACGAGGACTACGTGTTCGGAGAGCTGCTGGGGCTGTCGCGCGCCGAGCGCGCCGCGCTGCAGGCGCGCGAAGTGATCCTGTGAACCACCGCCTCAGACGGCTTGCACCATGACCCGCTCGATCTACCTCGTACTCGACATGATGAACGACCTCGTCCACGCGGATGGGGTGAACGGCCAGGCCCCGTACGGTGTGCAGGCGCGCGAGCGCGGCATCGTCGCCCACACGCGGCAGGCGATCGACAAGGCGCGCGCGGCCGGCTTGCGGGTCGGCTTCGTGCGCGTGGGCTTCTCGAGCGACTACCGCGAGTGCCCGCCGAATTCGCCCATCTTCTCCGGTGCGCGCAGGAACGGGATCTTCCAGCTCGGCACCTGGGGCACGCAGACGCACCCCGATCTCGGGCAGCGCCCCGAAGACCTGGACATCGTCAAGCACCGCGTGAGCCCCTTCTACGCGACGAGCCTGGAGGCGGTGCTGCGCGCGCAAGGCGTGCAGCGCATCTACTGCTCTGGCATCTCCACCAACGCGGTTGTGCAGGCCACCGTGCGCGAGGGGCACGACCGCGACTACGAGATGGTGGTGCTGGAGGACGGCTGCTGCGCGCTCTCGGCCGAGGAGCACGAGTGCGCGATACGGGGCCTGCAGCGCTTTTGCCAGCTCACGAACTCGCGCGACGTGGTGTTCGAGTAGCGCGCGCAGCCCCGAGCCTGTCGGCCGTCCCGAGCCCTGCGCCTGCCCCTTGCGCCCACCCCTTGCCGCACACGCCCATGGACACCCGCACCAAGGAGGAGCAGGTCGCCGACTACCTGCGCGAGCGCATCATCTCCGGGGTCTACCCGCGCGGCTCGCGGCTCAAGCAGGCCGAGATCGCAGAGCACCTCGGCCTGAGCATCACGCCCGTGCGCGAGGCGCTGAAGCTGCTCGAGGCCGAGGGCTACGTGAGCGGCGACTCCTACCGCGGCGCGCGCGTGATGCCCTTCGACGAGGGCGCATCGGGCGAAACGCTGCAGCTGCGCCTGTTGCTGGAGGCGCAACTCGTGCGTGGGGCCATCGACCGGCTGACCGCGGCGGACATCGAGGAACTGCGCGGCCTGGCGCGCGAATTCGAGCACGCCTTCGACGCGGGCGACCGGGCGCTGGCGCGCGGCATCAACTACCGGCTGCACCGACGCCTGTACGAGTTCGCGGCGATGCCCCAGACCCTGCACTTCGTGCAGATCCTGTGGGCGCGCTATCCCTTCGACCTCATCAACGCCGTGCAGGGCCGCGGCGGCGAAGCCGCGCGCGAGCACGAGGCGATCCTGCAGGCGCTGACCGAAGGCGACGTCGCCGCCGCGACGCTGGCGATGCGTCACCACATCGAATCGGGCTTTCACGTGCTGCAGCACGTGGCGGCGGGCCCGCACACCGGATGAGCGCCCCTATTCCGGGGCACAGGAGGAGACCATGACTGCACATCGCCCTTCACGACGCGCCTGGATGGGCGCGGCTGCTTGCGTCCTGCTCGGGCTGGCTGGTGCCGGGCCCGCTGCGGCGCAGGCAAGCTTCCCCGAACGCCCGATCAGGATCATCGTCCCGGTGGCCCCAGGCGGTGGCACGGACTTCGTGGCGCGGCTGCTCGCCGAGAAGCTCGCCCCGGCCCTGGGCCAGCCGGTGCTGGTGGAGAACCGGCCCGGCGGCTCCGGCAACGTGGGCGTGCGGCAGGTCGTCGATGCGCCCGCGGACGGCTACACGCTCGTCATGCCCATCACCTCGTTGCCGATCAGCCCCTCCCTGCAGAAGCTGCCCTTCAACCCGGTGAAGGACCTCGCCCCGATCACCTTGGCCGGCAACTTGCCGCTGGTGCTGGTGGTGCACCCCTCGCTGCCGGCGTCGAACATCCGGGAGGTGATCGCGCTGGCCAAGGCCAAGCCGCGCACGCTGAACTTCGCCAACTCGGGCGTGGGCACGACGGCACACCTGGCCGGCGAACTGTTCAACCGGATGGCCGGAGTCGAGATGGTGAGCGTGAACTACAAGGGCGGCGGCCCGGCCGTGACCGACCTGCTCGGCGGCCACGTGCAGCTGTACTTCTCCACGATCCCCTCGGTGATCCAGCACGTGAAGGCGGGCAAGCTGCGCGCGATCGCGGTCACCGGGCGGCAGCGCAGCAGCGAGCTGCCGGACGTGCCCACGGTGATCGAGTCGGGGCTGCGCGACTTCGAGGTGACCTCGTGGTTCGGCCTCTTTGCGCCGGCGGGCACGCCGCGTGCGGTGGTCGACCGGCTCAACCGTGAAGCGGTGGCCGCGCTGGCGCTGCCAGACGTCAAGCAGAAGATGGCCGGCCACGGCGTGGAGGCGGCCAGCAGCACGCCCGAGGCCCTGGGCCAGCTGCTGGCCAGCGAGATCGAGCGCTGGGGCAAGGTGATCCGCGAGGCCGGCATCAAGGCCGAGTGAGCACGCAGGCAGGCCGTCGTGAGCAAGGCGCCCGAGCGCAAGGGCACCCAGAGCCTGGCGCGCGGCATCCGGCTGATGCGCGCGGTGGCCACCCGGCCCCAGTTCGGCTGGCGGCTGTCCGATCTCGCGGCCAGCTGCGAGATGGACAAGGGCACCGTGCACCGCATGCTCGCGTGCCTCGTGGAAGAGCGCCTCGTCGAGCGCCGCGACGGCGACCGCCACTATCTGCCGGGCCCGCTGATGTACGAGCTCGGCCTGGCTCGGCCGGACCGGGTGATGTTCCAGCGCGCCGCGGAAGCCCACCTGCGAGCGCTGGTGCGGCGCCTGGGTGGCGTGGCGCTGCTGCTGCTGCGCAGCGGCAACGAGTACGTGTGCGGCCTGCGCATCGGCAGCCTCGCGCTGACCGGCCTGCTCATCTACCCGGGCACGCGCCGACCGCTGTTCACCTCGGTGGGTGGCGTGGCGATCCTGCAGACCCTGCCCGCCGGCGAGGTGCAGGCGATCCTGGCCGACAACATCGCGCAGGAGACCGCTCGGCAAGGCCCGCACCGGCTGGGCGCGCTGCAGCAGATGCGCGAGCGCTCGGCGCGGCACGGCTTCGGCGTGAACCTGGGGGATGTGGTGCCCGGGTTGCACGCCTTTGCGGTGGCGGTGCGCGGCGAGCGCGACGCCTTCGCTGCGCTGAGCCTGGCCGGCCCGGCCGAGCTGTTCGGCGAGGCGCGCCTGGAGGAGATCCAGGGCGCGTTGCGGGAGTCGGCTCAAGCCCTCGAAGGGGAAGCGCAGAAGTTCAAGATGTGAAACCTCTGGCGGTGGAGCGCACTCCTGTCGCGGCGCGCCCCTGTCGCGATACCCTACTGTGTGCGCCCACTCGGCACGGGCCCTTGGCCGGCATGCGTCCACGATGAAGCTGCAATCCGTCGTCAACCTGCACGATCTGCGCGAGCTCGCGCGCCGCAAGCTGCCGCGCATCGCCTTCGACTTCATCGACGGGGGTGCCGACGACGAGCGCTGCCTGGCGCGCAACCGCGAGGCCTTCCAGCGCCATGCCCTGGTGCCGCGCTACCTGCGCGACGTGAGCCGGCGCGATCAGTCCGTCGAGTTGCTGGGGCGGCGCTGGCGCAGCCCGATCGGCATCTCGCCCACGGGTCTGGCCGGGCTCTTCCACCCCGATGCCGACCGGCTGCTCGCGGCCGCGGCGCGCGAGGCCGATGTGCCCTTCCTGCTGTCGAGCGCGGCCAACGGTTCGATCGAGGAGGTGGTGCAGGTCGCCCCCGAGCACGTGTGGTTCCAGATGTACTGCACGAGCGACGCGCGCATCAACGACGACCTCGTGCGCCGTGCGTGCGCCACCGAGGCCCGCGTGCTGGTGGTGTCGGTGGACGTTCCGGTGAATTCCAACCGCGAGCGCAACCGCCGCAACGGCTTCACCCGGCCGTTTCGCATGACGCCGGGCGTGGCCCTCGACGCGCTTGGCCACCCGCTGTGGGTGCTGCGCTACCTGAGGAGCGGGGGCATCCCGATGATGAAGAACTGGGCGCCGTACGCGCCCGCGGGCGCGACGGCCGCGCAGGTGGCCGACTTGTACGGCACGCTCACGCCCGCGCCGATGGTCACGTGGGAGCACCTGCAGCGCATCCGCGAGGCCTGGCCGAGGCGCCTGGTCGTCAAGGGCATCCTGCATCCGGATGACGCGCGGCAGGCCGCGGCGCTCGGCGCCGATGCGATCGTCGTCTCCAACCACGGCGGGCGCCAGCTCGACGCCGCCCCCTCGCCGCTGGAGGTGCTGCCGGCCGTGCGCGAGGCGGTCGGTCCGGCCTTCGAGCTCATCCTGGACAGTGGCGTGCGCCGCGGCTCGGACGTGGTCATTGCGCGCTGCCTGGGGGCGAACGCGACGATCTTCGGCCGGCCCACGCTGTACGGCGTGGCCGCTGCGGGCCAGGCCGGGGCGGCACGCGCGCTCGAGATCGTGCGCAAGGAAGTCGACATGGTGCTCGCCCAGATCGGCTGCGCGAGCTTCGAGGCGCTCGACCGGCACTGCCTGTGGCCGGTGCCGGCCGCAACCTCCGAGGCGTCTGCCCCCTGAGGCCGGGCTGGCTGCACGCCCTCGCCTCGGCACGGGGCAGGCAGGCGTGCGCCGCATCCGGCCACAAGTTCAACATGTGAAACTCGGGCGCACTCCCGGGTATCCTCCCCATTGGCGCTGCGAGGGCCATGCCACAGCATCGGCCTGCTTGAAGAGCCCGGGCACCCGCCCCGGCACCAGGAGAACCCGATGAATGCCCCGTCACCCCTTTTCGCCACCCGCGTCCTGCACCCGAACTTCGCGCTCGAAGTCGACGAGCGCGTGGACCGCCTGCTCGAGATGCCTGAGGCCATGCGCGAGCTGCGCCGGCTGTGGTCCGAGTGGACGGTGCTGATCTTTCGCCGCCAGTCGCTTGCCGAGGAAGAGCAGGTGCGCTTCAGCACCTACTTCGGCCGCTGCGAGAGCGCCTCGCGCCGCGACATCCAGTCGCCTTACCACGAGGAGATCATCTACTTCAGCACGCTGAAGTACCACGACGGGCGCTTCGTCGGCGGCTTTGCCGGCGGCGAGGACCTCACCTGGCACTCCGACCAGACCTTCCGCGAGCGTCCGGCCACTGGCGCCGTGCTCTACGGCGTCGAGGTGCCTCAGGACGGCGGCCGCATGTACTGGGCCGACCAGTACGGCGCCTGGAAGCGGCTGCCCGCGGACGTGCAGGCCCTGGTGGACGGGGGCACCGGCATCTACCGCTACGCCAAGCGCTACGAGCAGCTCAACCCGCTGGAGCTTGCCGGCAGCGAGCAGGTCAAGATGATGCTCAAGCTGCCCGACGCACGTCACCCGGTGGTGCTCACGCATCCGGTCACGGGCCGCAAGGCGCTGTATGCGGACCCGACCACGCTCGTGGCCATCGAGGGCTTGTCGGCCGAGGAGAACGCGCGCGTGCTGCCCATCCTCTTCGAGGCCGGGGGCAGCCCCGAGCTCGTCTACGAGCACAAGGTGCGCCACGGCGACCTGATGATGTGGGACAACGGCTGCACGATGCACCGGCGCGAGGAGATCCGCGTGGAGCAGCCGCGGCTCATGAAGCGCACGACCTTCCGCCTGCCGGCCGACGGGTATTGCGTGCCGCACGCCTGAACCTCGAAGGCCGCGCCCGCGCGCCCTGTCCCACCCACCCCGCCTGGAGGCCCCTGCCTTGAGCCGCTCCACCGTCTACCTGCGCGTGAATCGCGTCGACGCCGCGTTGTGCGCGCGTGCCCGCTCCACCTCGGTCTCCGACCTGCACGAGGCGGCCTACGCCTGTGGTGTCGAGGCGCGCGGTCGCACGCTGATGTCGCCGGCCATGCGCCCGCTGCAGCGCGGCGTGCGCATCGCCGGCCCGGCTGTCACCGCGCATGTCGCCCCGGGCGACAACCTGATGATGCACCGCGCGCTCGTGCTCGCGCAGCCCGGGGACGTGCTCGTGGTCGTCTCCGACGCCCCGACCTCGGGCGCGCAGTGGGGTGACATGGCCGCGCGCTACGCGCTGAATAAGGGCCTGGCCGGCGTGGTCGTGCAGGGCTGCGTGCGCGACACCGATGTGCTGCAGGAACTGGGCAGCGCGACCTGGGCCACGCATGTGATGTCCTCCCACCCCGACAAGTCCGGGCACGGCTGCGTGAATGCGCCCGTGGTGTGCGATGGCGTGCGCGTGAACCCCGGGGACCTGGTCGTGGCCGACGGCGACGGGGTGGTGGTCATCCCGAGGCAGCATGTCGCAGCCGTCGTCGAGGGTGCCGAGGCCCGCATGCGCAAGGAGGACAGCCTCGTGCCGCGCATCGCCGAGGGGGTCTCGGTCTGGGAGTTGAGCGGCGCGGCCGCGAGCTACGCGAAGCTGGCGGTGGACGAGATCGACGCGGCGTTCGACGACCCCCACGCAGCCTGAGGGACCACCGCCCGGGACGCCTGCGGCGCGGCTGCGCACGCGCCGGGCGCTGCAATTCGTGAGGAATTTGCTGCCGGTGCGGCCAGGGCCCTGAGGACCCCTTGCGATCGGCGCCCCCGCGCCTATGATCCGGCCGGTGAGGTGTCGACCATGCCTGCTTCAACCCCTGCAGCGCTTCTGCCTCCGGGCCCCCGGGCGACGACCTCGGGCTCGGTCGCCTTCGCTTCCCTGGCGCTCGCGGGATGCGGCGGGGGTGGAGACGCCCCTTCGGCGCCGCCTGTGGCCGGTCCTTCCAACCCCGGTCCCGACGTGACCCTCGCCGCCCCCACCGAGGCCCAGGCCGCACGCTTGCTCGTGCAGGCTTCCACCGGCCCCACGCCAGCGGACATCGCACGCGTGCAGTCGCTCGGATACGCCGCGTGGCTCGACGAGCAGTTCGAGATGCCGCGCGGCCTCACCCGGTGGGACTGGCTGAAGTCCAAGGGCTTCGATGCCGCGGCCAACAGGAACACGCAAAACGGCTTCGATGCCGCCGCCTGGCGCGCGCTGATCGCGTCGCCCGACACGCTGCGACAGCGGGTGACGCTCGCGCTGTCCGAGATCATCGTCATTGGCATGGACGGCCTGAACACGCCGTGGCGCGCGTTCGCGGGCGCGGCCTGGCTCGACTTGCTCGAGGAGCACGCGTTCGGCAACCTGCGCACGCTGCTGCAGGCCGTGAGCACCAGCCTGCAGATGGGGGTGTACCTCACCTTCCGCGGCAACCCCAAGGCCAACGCCGCCACTGGCACGGTGCCCGACGAGAACTACGCGCGCGAGTTGATGCAGCTGTTCACGATCGGCCTGGTCGAGCTCAACGAGGACGGCACGCCGCGCCTGGCGGGCGGCCAGCCGGTGGAGGCGTACACCCAGGATGACGTGACGGGCCTCGCACGCGTGTTCACCGGCTGGGACCAGGACCTGGCTGGCGGCAACACCGACACGCCCGACTACCAGCGCCGGCCCATGACGCAGGTGGCCAGCCGCTACGAGACCGGGGCCAAGACCTTCCTCGGGCTGACGATTCCCGCAGGCACGACGGCCGCGGCTGCGCTGACGGCGACGCTGGATCGGCTCTTTGCCCACCCGAACGTCGGCCCGTTCTGGTCGCGCCAGTTGATCCAGCGCCTGGTCACGAGCAACCCGAGCCCGGCCTACGTGCAGCGCGTGTCCCGCGTCTTCGCCGACGATGGGCGTGGCGCGCGCGGCAACCTGCGCGCGGTCGTGCGCGCCATCCTGCTGGACGACGAGGCCCGCGGCACCGCGGCCCGCGCGAGCACGACGGCTGGCAAGCTGCGCGAGCCCATCCTGCGGCTGACGGCCTGGGCCCGCGCATTCGCAGCCACCTCGCCGAGCGACGCCTGGGCCATCGGCAACACCGGCAACCCCGGCACCGCGCTCGGGCAGAGCCCGCTGCGCTCGCCCTCGGTCTTCAACTTCTTCCGCCCCGGCTACGTGCCCCCGGGCAGTGCCATGGCGGGCCTTGCGCTCGTGGCCCCGGAGTTCCAGCTCGCCAACGAATCGTCTGTCGTGGGCTACCTGAACTACCTGCAGACCACGATCGCCAGCGGGCGCGGCGACGTGCGCGCCGACTACACCGCCTGGCTGCCGCTGGCGGACACCCCGGCTACGCTCGTCTCCCAACTGGACGTGCTGCTGGCCGGCGGCCAGCTCGACATGGCCACGCGCACGACGATCGGCACGGCCATCGGCGCGATGGCAGGCGGAACCGACACGGCCCGCAGGAACCGCGTGCACGCGGCGATCCTGCTCGTGATGGCGAGCCCCGAGTTCCTCGTGCCGACTTGAGGAGCCGACCGTGACCATGAGCTCGACGAACGCTTCGCGCCGCGCCTTCATGCAGCGCGCCTCGGGCCTCGCGCTGGCCGGTGCGGCCGCGCCTTGGGCCCTGAACCTCGCCGCGCTCGGCGAGGCCGCCGCGCAGAGCGCCACCGACTACAAGGCCCTCGTGTGCGTGTTCCTCTACGGGGGCAACGACTACGCGAACACGCTCGTGCCCTACGATCCGCTGCACCACGAGCAGTACCGGCTGCTGCGCCCGACGCTGGCGCACAGCCGCGCGGCGCTGGGCGCCACGGCGCTCGACAGTGTCCAGCCGCCGACGGACCGCCACGGCGTGCCTTACCAGTACGCGCTCGCGCCCGACCTGTTCCCGCTGATGCCGCTGTGGAAGGCCGGGCAACTGGCCACCTTGCTCAACGTGGGCACGCTCGTGCAGCCCACCACCAAGGCGCAATACCAGGCACGGTCGGTGCCGTTGCCGCCCAAGCTCTTCTCCCACAACGACCAGCAGTCGGTGTGGCAGGCCAGTGCGGCCGAGGGTGCTTCCACGGGCTGGGGCGGGCGCATGGGCGACCTCTTCGAGGCCGGCAACGGCCGCGCCACGTTCACCTGCGTGAACGTGACGGGCAATGCGGTGTTCATGTCCGGGCGCCGTGCCGTGCAGTACCAGGTGACGCCCACCGGCTCGGTGGCGCTGAACGCGCTGCGCACGCCACTGTTCGGCTCCGCGGCGGCCTCCGACGCGCTGCGCGCACTCATCACGGCGCCGCGCGCGCACCTGATGCAGGCCGACCATGCGCGTGTGGCGGCCCGGGCCCTGGACGCGCACGAGACGCTGACGGCTGCGCTCGCCGCCGCCCCGGCGCTGGCCACGGCCTTTCCCTCGGGTAACACGCTGGCCGACCAGCTGCGCATGGTGGCGCGCATGATCTCCTGCGCCTCGGCCCTCGACGCGCGGCGCCAGGTCTTCTTCGTCTCCCTCGGCGGCTTCGACAACCACGACGGGCTGCTCACCACGCACACGCAGTTGCTGGGTCGCCTGGGCTCCGCGCTGGCGGCCTTCCAGGAGGCGCTGGTCGAGCTGCGCGTGGCCGATCGCGTGACCACCTTCACCGCCTCGGACTTCGGCCGCACCCTCACCGGCAACAACGACGGCTCCGACCACGGCTGGGGCAGCATGCACTTCGTGCTCGGCGGCGCGGTGGCGGGCGGGCGCCACTACGGGGTGGCACCCGTCATCGCCCACAACGGCCCGGACGACGTCGGCCAGGGCCGGCTGCTGCCGACGATGGCGGTGGACCAGATGGCAGCCACGCTCGGCAGCTGGTTCGGGCTGTCGGCCAGCCAGCTGCTGGACGTGCTGCCGCAGCTCAGGAACTTCGACGCGGCTTCGCGGCAGCTGGCGTTCGTGTAGGTGCCGCTACGGCCCGACGCGGCGGCTCGCGGCCTCAGGCTGTGCTGCCCTCGCGGGCGCGCTTGCGCAGCGTGTAGATGCCGCAGCCGAAGCTCATCGGCGGAAGCTGCCCGGCCGGGTTCGCGTCGCGATGCAGCGCGCCCTGGTCGTCGACGAAGTCGAAGTGCAGCAGCTCGACCGCCCCCGGCGTGTCCGCCCACGTCAGCACCTCGGTGGGGTGAAAGACGCGGTGGGCGTTGAAGTGCACCTCGGTGGCTCGCCCGATCGGGAAGCTCACGTACAGCGTGCCCCCCGGCTCGAGCATGCGCAGCAGGTTGTTGAAGCCGCGGCGGTGCCCGTTCGGCTCGATCGCGTCCCCGTAGCGGCCGAGCCCGAAGTGCTCGAGCACGTGCAGGCAGGACAGCGAATCCGTGATCTCCGCGGGAACGCTTTGCGCGTCCATCAGGTCCGCCTGCATGAACTGGATGCGGGGGTGGCCCGAGTCCTGGAGTGCGCGCACGTCCAGGAGCTCGATGTTGCGAAACGAGGCCACGTGGGCCACGAAGCCGTCCACGCGCGATCCGACGTCGATGTGCCGGCGAGGAGCGGCATCGTGGATGCGGGTGGCCACGAGAAGATCCTGGTGGAAGTAATGCCCGCCCGCGGTTCCTGCCTGCTCCTGCCAGTCCACGAAGATCGGCATGTGCGCGCTGATCGTGCCGCCTTGCTCCCGAAAGCGGCGCGCGTGCGCCAGGTACCGGGGCAGGAAGCGCAGCAGCAGCACCCGCGTCGGGTCAAAGCCAATCCCTCCGATCAGGCCCAGGATCGGTCGCAGCACAGGCTTGAGCACACGCTTCAGTCGCTTCTTGAAGGTGGGCGCAGGCGGCGGGGCAGGTGCGCAGGTGCTGACGGACGTGTCCATGAAGGCGGTCTTCGTGTGCTCGGCGGACGGCGATGATGCCGCCAGGGCGCTTGCTGCGGCGTGGCGTGCCGGCCTGCCGCGTGCACACGGCGTGGCAAAGTTCTCGCCCGGGCCGACAGCCTGCACCGGCCCAGGCCTGCGCGAGGGGGAGGCCGGTGCTGCAGAATGACGCCGGCCAGCATCCGGAGGGTTCGAGGCCATGACCGAGCAAGGAAGACCGCTGCAGCAGGCCCTGGCCATGCGCTGCCTGTGTGTGGTGATCCACGCCCCGGAGGATCTGCGCGTGGAGCCACGCGAGGTCGAGCCGCCGGGCCCTGGCCAGGTGTGTGTGCAGGTAGGCTTCGGCGGCATCTGCGGCTCCGACCTGCACTACTTTCACCAGGGTGGCTTCGGCACGGTGCGCATCAAGCGCCCGATGGCGCTGGGCCACGAGGTGGCAGGCACCGTGGTCGCGGTGGCGGCCGACGTCACGCGCGTGCAGCCCGGCGACCGTGTGGCGGTGAACCCGAGCCGGCCCTGCGGGCGCTGCAAGTTCTGCCTGGAGGGCCTGCCCAACCACTGCCTGGACATGCGCTTTTACGGCAGTGCGATGCGCGACCCCCACGTGGAGGGCGCGTTTCGCACGCTGCTGACCTGCGACGCCGTGCAGTGCGAGACGGTCGCCGCGCACGTGCCGCTGGCGCACGCGGCGCTCGCCGAGCCGTTCTCGGTGGGCCTGCATGGCGTGTCGCGCGCCGGGCCGCTGCTGGGCAAGCGCGTGCTGGTCAGCGGCTGCGGGCCGATCGGTGCGCTCGCGGTGGCCGCTGCGCGCGTGCACGGCGCCGCCGAGATCACGGCCGTGGACCTGACCGACGAGACGCTCGCCGTGGCGAGCGCCATGGGCGCCGGGCACACCGTGAACGCGGCAGCCGACCCCGGCTGGCCGGCGCGCTACAGCGCCGACAAGGGCACCTTCGACGTGATGCTCGAGTGCAGCGGCAGCGAGCGTGCGCTGCGCGCGGGGCTGGAGGCGATGCGCCCGCGCGGCACGGTTGTGCAGCTCGGGCTCGGCGGGGACGTGAGCCTGCCTCAGAACCTCGTCGTGGCCAAGGAACTGACGGTGTGCGGAAGCTTTCGCTTCCACGCCGAGTTCGCCCTCGCCGTGCGCCTGATCAACGAAGGGCGCGTGGACATGCGGCCGATGATCACCGGCGCCTTTCCGCTGGCGCGGGCGCGCGAGGCCTTCGAACTCGCGTCGGACCGGCGCCGCGCGATGAAGGTGCTGCTGGACTTCGCGGCACAGCCGGCCTGAGGGCGGGCAGGCGGTTCGTTCACGGCCGCCCTGGCGGCTGGCCGGGCGGGCCACCCGGCCGAAGGCCCGGAGGCCCGCCGCTGCGGGATCCCGGGCCCTTTCCTGGCCCGGCCCCGGGCCCCGGGCCTTGCCTGGGCGGCGGGCCTGCGCGAGGTGGCGCGGGCGGCCGTGACCATTGCTCGCGTTGACCGTACCAGGGCCGGCTGCGGTAGTGGTCGGCCCAGTACTCGTGCAGCGCGAAGCCGATGATCGCGATGCCCAGCAGCGCCGCCGCATCGGGCAGCCGCACATGGTCGCCGCCGGAGTAGGCCTCCAGGTTCACCGCGTGCATCCAGCCGCGGCGCACGTCCGCCGCCACGTCGCACCAGCTGTAGTTCGGCAGACAGCCGCGCACCTCCACCGGCGTGCCGGGGACCAGCACTGCCACCACGGGATAGGTCGGGCCTGGTCCCGCGCGCAGGTGGGCCTGGCGGCTGACCACCGCCGGCCAGGCTTCGGGGTCGGCGCGAGCCGGAATGGACACGACCAGCGCCGCGGCGACTGCGGCCAGTCGTGCGGGAAGCGAGTCCAGGTTCAGGCGATTGCGGGACATCGGCATCTCCTGTGCAGCGTGATCTGCACCGTAGGTCAGACGTGAGGCCTGCCGCTTGCGCCGACGCAACGCGGCCGGACGGCGGGCCGCTTCAATCGCGGCATGGATACCCTCACCAAGCTCGCCCTCGGCCTGATCGGCCGCAACAAGCCGCGTCCGCTGCAGGGGCCCTCCGCGCGCACGATGACCCTGCCCGCAGCCCGCCGCACGGGGGGGCTGCCGCTGATGGAGGCCCTGGCTGTGCGCCGCTCCGAGCGTGCCTTCTCGTCCGAGCCGCTGGACGACCAGACCCTGTCCGATCTGCTGTGGGCGGCCGCCGGCCTGAACCGCCCCGAGGAGGGCGGGCGCACCGCGCCGAGCGCGATGCACGCCCAGGAGATCGACCTGTACGCCGCCCTGCCCACGGGCCTGTACCGCTACGACCCGGCCGAGCACCGGCTGGTGCTGGCCATCGACGCCGACGTGCGCCGTGTGACGGGCTACCAGGACTTCGCCGACGACGCGGCGCTCGACCTCGTCTACGTCGCCGACCACCGGCGCATGGGCCGCGTGCCAGCCGCGCAGCGCGAGTCGTATGCGAGCTGCACGGCAGGGGCGATGGCGCAGAACGTGTACCTGTGCTGCGCCTCGCTGCAGCTGGCCACCGTGCTGCGGGCGTGGTTCGACCGTGCGGCGCTTTCCCACGCGATGGGTCTCACCGACGACGAACAGGTGCTGTTCGCGCAGACGGTGGGACGGCGCCCGCGCTGAGCCCGCCCCGTGCAGCGCGGCACCCTGATCCGCAAGGACCCCGCGCGCTGGCGCGTGCAGCCCTGGCTCGTCGACCTCGAGGCCGCGCGTGCGGGCTTCAGCTGGCAGGCCGTACGGCGCGAGTTGCTGGGCGAGGCCTGGGCCGATGCGCCGGATCCACCGATGAACATCGGGCACCTTGCCGTGGACCGGCATCTGGCCGGCGGCTCCGTACCGCGCGGCGATGCGCAGGCGCAGGCGGAGGCGACAGCGCCGGCACGCATCGCGTTGCGCATCGTCGGCGAGGATGGCCAGCCGCACTCGCTCGACTACGCCGAACTCGCCCGCTCGACGAACCGCTTTGCGCACGCGCTGCAGCAGCTGGGCTTGCAAGCCGGCGACGGCCTGTTCGTGCTGTGCAGCCGCAGCGAGCCGCTGTACGTGGCGGTGCTGGGTGCGCTGAAGGCCGGGTGTGTGGTGGCGCCGCTCTTTGCCGCCTTCGGCCCCGAGCCGGTGGCCACGCGGCTGCGCATCGCGCAGCCGAAGGTGCTGCTCACCACACGCAGCCTGTACCGGCGCAAGGTGGCCGCACAACGCGCGGCGTTCCCGTTCCTGCAGCACGTGATCGTCATCGACGACGACCTGCCCGGCGAGGCCGCGGAGCCGGGTCGCTTGCCGCCCGGCACGCTCGACTACGCGGCGTTGCTGGCCGGCTCATCGCCCGAGCCGGTGCCCGCCCCCGCCCGCCCCACCCGCGCGAGCGACCCGGCCTTCATCCACTTCACCAGCGGCACCACCGGCACGCCCAAGGCGGCGCTGCATGTCCACGAGGCGGCGCTGATGCACCACGCCACCGGCCGGTGGGCGCTGGACTTGCACGGCGAGGACGTGTTCTGGTGCACGGCCGACCCCGGCTGGGTCACCGGCACCTCCTATGGGCTGATCGCGCCGCTGACGAGCGGCATCACGAGCATCGTAGACGAGGGAGAATTCGACGCCCGCCGCTGGTACGGCATCCTCCAGGATGAAGGGGTCACGGTCTGGTACACCGCACCGACGGCCGTCCGGATGATGATGCGGGCGGGGGCCGAGGTGGCCCTGGGCTACGACACGAACCGGTTGCGGCTCCTGGCGAGTGTCGGTGAGCCCTTGAGCGCCGAGGCGGTGGTCTGGGGACGCGAAGCCTTCGGTCTGCCGTTTCACGACACCTGGTGGCAGACCGAGACCGGCGGGATCATGATTGCGAACATGCCGGCGGTGACGATCCGGCCCGGCTCGATGGGCAAGCCGCTGCCGGGCGTGGACGCGGCGATCGTCGAGCGCGGTCCAGACGGCGGCGTGCGGGTGATCGAGGAGCCGGGCACGCAGGGGGAGATCGCGCTGAAGCCCGGGTGGCCGGCGATGTTTCGCGGCTACTGGGGAGACGAAGACCGGTACCGTCGTTGTTTCGCCGATGGCTGGTATCTCACCGGCGACCTCGCCCGCCGCGATGCCGACGGCTACTACTGGTTCGTCGGCCGCAGCGACGACGTCATCAAGACGTCGGGGCACCTCGTGGGGCCTTTCGAGGTGGAGTCGGCGCTGCTCACGCACGCGGCGGTGGCGGAGGCGGGCGTGATCGGCAGGCCCGATGCGAGCGGCCACGAGATCATCAAGGCGTTCGTCGCGGTCAAGCCTGGAATCGAGGCAGGCACCGACTTGCGGCGCGAACTGCTCGCGCACGCACGGCGGCGGCTTGGCCCCGCCATCGCGCCCAAGGAGATCGATTTCCTTCCGTGGCTGCCGCGGACGCGAAGCGGGAAGATCATGCGGCGGCTGCTGCGGGCCCGCGAGCTCGGCCTGCCCGAAGGTGATCTCTCGATGCTCGAGCCACCGCCGGAGCCGGCGCCATGATCGCGACGCCGGCCCTGGCCCGCGGGCACGCGGTCGATCTCTTCCGCCGCATGCTCCTCATCCGGCGGTTCGAGGAGCGGTCGGCCGAGCTCTACATGGCGGGAAAGATCCGCGGTTTCCTGCATCTTGCCATCGGGCAGGAGGCGGTGGCGGTCGGCGCCCTGTCGGCCGCCGCCGAGACCGATCGGATCGTGGCCGCCTACCGCGAGCATGCGCACGCGCTGGCCCGGGGCACGCCCCCGGCGGCGGTGATGGCGGAGATGTTCGGCAAGGCGACCGGCTGTTGCCGGGGCCGTGGCGGGTCGATGCACCTCTTCGACGTCGCCCGCGGCCTCTACGGCGGCAACGCGATCGTCGCCGGAGGGCTGCCGCTGGCCGTGGGGCTGGCGCTCGCCGACGCCATGCGGGGACTGCCGCACGTGACGATCTGCTTCTTCGGCGACGGCGCGGTCGCCGAGGGGGAGTTTCATGAGTCCTTGAACCTTGCCGCGCTCTGGAAGCTGCCCGTGCTCTTTCTCTGCGAGAACAATCGCTACGCCATGGGCACGGCACTCGACCGCCATCAGGCGTTGCCCGTCATCCACCGCAAGGCTGCGGCCTATGCCATGGAGTCGGCGGTCGTGGATGGCATGGACGTGCTGGCCGTCGAGGCAGCGGCGCGGCTGGCGGTGGAGAGCGTCCGCGGCTCGGGCCGCCCTTTCCTGCTCGAGTCCCGCACCTACAGGTTCCGGGCCCACTCGATGTACGACCCGGAACTCTACCGGCCGAAGGCGGAAGTCGAGCGTTGGAAGGCCCGGGATCCGCTCGATGCCTTTCCGCGGTCGCTCGAGGCCTGGGGGCTCGCGACCGCGGGCGACCTGCAGGCGATTCAGGCAGAAGTGGCGGCCGAGGTGGAAGCGGCCGTCGTGGCTGCGGAGGCGGCGGCCTGGGAGCCGGTCGCCGATCTCGCGCGGGATGTCCTGGCCGCGCCGGCGGAGGCCGTCGTATGACGACGACCACCTATCGGGAAGCGGTTCGTGAGGGCATGCGGGAGGCGCTGGCCGCCGACCCGCGGGTGTTTCTCATGGGCGAGGACGTGGGGCTCTATGGTGGTGCATATGCGTGCAGCCGGGGCCTGCTCGAGGAGTTCGGCCCCGAGCGGATTCGCGATGCGCCGCTTTCGGAATCGGCCTTCGTCGGTGCCGGGATCGGCGCCGCGATCGCCGGCATGCGGCCGATCGTGGAAGTGATGACGGTCAACTTCAGCCTGCTGGCACTCGACCAGATCGTCAACAATGCCGCCGCCATCCGCCACATGAGCGGCGGGCAGGTGGGAGTGCCGTTGGTGATCCGGATGGCGACGGGCGCGGGGCGGCAGGTGGCCGCCCAGCACTCGCACAGCCTGGAGGTGTGGTACGCCCATGTCCCGGGGATCAAGGTGCTCGCGCCGGCCACCGTCGCGGACGCGCGAGGCATGCTCGCGCCGGCCTTGGCCGATCCCGACCCCGTCGTGATCTTCGAGCACGCGCAGCTGTATCCGACCGAAGGAGAACTGCCGCCGAAGGACTCGGTTTGTGATCCCTGGCGGGCGGCGATCCGCCGGGCGGGCTGCGACATCTCGCTCGTGACCTACGGCGGGTCGTTACCCAAGGCGCTCACAGCGGCCGAGGCGGTGGCCGCCGAGGGGATCGAGGTCGAGGTGATCGATCTCCGGTCGCTAAGGCCGCTCGACACTGAGACGATCCTCGGCTCGGTGGGCCGGACGCGCCGGGCCGCCGTGGTGGACGAGGGCTGGCGGACCTGCGGCCTGGCCGCCGAGATCGGCAGCCTCATCGCCGAAGGGGCGTTTTACGACCTCGACGCGCCGGTGGCCCGGATCTGCACGGCGGAGGTGCCGATTCCCTATGCCCGGCACCTGGAGGAGGCGGCGCTGCCGAGCGTGGAGCGGATCGTGGCCGCGGTGCGGGAGCTTGCGGGGACGCGGTCGTAGATTTCGTCGTCGCGATGTGGAGTGTCGAAATGTCGATGGTCGCGCACGTTGCTGACGCCGGCTCGAGGCCGCCCATGCCCCGTCGCCGGACGTTCGCTACGGCCCTCCAGGCCTCCGTTCACTCGGATGCTGACTTCGCTACGGCATCCTGCCTGCGCTCGTCATCATACGCCGGCTCTCGGGGCATCGGCGGCCTCGAGCCTCCCGGATGGGCAGCGGCAAGCGAATAAGTCGGCAGGATGCCAAGCCTTGCAGTGAAGAAAGCGATTCGAGCATGCGTGACTTTCTGATGCCGTCACTCGGCGCCGACATGGAGGCCGGGACGCTCGTCGCCTGGCGGAAGCGTGCCGGAGATGCGATTCGTCGTGGCGATATCGTCGCCGAAGTCGACACCGCGAAGGGCGTGATCGAGGTCGAGGTGTTCGTCGACGGAGTCGTCGATCGCATCCTGGTGGAGCCGGGCCACCGAGTGCCGGTCGGCACGCCGCTCGCCCGGCTCCGGGAGGTGGGCGAACCTGCCACGCCCGGTGCTCCCGCTCTGGAGATGCCACTCGCGCCGGTCGAGACCGGAGAATTGCCAGCGACTGCCGCCGTGCCGCCTGAGCTGGCGGCACCGGCCCCTTCCGTGTCGCCAGCTGCGCCGCGGCCGACGGGGGCGGCAGTGAGCCGGGCGTCGCCCTCGGCCCGCCGACTGGCCCGGGAGCGTGGCGTCGACCTCGCGACCGTCACGGGCACCGGCCCGCGCGGCACGATCACGCAGGCCGACGTCGAGCGGGCTGCGGCACCGGTGGCACCTCCAGCACCGCCAATGTCAGCCGCGACCCGGGCGGCTGATACCGGCGACAGGCTCGCGCGGATGCGGCGGACGATCGCCGCGGCGATGGCCCGCTCGAAGCGCGAGATTCCGCACTTTTACCTCGGCACGACGATCGACCTGCACCGCTGCGTCGCTTGGATCGCGTCTGAGAACGACCGTCGGCCCGCGGAGCGGCGGCTCTTGCCCGGCGTGCTCCTGCTCAAGGCAACGGCGCTCGCCCTTCGCGAGGTGCCGGAACTGAACGCCGTCTGGGAGCACGACGGTGTCGTCCTGCGAGATGCGGTCCACGTCGGAGTGGCGATCTCGCTACGGCAGGGCGGCCTCGTGGTGGCAGCCCTGCACGACACACAGTCTCGGAGCCTTGACCGCCTGATGGACGGCCTTCGCGATCTCACGGTCCGCGGCCGCGCGGGGCGGTTGCGCAGCTCCGAGCTTTCCGACTCCACGATCACGGTCACGAGCCTCGGCGACCGGGGCGTGGAGAGCGTGTACGGCGTGATCTATCCGCCCCAGGTCGCCCTTGTCGGCTTCGGGAAGGTGGTGGAGCGGCCGTGGGCAGGAGATGGCGGCCTGTTCGTGCGGCCGGTGGTCACGGCCACGCTTGCCGCCGATCACCGCGTGACCGACGGCCACCGGGGCGGGCTTTTTCTCGACGCGATCGACCGACTGCTGCAGGAGCCCGAGCGACTATGAGCGCTCCCGGAAATGACCCTGAACGAGGCGTCGTCGAGCGGCGAATCCGCGAGGCGGCCTTGCGGGTGCTCGCGGGAATCGCGCCCGAGGCCGATCTCACTGGGCTCGCTGACAAAGCGAACCTCCGGCGCACCCTCGATCTCGACTCGATCGACTTCCAGAACTTCGTCATCGGCCTCGGCAAGGCACTCGGCACCGACATCCCGGAGCGGGATGTCACGCAGCTCACGACGCTCGCCGGCTGCGTCGCCTATCTGGCCCCAAAGACCTGACGCACTTGGCGGCTTTACTGATAACCGCTCTGGCTCCGGCTCCGCGCCGTGGCGACACGTTTTTAACTTGTCGAATCCGGGTTGCTGCACGACAAGTTGAAAA